>DASUJK010000143.1:0-11357 GCA_036279295.1 Pseudonocardiaceae bacterium | reverse complement strand
CGGTACTTGGCGCCAGCCACCAGGCTGCCCAGGTCGAGCGCCACCACCCGCTTGTCGCGCAGGCCCTTCAGGATCTCGATGGTGTGCTCCAGCGAGGGCTCACCGACCTGGATGGGCTGGAACCGGCGCTCCAGGGCCGGGTCCTTCTCCACGTACTTGCGGTACTCGTCCAGCGTGGTCGCGCCGACGGTCTGCAGCTCACCCCGGGCCAGCATCGGCTTGAGGATCGACGCGGCGTCGATGGCGCCCTCGGCGGCGCCGGCACCGACCAGCGTGTGCAGCTCGTCGATGAACAGGATGATGTCGCCGCGGGTGCGGATCTCCTTGAGCACCTTCTTCAGGCGCTCCTCGAAGTCACCGCGGTACCGCGAGCCGGCCACCAGGGAGCCGAGGTCAAGCGTGTACAGCTGCTTGTCCTTCAGCGTCTCCGGGACCTCACCCTTGACGACCTTCTGCGCGAGCCCCTCGACGACGGCGGTCTTGCCGACGCCGGGCTCGCCGATCAGCACCGGGTTGTTCTTGGTGCGGCGGGACAGCACCTGCATGACCCGCTCGATTTCCTTCTCCCGGCCGATGACCGGGTCGAGCTTGCCCTCCCGCGCGCTGGCGGTCAGGTTGCGCCCGAACTGGTCGAGCACCAGGGACGAGGACGGGGTGCCCTCACCGCGGCCCGCGCTCTCGGCAGGCTCCTTGCCCTGGTAGCCGGACAGCAACTGGAGCACCTGCTGGCGGACCCGGTTGAGGTCGGCGCCGAGCTTCACCAGGACCTGGGCCGCCACGCCCTCGCCCTCGCGGATCAGCCCGAGCAGGATGTGCTCCGTGCCGATGTAGTTGTGGCCGAGCTGCAGCGCTTCGCGCAACGACAGCTCCAGCACCTTCTTGGCCCGAGGAGTGAACGGGATGTGCCCACTGGGCGCCTGCTGGCCCTGGCCGATGATCTCCTCGACCTGTTGCCGGACGCCTTCCAGGGCGATACCCAAGGACTCAAGGGCCTTGGCCGCGACACCTTCACCCTCGTGGATCAGGCCCAGGAGGATGTGTTCGGTGCCGATGTAGTTGTGGTTGAGCATCCTGGCCTCTTCCTGGGCCAGGACGACCACCCGCCTCGCGCGGTCGGTGAACCTCTCGAACATTCGCACTCCCTGACTGCTGCGTCGGCGTCCCTTGCTGTCTGGGCCAAACTGTGTCCATCCAAGCCCACCAGCGGCGGGATCAGCACCTTACGACCACTGTAGTCGCAGGCCCTGTCGCTCTCAGTTCGATGTACGCAACACAGCGGATCGTCCTGAGCGCGGGCTAACCGTGACACCTGCTCAAACGCACTGGGTAGGGATCGGATTCCGGCGATGTGCCCCTGTCCGCTCAACGCGAACAGACAGCGCTTCGTGCCGTTGGGCCGATCGGGTGGACCTGGTACTAAGGTAAGGCAAACCTTGCTCGTCGGCGACAGGAGAGGTGGCCCGCTTGGTGACGACCGTCACGGCCGCGGGTTCCGACCTGGCCGCCTCCGTGCGGCACGCCAACACCGCACAGCGGGACCTACGGCTGTCATACGGCCAGCCGCCGACCGATGCAACCTCGTGGGTGCGCTGCGCCGATCTGCTGGCGCAGCCCACCCGGTTGGCCGACTGGGCGGAGCGGGTCGCCGGTTGGCTGCGGCAGGAGTACGGCGAGGCACCGGACCGGACCGTGGCCGGCTGTCTGCTCGCCTGGTACCTGACCGTGCCGGCCAAGGCGGGCGCGCTGCTGTTCCACGCCAGCAGGCGGGTGCCCGACATCGACGCGGCCGGGCTGGCCGTCCGGTTCGACGGTGACGACCCCCGGCCGGCCGCGGTGGCGCTGCTGTCCGATGAGTTCGCGTGTCTGGCCGGTGACCCCGGTGCCGCACTGCCCGAGGCGACCGCCGTGCCGGACGAGGGCTCGCTGGCCGCCCTCCTGCGCGGGCGGTACGCCACCCACGCCACCCGGTTCATCGGCGCCCTGGCCGCGCTGGACACCCCGGCACTCGGCCCGCTCCGGCTGGGCAGGCGCGCGCTGTGGGCGTCGGCCACCGACGCGCTGGACGGTGCGTGCTGGCGGGTCGGGCAGTCCTGCGGAAACGAAGCCGACGGCGCGGCCGCAGCCGCTCTTGTGTTGCCGTCCGTACTCCCGCCGTTCACTTCCGCGTCCACTCTGCGGCCCGATTCGGCAACCGAGGGATGGACCCGCCGACGCGAGGTTTGCTGCTTTCACTACGTACTGCGCGACGGAATGGGGCCGTGCGCCACGTGCCCGCGGGTATGCGGACGGTAAATCAACCCGCAATTCACCGGCGAGTTTCGAACTCCGGAGTAAGTAGGACGACGCGGCCCCGGCTCACGCGTAAGCGTGGACCGGGGCCGTGCTGCTTCGGGGGGTGTCGGTGGGTGTCGGTGGGTGTCGGTGGAGAATCGCTCAGTTGGTCTGGTGGTAGGACTCCAGCACCCCGGCCGGGATACGCCCCCGGTCGGACACCTTCATGCCCTGCTTACGCGCCCATTCGCGGATTGCCTGGTTTTGTTCCCGATCAGCCGAGGCAGGACGCGGTGGACGACCAGCGATCGGCCGGCCGGGCCCACGCTTGCGACCACCAGCTCTGCGTGCGTGTCCGACGTACTCCTCAAGTGCTTCCCGCAAGCGGCCGGCATTGCCGCCGGACAGGTCAATGGTGTAGGTGGCGCCGTCCAGGCCGAACTCCACGGTCTCCTCGGCCTGTGAACCATCGAGGTCGTCGACCAAAGTAACGGTGACCTTCTGAGCCATATGCTTCCTCCTAGCACCGAATGACCCGAAACATCATGAACCAACCCGAGAACAGGTTAGCGCAATATACCCAGGGTCACGCAACTACTAAGCCTGGTTTGTCCCTCATTCGGGGCGAACCAACGGGAACAGGATGGTCTCTCGGATACCAAGGCCGGTGAGTGCCATCAGCAACCGATCGATACCCATTCCCACACCGCCACTGGGTGGCATTCCGTACTCCAGTGAGCGCAAGAAGTCATCGTCCACCGGCATCGCTTCGTCGTCGCCCGCTGCCGCCAATCGCGCCTGAGCCTCCAGTCGCTCCCGTTCCACAACGGGGTCGACCAACTCGGAGTAACCCGTGGCCAGTTCGAATCCGCGCACGTACAGGTCCCACTTCTCGACCACGCCCGGCTCGGTGCGATGGGCCCTGACCAGCGGAGATGTCTCCACCGGGAAATCACGGACAAATGTCGGCGCGAACAACTGATGGCCGATCAGATGCTCCCACAGCTCCTCGACGAGCTTGCCGTGCCCGTACTTCGGGTCGACGTGCATTCCGTGCTCATCGGCATGCTTGCGCAGGATCTCGGCCGGCGTTTCCGGCGTGATGTCGGCATCCAGCGCCTCGCCGAGTGACCGGTACATGGACAGACCGGTCCACTCCCCGGACAGGTCGTATTCGGTGCCGTCGGCCAGCGTGACCACTTCGGTACCGAACGCGGCACGTGCCGACTCCTGGACCAGCGCGCGCGTCAGCGCCGCCATCGTGTCGTACGTTTCGTAGGCCGCGTAGAACTCCAGCATCGCGAACTCCGGCGAGTGGCTGGAGTCGCTGCCCTCGTTGCGGAAGTTCCTGTTGATCTCGAAGACCTTCTCCAGGCCGCCGACGACGGCGCGCTTGAGATACAACTCCGGCGCGATCCGCAGGTACAGGTCCATGTCGAAGGCGTTGGAACGGGTCTTGAACGGGCGGGCCGTCGCACCGCCCTGCAACGCCTGGAGCATCGGCGTCTCGATCTCGACGAAGCCACGCTGGTGGAACGAGTCACGCAGCGCCCGCACGACGGTCGCCCTGGTCCGCACCGTCTCCCGGGCGGCGGGCCGCAGGATCAGGTCGACGTAGCGCTGCCGGATCCGGGTCTCCTCGGCCAGCTGCTTGTGCGCGACCGGCAGCGGCCGCAGAGCCTTCGCGGCCATCCGCCACGAATCGGCCATCACCGACAGCTCACCGCGCCGGGACGTGGCCACCTCGCCGTGCACGAACACGTGGTCACCGAGGTCCACCTCGGCCTTCCACTCGGCCAGCGCCGCCTCGCCGACCGCGGCCAGGCTGAGCATGGCCTGCAACTCGGTGCCGTCGCCCTCACGCAGGGTGGCGAAGCAGAGCTTTCCCGTGTTGCGCAGGTACATCACGCGGCCGGTGACGCCGACCTCAAGGCCGGTCGCGGTGTCCTGTGCCAGGTCCGGGTAGGCGTCCCGGATCTCGCGCAGGCTGTGCGTACGCGGCAGCTGCACGGGATACGGGTCCATCCCCTTGGCCAGCAGGCTCGCCCGCTTCTCACGACGCACCCGCATCTGTTCCGGCAGGTCGTCTTCGCTGGTGGGCTGGTCAGGGTTGTCCGCGTTCACACCTGAAAATGGTACGTACCCGCCGCGAGCGGGTTTTCGCCAGGTCGACGCGCACTAACGTGGGAGACATGAATGATCGGGCCGACGAGTTCACCCGCCGCGCTTCGTCCTTCGGCAGCCAGGCTGCCGCCTACGCCGAATTCCGGCCCGACTACCCGGCGGCGCTCCTGGAATGGGGCCTGTCGACCGTGCGTTCCGCCGACGACCTGCGGGTGCTGGATCTGGCCGCCGGCACCGGCAAACTCACCGAGGGCCTGCTGAAACAGAATGTCGACGTGGTCGCCGTCGAACCGGACGCCGCGATGCTGGCCGAACTGACCAGCCGCTTTCCCGGCGTGACCACGCTGACCGGCACCGCGGAGGCCATTCCGCTGCCCGACGCCGCCGTCAACGCCGTGTTCGTCGGCCAGGCACTGCACTGGTTCGACTTGGCGCGGGCACTACCCGAGATCGGCAGGGTGCTGCGGCCCGGTGGTTGTCTGGTGGCCGCGTGGAACACCTACGACGACCGGGTGCGGTGGCTCGCCGAACTGGGCGCGATCAACGGTGTGGCGCGGAGCAGGCAGGCACCGGCGCGGGAGACGATGCTGGCGGCCTTCGGCCTGAACGAGGAGAAGTCGTTCCCGCATCGGATCATCCGCACCGTGGACACGTTCCTGGCCAACGAGGCCACCCAGTCCCAGATGCTGATCAGCACGCCGGAGCGGCGGGCGGCCAAGCTGGCGCAGATGCGTGCGCTGCTGCTGGCCAACCCGGAGACGGCGACCGGCGATGCGTTCACCGTGCCGATCACCACCTACGGCCTGCGGATCACGCCGCGGTAGCCGGTTTCGCCACGTTGCGCTCGTAGACCAGGCGCAGCCCGAGCAGCGTCAGGTCGGGCACGTGGTGCTCGATGGTCTCCGACTCAGCCAGCACCAAGGGAGCCAGGCCGCCGGTGGCGATCACCGTCACCGGGCCCGGTTCCGTGGTGCGCAGTTCCTTGGTGATCCTGCGGACCAGGCCGTCCACCTGGCCGGTGAAGCCGTAGAGGATGCCGGACTGGAGGCACTCCACTGTGTTCTTGCCGATCACCGAGCGCGGCCTGACCACCTCCACCTTGCGCAGCTGGGCGGCCCTGGCGGCGAGCGCGTCGATGGAGATCTCGATGCCCGGCGCGAACACACCACCGAGGAACTCGCCCTTGGACGAGATCACGTCGATGTTGGTGGACGTGCCGAAGTCGACCACGATGCACGCCGTGCTGTGCAGGTGGTGCGCGGCCAGCGTGTTGATCACCCGGTCGCCGCCCACCTCCCGCGGGTTGTCGATGAGCAGTGGCACGCCGGTCTTCACCCCCGGCTCCACGATCACCTTCGGCACGTGCGCGTAGTAGCGCCCGACCATCACCCGCAGTTCCCGCAGCACGGCCGGCACCGTGGACAGCGCGGACACCCCGGTCACGTCGTCGGCGTGCTCACCGAGCAGCCCGCGCATGGTCAGTGCGAGTTCGTCGGCGGTCATCCTGGCGTCGGTACGCATCCGCCAGTCCCGGACCAGCTTCGCGTCCTCCCCCCGGCCCGCGTACAGGCCGAGCACGATGTTGGTGTTGCCGACGTCCACACACAGCAGCACGCCTTCGCCTCAGCTCTCCGCCTTGAGCAACGCGTCCAACGCGGCGGCCGCGTCGGTCTCGGCGACCGGCATGTCGATCGTGACCATGCTGTCGCCGATCCCGGCCGGGAAGCGCCCGCCACCCTTGAGTCCCGATCCGGCCGGCGCGAAACCGGGGTCGCTGCCGGCGTCCACCACCCGGTTGCGCTCGTCCACGAACACGACCCGAGGCCGGTACGCACTGGCCTCGGCCTGGTCCATCAGGCCGTAGGCGATCAGGATCACCATGTCACCAGGGTGCACGAGATGAGCAGCGGCGCCGTTGATGCCGAGCACCCCGCTGCCCCGCTGCCCCGTGAGCACGTAGGTCTCCAGGCGGGCGCCGTTGGTCACGTCGACGATCGCCACCTGCTCGCCGGGCAACAGGTCGGCCGCGTCCATCAGGTCCTCGTCCACCGTCACCGAACCGACGTAGTCCAGATCGGCCGTTGTCACCGTGGCCCGGTGGATCTTCGATTTGAGCATGCTGCGCAACATTGGTCTCCCCACCAATTCCCGGTCAGCGCGCTGTCGCCAGCAGGACCGGAGCGTTGTCTATCAAGCGTGTCGTGCCGACCCGCGCGGCCACCAGCAGCCGAGCCGGGCCGTTGTCCGGCGCCGGGCCGAGGTCGTCGGAGCGCAGCTCCAGGTAGTCCACGGCCACCCCCTCCTGTTGCGCCAGAACCGCGTGCGCCGCGGCCAACACCGCGGCGCCGCCGTCGTTGCCCGCGTACGCACCGGCACTCAGCGCGGCCGACAGCGTGAGCGCCGCCTCCCGCTGGGCCGGGTCCAGATAGGCGTTGCGCGACGAGCGGGCCAGGCCGCCCTCCTCGCGCACCGTCGGCACGCCGACCACCCGGACGTCCAGGTTCAGGTCGGCGACCATCCTGCGCACCAGCACCAACTGCTGGTAGTCCTTCTCACCGAAGAACGCGTAGTCGGGCCGGACGATGTTGAACAGCTTCGCCACGACCGTGAGCACACCGTTGAAGTGGCCCGGCCGGGACGCGCCCTCCAGTTGGTCGCCAAGCGGGCCGGGATCGACGGTGACCATGCCGCCGCCGTCCGGGTAGATGTCGTGCACGCCGGGGTGGAAGACGAGTTCCACACCCTCCTGCCGACAAATGTCCACATCGGACTCGAATGGTCGCGGGTAGCGGCTCAGGTCCTCGTTCGGCCCGAACTGCAACGGGTTCACGAACACCGAGACACACACCACGACACCGGGAATCCGGCGAGCCCTGCTGATCAGTTCGCGGTGCCCGTCGTGCAGGGCGCCCATGGTGGGCACCAGCGCGACCCTGCGCCCGGTGGCACGCAGCGCCCTGGTGACCTTGGCCAACTCGGCGGGTCGCTCATGGACGGTCACCTCGCCCTGGCGGTAGCTGACCGTCACGACGGCGACTCCTCCTCGATCACGCCCGCCACCTCGGCGGCGGCTGACGGGGACAACAATCCTGCTGCCTCGGCCCGCTCCGCGGTACGCAGCGCGAGTGCCCGGTAGCTGGGCAGTGCGCCGGGATCCGCGTCGGCGAGGACGCGCAGGTGCACGCGGAGCGTACCGACGTCGCCACGGGCCACCGGACCGGTCAGCGCCCGGTCACCGTGCCGCAGCGCATTGTCCAAGGCGGCCGACAACAACGGCCCGAGCAGGCGCTCCGGCGGGTTCACACCGGCCGCCTTCAGCAGATCGGCACATTCGGCGACCAACGTGACCAGGTGATTGGCGCCGTGCGCGAGAGCGGCGTGGTACAGCGGCCGGGCGGACTGCGGGACCCGCACCGGCTCGGCGCCCATCTCCACGACCAGCGCCTCGCCGACGCTCCACGCCACCTCGTCGGCCGGATCGGCGGTGACGGCGAAGCTGCACGCCGGAATGCGCTGCAGGTCCTCGGGACGGCCGCCGAACGTCATCGCGGGATGCAGCGCCAGTGGCAGCGCACCGAGTTCGGCTGCCGGGCGCAGCACGTCGACACCGTGCGCGCCGGACGTGTGCACGACGATCTGGCCCGCCCGCAGGGCTTCGACGGCGGCCAGGCCACGGACCGTGCCTTCGAGCACGTCGTCCGGGATGGCCAGCAGCACCAGATCGGCTCGGCCCGCCACCTGGTCCGGCGGCAGCAACGGCACACCGGGCAGCAGCTCGGCGGCCCTGCGCACCGATTCCCTGGACACACCACTCGCCCCGACAACGGTGTGACCCGCGGCGGCGAGCGCGGCACCGAGCACGGCGCCGACCCTGCCGGCCGAGACCACTCCGACGGCGAGCCGGGCAGGCCTGGTCACTGCCACGCCCCCCAGCGCGCTGCGCGCGGCCCCGTTGCGCTCATCGCGAGCATCTCCCTCACTCGTTCCAGTCCCGCCTTCCCACACACGGGTACCAGACGACGAGGCGAGCGTAACCGGCGCCGCACAGCGGTGCTCTTATCGGGTGATGAGCTTCACCCGACCTGCACGAACACTCAGATGATCACTCCGCGCGACGGCGGTGCCGCCGTGGCGTGTCGTCCTGGCCGTGCGCGGCGAGCAGTTCGGTGACCGACTTGCCGGCCGCGTGCGCACCGGTCGTCTCGGGATCGCCGGCATCGGCCGGCTCCTGCCGCCACTCGCGGTAGGCCTGCCGGTCCTTCGGCGCTTCGTCGACCGGCGGCGACACCTCGGCCACCGGCTGTGGCACGGGTGCGAGATCCGCACGGGACTGGTCCTGGCGGTGCCGGGACGACCGCTCGGCGACGACCGGCTCGGCGCGCTGGGTCTGGTCGGGTGTCCTGCGGTGGCCACCGGTGCGGGCGGCGGGGGGCGGCTCGGGTTCGCTCCGGACCGGTTCGAGTCGCACCGGTTCAGGCCGCACTGCTTCGGGCCGCACCGGTTCGGGCCGTATTGGTTCCGAACGGGCCGGTTCCGAACGGGCCGGTTCCGGGCGGACCGGCTCCGCGTGGATCGGCTCCGGCCTGGCCCGCTGCTGCGGTTCGACCCGGCGGACGCCCTGCCGGGCCACCTGCTGCGGCCTGCGCTGCTGGCCCTGGGTCGGGCGCGCGGCCGGTGCCGGTGCGGCCTGACCCGGCCAGGACTGGGGCTGTGCCGGTTGGGCCTGGCTCTCCTGCGCTCGGGTGACCCGCTGCACGGGCTGCTGCACCGGGCGCTGCCTCGGCTCCTGTCGTGGTTCCGGCCGGGGCTCCTGGCGCACCGGCCGAGTGACCCTGGTCGGTTGCTGGGCGGCCGACACCCTGCGCTGCGGTTCCCTGCGGACCGGCGCGATCGGCGTGACCTGGGTGGGTCCCGGGGCAATGTGTGGCCTCGGGATCAGCTCGGTGGATGCGCCGTCGATCACCTGGCCGGGACCGGCCGCGATGCCGCGCCGCATCCGGGCACTGTCCTCCGGACCGCCGACCACCCGCTGCTGCGCGTCGGACAGTGACCGCATCCGTGTCGACTGGGCCTGCAACGCGAACCGCTCGACCAGCACTTCACCGCCGGTCAGCCGTTCCAGGCTCTCCCGCAGGTGCCGCAGCTCGTTGCGCAGTTCGGCCAGGTCCTCGCGGTTGGACTCCTCGACGCGCTTGCGCGCCGCGGCCTCCACTTCCAGCTCGTACTCGCGGCGCGCGGCGACCTCGCGTTCCAGTTCCAGCTCGTAGACGGACTGGAGGTCGGCCACCTGGTTCTCGCGCTCGGCCATCGCCTTGCGGAACCGGCTGGCCAGGAACACACCGAGCAACGCGGCCCACAGTGCGGCGAGCACACCGAACCGCAGCCACTCCGCGCTGTCGGTCAACACGAGGACAGCGGTGGACGCGACAGCGAGCGCCAGGACCGCTACCATCAGTAACCTGGCAGACCGCGAGTCGTCGCTCGGCTCCTCGTCGTCCTCGGAGTCACGGCCGCCGGTCATAGCGAACACCGTACCGGTCGGTTATCTCACCGAGACCACTCCGTGGCCATCTGCGCACGATCCGTGCGCTGAACGGCGCAGCGACTTCGGCCCGAACTAACTTCGGTGCGGACTAACTTGACCGGGCGTCGCGCGGGTCGTCCTGGTCCTCGGGCGCCCGGCAACTGTGCTCCAGCCACAACCCGGCCGCGATCAGCGCGGCGGCACTGACCAGGCCGACGATCGACGTGTTCGTGTCACCGGCCGCCGAGATGAGGCTGGCGCGTTTCGGCAGCACGTAGACCAGCACACCGAGCCACGCGCCCGCCATGATCGAACCGAACAGCGAGGACGCCTTGGCCAGCGCGAGCGCCCGCGCGGCCACCAGGGACGGCACCGGTTTCGTGCCCGGTTTGCCGGCCAGCCGCGCCCGCAGCGACTGCGTGAACGCCAGCTCGACGATCGCCAGCAGCAGCAGTGTCGCGCCGGCCAGCCTGGGCAGCGGCGGCAGCGAGTCGTAGTCCAGGATCATCAACAGGTTGACCAGCACGGCGACCACGGCGCCGGTGATCACCAGGTCACGTGTTCGGGTGAACTTCATGCCCGCTCATCTCCGACCAGCGGCAGGTCGTCCCTGCGGGTCACGCCGGCCACCTCGGCCGGGTCGAGCGCGGCGAGCACGTCGGCCACCCGGCCATGACCGGGCAGCACGGCGTCCGGTTCCACGTCCAGCCACGGGATCAGCACCGTGGCCCGCTCCGGCGTGCCGGGGTGCGGCAGCAGCAGCTCCGGATCGACCGACGTGACACCGTCCACCGTGACCACGTCGACGTCCAGCGTGCGCGGGCCCCACCGGATCGTGCGCACCCGCTGCGCCAGCGTCTCCAGTTGGCGGGCCTTGGCCAGCCAGCCCCACTCGTCGACACCCGGCTCGGCCACGATCACCACGGCGTTGAGGAAGTCCGGCTGCTCGACCCCACCCCACGGCGCCGTCTCGTAGACCGGCGACACGGCCACCAGCGCGTCGCCCAGCCCGTCGACCGCCAGCCGCAGGTTGGCCAGCCGGTCACCGAGGTTCGAGCCCAACGACAGCACAGCGCGCGTCATGCCCGGCCACCCCGGCGGGAGCGGCGTGCGGTCACCGAGACATCGGCGAACGTCAACGGGATCGGTGCCGACGGCTTGTGAATGGTCACCTCGACGGCATGCGCGCGGTCGTCGGTCATCACGTCGTCGGCCACCTTGGCGGCCACCGCCTCGATCAGGTTGTACGGCTGCCCACCGACGATCGCGGCGGCCCGCTCGGCCAGTTCGCCGTAGTGCAGCGTGTCGGCCAGGTCGTCGGTGGCCGCGGCCCGCTCCAGATCCATCCACACTGTGATGTCGACCAGGAAGTCCTGCCCGTCGCGGCGTTCGTGCTCGAACACACCGTGATGGCCGCGCACCCGCAGGCCGGTCAGCG
>DASUJK010000142.1:0-4893 GCA_036279295.1 Pseudonocardiaceae bacterium | reverse complement strand
GCAGGTCAGAGGCCAGTCTTCTAATTGGCTCTCGTTGACCAGTTAGAGTAGTTTATGAACCTGCTGTTGCCCCAGTGTTGCCCCGGCCGCACTTTCCGGCACGCGGTCATTCGCCTCGAATGGTCAGCGCGGCCTCGACGTCGGAGAGCTTCTGGACCAGGAGCAGGGAGCCGGGAAGACGACGGAACCCGAGCGACTCGTAGAACCGGGCCACGGACTCGTGCAGCGCGTCCACAACGACCAGCCGGGCCGCGACCGTCTGAGTCGCGTCGACAACCCGGTGGAGGGCGTCGGCGAGCAGCACTGCGCCGAGCCCCTGCCCACGCAGCGACTCGGCCAACGCGAGGCGCGCCAGCAGGACAGCCGGGATCTCGGTAGGCCCGCCACGCCCGATCTTGTTCGGGACGTCGGCGCGGGCAACCTTATGGGCGGCGAGCGCGTAGTAGCCAACGACGACCCCGCCATCGTCGACCCATACCCAGGTGCGCGCTGTGCGCCGAGCGGTGGCAGCAACGGCCTGCTCGCGCAACCACACGTCCAGCGACGGCTCGCCACAATTGAAGTTGCGCACGTCGTGACGCTCGGGATCGAGTCGCTCGGAGCGAAAAGCCACCCTCAGCCGCGCATGACCGTCTCGCTGGCGCGCTCTGCGGCATGAGCCAGTGCGGCGTTGGCACGCGGGGGAGCGTCGAGGGCGTCGAGCAGCGCGTCGAAGAACTCGACCGGCACTGTCGTGGTGGCCTCGTGCTCGCGAAGGATCCGCTCAGCCTTCTCCTCGGCCGCCGTGCGGGCGAACTCACCGACCGGCTCGTGCACGAGCTCGGCGGCACGCTCGATGCGCGACTTGAGGTCCGGTCGTACCCGGAACTCAAGACGAGCCGTCGCTGATGCCATCACATGAACCCTTCCTTCGTACGGACAACTGTACGGACATTCCCTCGCAGTGTCGAGCCGTCCGTAGCGTCGAGGTCCGCCGTCTGGCACGCGCGTCTGGCCTTGACCCGTCAGCTGTGTCGAGGCTCGTCGCGGTCGAGGGGGCGGATCCACGGTGCCCTATTTTGCATTGTTCGGCTGTCTTGCAGCCACCAGGAACCCGATGACGATGACCACTTGGAAGCCCTCGTTGCGGACTGTTCAGTGGCCGACCGGAAATTTGCGGATCCGGGTGTTGTCGTTGGTGAAGACGACGATCGCCCCCTGCGTCGAGGTCGTCTGCCACTTCGTCCAGGTTCGCGAGCAGGGTGGAGGACCTGATGTTCGGGTCCGCGGTTGCCCTGCCGGAACAGCACGAGGCTCGGTAGGGCGGCTCCGGTCCTGGCCAGGAGTTCGCCGAAGTCGGTGTCGGCCGAGACGAGAACGCGGTCTTCTCTGTATGCCGCAGTCAGCACCTCACGTCAACGCGTCCCGTCAGATCACGCTCCGATACGTGGAGGGCGTCGTGTCCGGCATCGACGAGTAGCGGGGCGAGTCGCGCGCTAATGCACTCGTTGAGGAGAAACTTCACGCCGAGGTGCGCAGCGGGACCTGCCGCTCGCTCACCGCCGTGGCAGCGAACTCTACCGCGGCACGCACATCGGCGGCAGACAGCTGCGGGTAGTCGGCCACGATCTGCTCGACCGACCGCTCCTGGGCCACGAGCCCGACGATGCTGGCTTCCGGGATCCGGGTGCCGCGGATGCACGCCACACCGCCCATGAGGCGGTGGTCGGCCACGACGCGAGACCCGGACATGTACTCAGCATGGGCATCGCAGTTCGCTACGGGCCACAACTCGGTCCCGGAACACAATCCGCGAAGAGACGGGTGATGCTCGCTCGAAAACGCGGAGATCTCGGAACGGCTTCTAGCCGAGTTTCCCATGCGTCTGGTCCGCTTTGATGCGGGTCACCGTTCGGCGGGGTCAGCGCCAGCTCATATCTCTAAGCACGACGAGGCACGCAATTCCGGAATTCGGTCAAAGATTTAATGAGACCCAATTGGTCGGTCCGCGAATTTCTGAATGCCGACTGGGCAGCGCGGGCCCCAGCGGGACGACCAACTCTGTGTCACCTCGACATGGCCGTTATGCCCCCTTTCCCTGTTAGGAAAGGAAGGGAAGCCATCTCATTTCGACGGTTGGTCCCCGGTGATCACGCTGCCTGCGTCCGTACCCGCACTGAGACCGAGGTACTGGCCCGAGCGGGAGTCGAACATAGCCGTGTATGAGTCGAACGTCGTTGCCACCGAAGGATCGGGCGCGCTTCGAGGCCGGAATGGTGCGTTCACTGTGACAACCCATACACATCTGTTCCCAGCGACGAGCGAGTTTTCAGAAACCGATCCGCTGATCCACTTGTTGGCGCTTTCGAAGGGGACTTGGACCGCAGCGCTGGTCAGGCGGCTGAGGTCCACCGTAGAAGCTGAGCCATCTTGCTCACTCGCGATCATCGAGAGGTCGCGTGCGGCAGCCACGGCTTCATCACGGTTCATCGGCGCACGGTCGGGATCGGCTTGGGACGCCGGATTCGACGTCATCTCTTCGGCAACTCGTTGATCCACGCCGGCGCCGAGTGCGGGAACGGCATCTTCCCTGCAGGACTCGTCACTCACGACGGCAGGCACCACGCCAGCGAGGGCAGAAGCGGAGGCGGGCACCCGTCCCCCGGATGACGCGAATTGTGATTCATCCTTGCTGCGCGGTGCGTTGGAGTAGGCGCCATACATGACACCGCCGACGATGGCGGCCGTCGCAATGGTTGAGCCGGTGACAACGGCGATCCCTTTGGGGTTCATGGGCGGATCCTCCAGTCCCAGCGTGAGTTGGCTGGCCGGTTGCCGTACAAGGGAGGATCCTCGACCAAAGTCACCTGCGGGGTAGGCAGATTCACGTAGTTGCTGGCTTGGGTGATGGCTTCGCCGATCATGTTGAACTCATGGGTCGAGCCGACCGAGGTCGCCACCTCGCCTCCCATTTGAATCCTCCGACTGTTCCAAAACTGCACATCCGCCGTCGTGACTCGGGTCCCATTGAAGTAGACATAAAATTTGTCGGTGGTCCCCGACTTGGAGATCTGGAATTCGTCCGTCACATCGTCGTTGTGGTTGAGATCTGCGATAGTTCTCTCAGTGTATCCCGAGCCATCGAGTTTCTGCCAAGCAGTGTATGCGCGATAATCACACGTTGTGCGATCGGCGCTATAGCCTGCGGAATGTCCTGCTTCGACCCAGCCCGAACCGTTGTTCGCGGGCGGCCAGAACCAGTGTGTGGAAAGGACAAAGCGATAGGGTGTGCTCGACGAGCATCCCGACACCATGGCCGCACGATTCCATGTGCCGTATGAGCCGGCATAGAGCGTGCTATCAGCATTTCCAGCCTTCAGGACGGAATAGCAGTGACTGTTGACGCTACAGCCCGGTGAATCAGCGCTCGCGGGGCTGAAGCCGCCCCAGACGATAATCAGCAGGGCGGCTACCATAACCACCAATGACCGCAGGCCCGGCGCCGAACGGAACCCAAATGCAGTCCACATCGCTACTCCCCCTTAGCTTAGATGCCCTCTGCTTGGCAAGTACACTAAACCTGCCACGTTGAGTTGACAATCGTCAGATTTCGCGCCTGCCTCTGTGATCACGCGGTGTCACGCGGCACTCATCCACGACGTTGCCCGTCGCCAGTCATGTGGTGCAGATCGGATGAGGCGAGCACCTGCGGCAGCCTGCGCGATGCCCGTAGCAGGGGAGCGCCACTCTCGCTCGAACGGGGCCTTCTGCCGTTACGCCGGTGACCCAGCGGCACTGGGTTCGCCCGAACATCCACCACGAGCCAACCAGACTCGTGTACATGCCGCTGATCGATCGAGGATCTGCGGCGCCTCACCATGCGCAACGATGCCCCGGTGGGCCTTCGCGGCCACCAGGATCCGGCTTCCCGCGAGCTCGCTTATTTCGGCGGCCCTCGATCATCAGCTTGAGACGAGGCGGCGCACCGCCCTACCTCAGCCTCGATAGATAGAGCCAGTCGGCCGGTAGTTCGTGGATTGCTCGTGCGGTGACGGCACATGTTGAGGCCGAACGGCACTTGCCGTCTGACCTGCGCCGATGCGTTGATGGCTCATGACTTGAGAGAGTAGCCGCGGAACATCTTGCGGACTCCTTGCGGACTCGGACCGTGAGCCCCGCTTCGGCGCAGGACCAACCGTCGAGTTGCTCAGTGGCCGACGGGCAGCTTGCGGATCCGGATGTTGTCGTTGGTGAAGACGACGATGGCCCCGGCGTTGAGGTCGTTGGCTATTTCGTCGAGGTTCCCGATCAGGGTGGGGGCCGGGTGATCGGGTCCGCCGTTGCCCTGTCGGAACAGCACGAGGCTCGGTAGGGCCGATCCGCCCTAGTCCTTGCGGCTCACGGGTCGGGGTGACAGGTAGGCGTCTCTGGGTCGCCTGGTTGGTTGTCAGGCTGCAGTCTGCCGGATCCGCTTGCGCAGTTCCTTCTTGACCTGCAGCGGGGTGCGTCCTTGCATGTAGTCGCCGTGGTTGGGGCGGTGCTGGTTGTAGTCGACCAGCCAGGCCTGCAGCGACCGGTCCAACAGGGCGATGTCGTCCACGCGGCCGCGGTGGAAGTGGGGCCGGTAGAACTCGTGGAGCACGGTGCCGTGGAAGCGTTCGCACACGGCGTTGTGGTTCGGTGAGCGGGGCGGGATCCGGTGGTGGATCAGCTTCAGCTTGGCGACGTGGTCCTGGAAGGCTCTGCCGACGAACTCTGGCCCGTTGTCGGTGAGTACCCCGTTCAGGGTGATGCCGTGCTTGCGCAGCGCCTTCTTCAGGTGGTCGAGGAACGCGGCGGCGAGGGTGGCGGTCTTGTCCCCGACGATGAGCTGGCACACCGCGGTGCGGGTGGCCACGTCGACCGCGGTGAGCT
>DASUJK010000141.1:0-19781 GCA_036279295.1 Pseudonocardiaceae bacterium | reverse complement strand
GGGTACTCCGGGTCGTGGAAGTCGTTGTGCAGCGTGACGCCGTCTTCCAGCCTGGTGTCGTAGAACGCCAGCGGGATGTCGTAGGCGACATCGAAGGTGCCGTCCGGATTGTTGGTGCGCACGCCGGGCAGCCGCAGGCCGGTGGTCTCGTCGCCGTCGTCGCGGTTGTTCGTCGGGTCGTAGAACGGGTACGTCCCGAACAGGCCCTTGTACACGTTGGCCGACGTGTGGTCCATCGTGTGGTCGTGGTACCACCAGAAACTGACCTTCTCGCGGTCGTCGAAGCCGGCCGGGAAGTTCAGGTACAACTGGTCGACGTAGGAACCGGGCGGGAAGCCCCGGTGCTTGGGGCCCGCGGTCATCGCGTAGTGCGGGTTGCCGTCGCTCTCCGGTGCGGTGTGCCCGTTGTGCAGGTGGATCAGCACCGAGCCGTCCGGAGCGCCGAAGTCCTGGTAGTCCAGGTTCTGCGGGTTCTCCTCGATGTGGTTCTCGAACCGGACCAGCACCGGCTTGCCGTACTCGGCGTTGATCATCGGGCCGGGCAGCTGGCCGTTGTTGCCCCAGATCACCGACGACGGCAGCGTCCGGATCGTGCCGGCCGGGTAGGTGTTGCCCTGGGCGTCGAACGACTGCGTCGGCTGGCCGGCCGAGTCGATCGGCAGCACCTGCGACGAGGTGAAGTCGTGGGTGTTGGACTCCCACTTGATCCGATAGATGATCGGGTCCGGGTAGCCGATGTCACTGGTCCACAACTGGTGGGTCTCGTTGCCGAAGGAGTTCTGCTGACCGACACCAGGACCGGGCGGCGGGTTCAGTTCCTCGACCGGCGTCGGTGCGAGCGCCTTCGGCACGAGCATCTCGTCGACGAACGGGTGGAGAATGAGCGGACTGGTCGTGAACACCTCGGTGTACACCGAGTTGGTCAGTACGATCGATGCGGCGTCAATGACTCCGTCTGCATTGGCCAGGCCCTGCTGACGCAGCCGCGGCATCACGACCGCACGCCCGACCCCGACAGCTGCGGCGGCGGCACCGGCGGCACCGAGCCTCAGCACTACCCGGCGGGACAGGCCGCTCTTGGCATCGCGATCTTCAGGTTCTACTGGGCTTTGGTCGGGCAGATCCGATAATTCGGGCATAGTCTGGTTCCTTCTTTCGGCCGCGTCGTGGCGGCGAAATACTTGCAAGTCCCGCGCAAGACGCCGTGCGGGCGGCATCCATCACGGCGTCGGTAGTCGTGCCGCGCTCCGACTACAGGTCGGCGCGAACAGGGCCTACCTGGCTGCGGTTTCGCCGCACGTGTCCAACACCTGCGGACACGACCAATGGACTGGGGTGTACCGATGGCCTTACGAACTCAGCTCAGGACAACTTTGCACCATGCAAGGATGCCCTCGGCCAACTGATGCACACAGTCCTCAATTAGGGGGGTATCCCCGAACGCAGGGGCCGTTCGTATGCAGCAACTCGACCGAATGGTCGGCTCGTCGTAGGCGACACCGGACTAACAACCCGTATGTCCGTTGTGTGGACGGACCCTGACTCATCCCGGCAAAGCTGCGCGGCTTCGTGACGTCGCGACAGGTCAATAAGCGGCCGTGAATCACCAGCTGGCCCGAATTTTGGGGGTTCGTTTGCCCTGTGCACAGATTAAGCTGCGTGCCGAGCCTGCCAGCCCGGCACGGTCGACTGGGAGGAGACAGTGAGATGCGGCGTTTCGCCATGTTCGTCGTTGCGGCTCTGCTGGCAGGAACGACCGTCATCGGCCTCGCCACACCAGCGTCGGCGCACAACGTGCTTGTCGGCTCGATACCTGCTGCGGGCGTGAAATTAGGCACCGGACCGTCTCTGGTCCGCTTCAACTTCGACGCGCCCGTGCAGTTGGGCAACGACACGATCGTGGTCATCGGACCGGACGGCAAACACTGGGAGCGCACACCGCATGCATCCGTGCTCGGCGACTCGGTGCTCACCCAGGTAGCACCACTCGGTCCGATCGGCACTTACACCGCCACTTACCACATCATCTCGGCGGACTCGCACCCTGTGTCAGGAAGTATCACTTTCCAACTCACCAAGGCCGGCGCCGGTAAACCGGTCAGCGCGGCTGCGGTGCCCGGTGCCGGTGGTGGCGCTGTGCCGTTCTGGGTGTGGATCGTGATCGCCGTGGCCGTACTGGCTGGCGTGCTGTACGCGGCGCTGCGTCCGCGTCGGCGGGTCACCGTTTCCTGACACTGTTCGACAGCGCCGCACACAGATCACTGGTCGATGAGAGGACACCGCCGCGATGGCAGAACAGGTGATCGAGCACGACACCCATGCCGAGGTAGGGCCGTTGGCCGGCTTCGCGGCCGAGGCTGCACGCCTGCACACGCTGTACCAGCAGGGACGCCTCGAAGAAGTCGTGGCAGCGGTCGAGGCACAGCGCGCGAACCTGGTCGACCTGCCGGCCGCTGAGCAATCCACGGTTCCGTGGACGGTTCGAGAGGCAATCCTGGGTGTTGGCGTCGCCGCCGCCCATGACCTCGGCCACTGGGAACAGGCACTGGAACTCAACGCCGGCGTGCGACAGTCACAGGAGGACCGTCATGCCGGCGATGTGGAGCAGGCCGTGACCAGTTTCAACGACTACGCCCCGCTGCTCCGGCAGGGCCGGGGTCTGGAGGCGAAGGAACTGCTCTACCGATGCCGCGCGGTGTTCGCCGGGGCCGAGGACCTGACGATGATGGGCAATACGCTCTCGGCACTGGCCGACACGGACTCGCACCTGGGTCATCGTGCCTCCGCGATCGACCAGGAGACTGATGCGCTGCGACTGAAGTACCAGGGCTCAGACCCGGAGGCCATCGCGGTCAGCCACTACAACCTGGCCAACTATCTCATCAAGGCCGGCCAAGATCTGCGAGCGGTGTGGGCGCACCGCCTGGCCGCGGCGGTGATCCGCTACCAGACGAACAGTTCCCGCTTCACCACGTCCCTCCAGTCGATCAGTCGACTGGTCGGACACAGCGGAGGGGTACCGGTACAGGCGCCGCTGTCATTCAACGACATCTGCTCGACGGTCGACAGCCTGGCCGGCGTCAGATTCGCAGAACTGTTCGGTCTGCTACCCGACCGCATCGAGGGTGGCCAGTCGACGGTAGACGAGATCATGAAGTTGACCACCGACATGCGTGACGCCGCGATCGAGGAGTCGATCGCGGCGTGGGAGCCGATCATCTCGGCGATGGTGGCCACCGCGGACAAGGACGCGAACGCCGAGGCAGGTCGGCTCCTTGACGACGCTCTGGCCGAGTTGGAGAAGCAGCACCCCTGGCGAGAACTCGTCTTTGTGTTGACACGCATCCAGGCCGGTCCGGATCATCACAGCGAACAGACCGTCGATAATCTCGACCCGGTCAGCTCGGCTGTGGCACGTCGTGCGAGGGCTGCTCTCGCGGGCGAAGTGAATGTCGATCCGACAGCATGGCAAGCGCTGACCGACGAGGCATGACGGACGACCGACGGCGAAGGCGGATACCGAGGATCGTGCGGACCGCGGAGACTCTTGACGGAGCGGCGCCGACCTGCGGAAGATCGGGTCGACGCAGAACCCTTCCAGTTCGGCCAGTTCCTGTTCACGGTCGAGCAGGTCTGGAGGCGCAATCCGCCGGACCTGCTCGTGAGAGCGGGTTCGGACAGGATGCCGGCGACCAGGTTCACGACACCGATATACCGGCCTGCACGACGTGCCCGGATACGTTGCCGGTGACGGTGTTGTGGATCTCGGGAGCAGCCTCAGGATGCGGCGCAGATGTGATCGCCGACAATTCGGAGACAGCGACGTCCGAGACAGACGCGAGTTCACCCCTTGAGAACGGGCCAACTTCGCCACCCTCGCACACGCCTCCTCGACCGCGACACCCGTCCGCGACGTCCCACACCACATCACCGGGCGCCCGGCGTCGCCAACCACGCCCATAGCGCAGCCGAAGCAACGCCACCACGTGCCGTGTCTCCAACTCCAGGTCGACCGCGGTCCGATAGCTCGTGATCTGCCACAACACCATCCGCCGCCACAACAGGGCCGTCCGCCACGGCGCCGGCGCCGCCACATGCAGACCACCACCAGATCGAATGACACACGCTGGCATCATTTGTCACCACTTGACACGTCAAACTGTCGGCTCTCAACCAGCGGGTTCGGGGTTCGAGTCCCTGGCGGCGCACAGATCAAGACGGACGCCCACCAGTGGGTTCTCATGGTTGTGAGAACCTCGCCGGTGGGCGTTTCTCGTCAGCAGGTCGCCAGCATGCTCGACAGCGCGCTGCGCTCGGCCGAGGTGACCGTGAGTCCGAATACGAACTTGATGTGGGTGTACATCTTCGCGTACGTACACCAGAACGCCTCGCTCGGCGGCATCCACTGGTCCGGTGACCGGTCGCCCTTGGACTCGTTGTCCGAGGCGTCCACGGCCAACAGTTGCGGGTCGGACAGGTCGTTGGCGAAGGCCTGACGCTGCGCGGTGGTCCAGGACGACGCGCCGGTCCGCCACGCGTCACCCAGCGGGACGATGTGGTCGATCTGCACCTTCGACGAGACCGTGATCGTGACGCCGTTGTACGGGCTGACCCAGTGGCCCGCGGTGGGCTGGCAATTCGTGCCGACGGTGATGCCGACGCCGTCCCGTTTCAGGACTTCTTCTCGGGCGTCACAATTCCCCTCGATGTTGATCCAAGTGGGAAACTTGTCGCGCGCATAGCCGGTCATCGAACCATCCGCGTGCACGGTCAGTTCGCCCAGTTGGGTGCGGGCGGCAGTCGCGCTGGGAATTCCCGGCGGTAGTGCGTTGGCCTGGACGGTCAGCCCAATCAGCGCGGCAATGGTGATCAATAAGGGAACAAGTAACCTTCGGATACCCCGACCGGCGACCACGTGACCTCCATCATTCGAGTTGCGTGGAGAAACACCGCAACCCTGACGCGAGGAAACCGATCGAAGCAATACCGATGGCAACGCCCGAATTAATTACCATGTAACAGTCACACAATTCACAGATCTCACCGCCGGTAACGTCAATAAATACCGACGAATGGCGGATTGATCACGCTGCGATCCAGATTCAAAGGCTGCCCGGCCACCGTCGGCGCCGCTTGCTGGTCGAACCATCGTCCCCACGCTGTCGCCGAACGGCCCAGCTGTGCCGCGCCAGGCCGGCCACTGGCGGACACCATTTCGCCGGTGGCCGGTCGACCGTGAACAGCACGTCGGCGGTGTTTCCCGTTTCCAGGTGGCCTTGGAAATAGGTAACTCATTGTTGGCAACCCACCCCGGAGTGACTATTTAGCCGAGAGCAAGAAAGCCCTCGGAAATCACACTCCACGGAGGGGATTCATCATGTCCACATTGGCATTCCGTTCGATCGCCGGTGTCGCAGCGGCCGCAGTGGTCGCACTGACCATCGCCTACGGCAGCACGGCATTCGCCGACACCACGACACCGGACCCGACGGCACCGCCCACGCAGACCACCGACACCGTCGTGCCCACTCCGCCGCCGCCCGTGGCTCCGGATGGCGGTCACGGCTGGATCGACTAGTTCCGGCGCGCCATCACGAAAAATAGCCTCCCGGGTGCGATGTGAAAGCGTCGGACCCGGGAGGCGATTAGCGCGTTTCGCGACATACACACGTCAGTTGCTCGTATTCCGCGAGCACGTCGTCGGCATTCAGCAGCCGCAGTTCGACGAACGCCTCGATGGCGATCCGCCAGTGACGTGCGGACTCCTCACCGCACTCGACCGCCAGATGGAGCGACCGGGCGGCACCCAGCGCCGCCTTGGCGGCCAGGACGGGTTCCCCGCAGCCCGCGGCCAGGTCGAGGCCCGACAGGTAGGCCGTCCTGGCCGATGAGTAGTCGCCCAGCGCCAGGAACGTCTCGCCACGGTCGACGTAGAGCAGGGTCCCCAGTTCCGGGTCACTGGTCTGGTCGGCGAGCGCCCGCGCCTGCTCGTGCAACGCGAGTGCCTGCTCCGGCAGACCACGCAGCCGCAACACATTGGCCAGCCCGTTCACCGCGTGTGCCTGGACGCCCACGTCCCCCAGTGCGACGGCCAACTCGTTGGCCTGTTCGTGGTCGCTCTCGGCCTCGTCGAGGTGACCGAGCAGTTCCCGGACGAATCCTCGGTTCTCCACCGTGTGCGCGATGCCCTGCACGTGGCCCAACTGCTCGAACAGCCCGACCGCCTCGCTGAGGATCTGCTCGGCGAGGTCGAGGTCACCGCGCATCTCGTACAGGTGCCCCAGGTTGCTCAACGCGTGCGCCCGGCCGCGATCGTCACCCGCCTTCGTGTACCGCTCCTGCGCCGCCGTGAAATGCGCGATCGCCGAGCGATGATCACCCCGCCGCATCTCCACCAACGCGATCGCCGTGTACGCCGACGCCTCACCCGCCGCATCCCCCAACCCACGCCAGATCGTCAACGCGCGAGCCGCGTGCTCCAACGCGATACCGTCCTCGCCGGCCAGCCACTGCGCCCCGGACAACCGCAACAACACCGTCGCCAAACTGTCCTGATCCCCATCCGGCACATCCAGAATCCCCCGCGCCAGTTCCAACCCCTCGATCCAGTCCTCCACCTGACCACGCACGTAATGCCACCGCCACAACAACAACGCCAAGCGCCACGCGCGCTCACCCCGGCCACGCCCAGCCGCCGAGCGGATCGCCGCCGCCAGATTCGCCCGCTCCCCCGCCAACCACCCCAACGCGGTGGCCGCATCACCGAACCGCAACGCCACCGCACTGATCGCGTGCACCTCAGGCTGCCGGCTCGCGTCGAACGGGAACGCCACCCGCATCGCCGCCGCGGCCGTGACCAACTGGAAATCCAGCAGCCGGTCCATCGCCTCGTCGGCCTCCAACGGGGTCGCAGGCTCGATCCCCGCCGCGTACTCCTTCAACGGGTCCAACATGCGATAGCGCTCCGGCTCCGCCTCCTCCACCAAACTCGCCCCGTGCAGCTCGTCGAGCAACACCCGCGCCGCCGGCACCGCACACCCACCCAACGCCGCCGCCGCCGTCACCGTCAGATCCGGCCCGGGCAACGTCGAGAGCAACCGGAACATCGTGCGCTGCCGATCGGACAACTGCTGATAGGACACCGCCACCGCGGCCGCGCCCACCGGCCCGAACGGCGAATCCGGCAACCGGGAGTCCTCACCGCGCAGTGCGTGCAACAGGTTCTCCAGCGACCAGCCACCATGCCGGCCGAACACCGCGGCGACCATGCGAATCAGCAGCGGCACCCCACCGCACCACGCCACGACCTCACCGACCAGCTGACCGTCACCCACCCGCCGCGCCCCGACCGCCTTCCCGAACAACTCCCCGGCCGCCTCCCCGGACAGTGGCTGCAACCGGATGGCCGTGCCGGAGTCGATACCACCCATCTGTCGGCTGGTGACCACACCGGCGCAACCCGCCGCGATGGGCAGCAGGTCACGCACCTGGTCCTCGGACTCGGCGTTGTCCAACAACACCAACGACCGCGTCCCGGCCAGGATCGACTGGTAGTACGCCCGCCGCTCCTCCACATTCGCCGGGATCTGCTCCACCGGAATGCCGAAGCCCTCCAGCAGCACCCCCAACGCCGCCATCGTCGACAGCGGCGGCACGTTGGGCGTGAACCCGTTGAGGTCCACCCGGACCTGGTGGTCGGGGAAACGCTGGGTCAGCTGGCGGGCCGCTTCCTCGGCCAGTCTGCTCTTGCCGATGCCAGGTGCCCCACTGATCCACACCAGGGCCGGCACGTCCTCCTGCGCGGCCGCTGTGACCGCGGCGGTGATCTGCTCCAGCTCCGCCGACCGGCCCACGATCGGCCCCCGGGGTGTGGGCAGCCCGCTGGGCGGGATCACCCGCTGCGCGATCATCGCCAGCCGGCGCAACTCGACCGAGGGCTCCATCCCGTACTCGTCCAGCGCATCGCGCGTGCGGTGATACACGTCGACCGCCTGGACCTGGTCCCCGTTCGCGATCAGCGCCCGCATCAACAGCGCGACCAGGCGCACCTTGGGTACCCCGGTGGCGACGACCGGTTGGAGGCGGTCTCGAACCGCACGGTGTTCCTTCCGCTCCAGCTCCAGCTCGGCCAGATCACCCAGGGCGTCCAGATACTTGGCCTCCGGTGAGATCACCGACGCACCACCGACACTGTCGATGTTGATCTCGTCGAGGAAGGGACCTCGCCAGAGGTCCACGGCGTCGCGCAGCGCGGTCGACTGAGCTTCCTCGTCACCGGCCCGGCGGGCCACGTCCGCCCTGGCGCACAGCACTGCGAACCGGTGCGTGTCGATGTTGGCCGGATCGCACGCCAACCGGTAGGCACTGCCCACCGTCTCGATCTCTTCCGGCACGCCCGCCGCGACGAACGCCTTCCGGATGTCGGAGATGTAGTGCGGTACGGGGTTCACCTTCTTGGGCTTGCCCTGCCATACGATGTTGACCAGTCGCTGTGTGCTCACCAGCTCGTTCACGTGTAGTAACAGCACCACGAGCACGGCCTGGTGCAGCCGGTCGCCGAGCTCGACGAGCCGACCGTCCTGGCGCAGTTCCAACTGCCCGAGCAGCAGCGCCTCCATCGCACCATTGAAGCTCATCCGACGATGGTCTGATGCTGTGCCGCACCAGGCGTCCACTATTTGTCCATGATCGTTCCATCCGGCAACCGGGCTTCTCCGGCAGCGAAAACCTACTCGTGATTCCAGCCTTATTTGGTCAGTTTTTGTCCGCTCTTTCATGCGATACTCGATCTATTCAAACAATCATTTCGGTCCGACGGCCGGACCTGACACCCGTGGATGAAGGTGACGATCGATGCGTAATCGAGTGCTGCCGTTCTATGTCGTCTGCGACGAGTCGTACTCCATGACCGACCATATGGACACGCTGCGAGCCCGATTGCGTGAGCTGCATGACTGCGTTCGGACCAACCCTGTGGTCAGCACCGCCGTCAGGTTCTGCCTGATCGGTTTCGCGGATACCCCACGACTGGTGGTACCGCTCTCCGCGCCGCGCGACCTGGACGATATCGGTACCTTCTCGACACGCGCCGCCAGCAATTTCGGGGCCGTGTTCACTCTGTTGCGGGAGACCATCGAACAGGACGTCGCCGAACTACGCGCCCAGTCGTACGACATTCATCAACCGATGGTGTTCTTCTTGTCCGATGGGCAGCCGACCGATCCCGCGATCTGGCAGGATCCGTACGCCCGACTGATCGAACCGGCATGGCCGGACCGGCCGAAGATCGTCGCGTTCGGCATCGGTGACGCCGACCCGGTCACGATCAGAGCCGTCGGCGAGTTCAAGGCGTTCGTCGCCGACCGACACGACACCACCCCCGGCGAGGCGCTGCACCAGTTCACCCAGGTGCTGGCCAACTCGATGCTGTCCACCGGCGGCACCACCGCGGGTCGCATCCCGACGCAGGTGCGTGGCTACACCGCACTCAGCGGAAACCGCTGTTGACCTGCGGATACATCTTTGTTCCATCCATTGCTCACACCCGCCCGGCACAGTCGCCCCATCGATAGCACAGGCGTCGAGGGGGAAGTGTGATGAGCGATCCACTGCGCGGCAACCAGCCCGATCTGGCCATGATGAGCTGGCCGCACCTGCGGGCGGTGCCCGAGCCCGGCGACGACCTGGCGATGCGGCGCGGCGCTCTGGTGGGCGACCTGAAGAAGCTGCGACGCGGCCGGGGGATCTTCGCCAGCCATATCGACAAGCAGGTCGGGCCGGCACTCCGCGAGTTCGCGCTGATCAGCGACGACGACGGGCCCGCCGAGATCCGCATCAAGGTCGCCCAGCGGGTCAGCAGCGTGGCCGAGGACCTGCCGGCTGACCTGCGGGCCGCCATGTTGACCGCGCTCGCGATCGCGCCCGACGCACGCCAACCCGTGTACAAGGACCGGGTGGGGCTGGCCGCGACGCGCATCCGCCGCGATCCGCGCACGGCTCGCCGCCGGATCGACGAGGCCATCGAGCAGCTCGCGCAGCGGGCCACGGCCAAGCCGGGATTCACCGGCCCGATCGCGGCGTCATCGATCAGCCGGTCGCGGATCGGCGAACTGCGCCTGTCGCTCGTGCTGGACCGCGCCCGGCCGGAAATCGTCGAGCAGTGCCGGTTCACCGCAGAACAGGAACACGTCGGCGAGATCGCCACGGTCACTCATCGCCTGGCCGGCTTCGCGGAACTGGACACGGACGCGCTGTCGACCGACGTTCTGTACGGCGGCACGTTCGACCCGGCCGGCACGGCGGAGACGCGTCGGACCCCGGTGGTGCGCCTGCCGAAACGGCTCGGCATCGGCGAGACGCACGAATACGTCGTGCGCAGCGTCCTACTGCCCGCGGACCAGCTGCCGAGCGAGGTCCGGTTCAGCGTGGACGACCACTGCGACCGGCTGGAGATCCGCGTTCGGTTCGACCTCGCCAGGATGCCCGGCCGGATCGAGTCGATCGAGGACAACGCGTACCCGTTGCGGCCGGACGAGGCAGGCGAGGTGTTGGCCACCTTCACCGGCCTGACCCCGGGTGACGACTGTGGTATCCGCTGGGAGTAGCGGAGTAGCGCCGGGTCAGACGTCGGCCCGCAGCGGTGCGCCAACGGCATGCAGGTGGCTCAGCACCGAACCGTAGGAGCGCCACAGACCGCATTCGGCGTACTGGATGTCACGCGCACGACAGAACTCCCGCACGATCGGCCTGGCGTGCCGCAGGTTCGGCCTCGGCATGCTGGGGAACAGGTGGTGCTCGATCTGGTAGTTCAGCCCGCCCAGCGTGACGTCCACCCAGCGGCCACCGATCACGTTCCTGGAGGTGAGCACCTGCTTGCGCAGGAAGTCCAGCGTGTGGCCCTTCGCCAGGGTCGGCATACCCTTGTGGTTCGGGGCGAACGAACACCCCATGTACACGCCCCACAGGCCCTGGTGCACCGCGATGAACAGCACCGCCCTGCCCGGTGACAGCACCACGAGGACAGCTGTCAGATAGACGATGACGTGAGTCGCCAGCAGCGTCTTCTCCAGCCACTTCGCCCGCACGCTGCCCGACCACACCGACCGAATGCTGGACCAGTGCAGGCTCAGGCCCTCGATCAGCAGCAACGGGAAGAACAGGAATGCCTGGTATTTCGCGATCAGCCGCAGGACGCCTGCTTTGGTCCGTCCCTGGTCCACCGTGAACGCGAGTGCCGGGATGCGGACATCCGGATCGTCATCCTCGTGGTTGGGGTTGGCGTGGTGGCGGTTGTGTTTGTGGATCCACCAGTCGTAACTCATGCCGATGAGTCCACCGTGCACCAGGCCGACCGCGTCGTTGGCCTTGCGCCCACGGAAGATCTGCTTGTGACCCGCGTCGTGGCCGATGAAGGACAGATGGGTGCACACCACGGCCAGGCAACCGGCCGTGAACAACTGCCACCACGAGTTGCCGAGGAAGCCGAACACCACCCAGGCACCCGCGAACGCGGCGATGTTGAGCCCGCTGGTCGCGATGTAGTAGCCGTAGCGCCGACGGAGCAGGCCCGCCTGGCGGACGGCACGGGAGAGCTCCGCGAACTCGCTACCAGGCTGTTCTTCGGTCACGACAGCGGTCGGTGAGTTGGCTGTGGTCATCCAAGACCTCCGGTTCGCGCGTGGATGGCACACCGGGGTCCCGGGCATGACCACGTCGCGAGGACCGCGACCGGACGTCAGCGTACCGCCTCACCCCCTGGCCACGGTGACGGCCGACAAACGTTTGGCTGAGCATCGCCTGACAGCGCGGCCGGAGAATGTCCAGATCAGACAGCAGTGACAGCAGCACTGAGGGCGGCACCCCGAGCCGGGTGGTGTCGACGGCCAGGTAATCACCGTCGTCGATGCCTTCTCCAGCACGGCGTTGGAGCCGGTCAGCTTGAACTTGGCGATCTGTGCGCCACCAGCGTCACGGGCGAGCCGCTGTCGTTGCCGAGCAGTCCGTTGCCGTGCACCGTGAACGTGCCACCGGCTGTGGTCCGGTAGGCATCGTTCCTGGCCCGTAACTGCTGCTCGTGGTGGCCCGACGTGTGGGCCTCCGCGACACCACCGACGAGCAACGACAACGCCAGCGTCGTCGGAAACCTGAACAGCCCGGATGGCCCGTTGGCGACCAGTGGGCAACGGCGCGGTGAACACATGCCGGCAGTGGCCGTGCTCACGCCGCCGACCAGCGCGAAACCGGACTCTCGCGCGCTTTTCGGTGTCAGGCCAGTGAAGCGGCACCCAGCAGGTCGGCCATCCAGCGGTCCAGGTCGGCACCGTGCCAGGACCGTGGGGAGAATCGCTCCTGGGCGACACCGTGCCACGGGCCGCCGCCGTCCAGCGCGATGCCCTCGCCGTCGAAGAGTGTGCCGACGACCCGGGCCGGGATCGACTCGGTGGCCAGTTTCGCCGTGACGGCGGTGACATCGGCCGCGCCGACGGCGACCAGCAGACACCAGTCGCCCCACGTCGCCGCCAGGTCGAACCGACTGACGCCGGACTGGTCGCACACCGAAGCCAGCACCGGGTCCAGCCGGACGTCGGTGACCATCCGTGCGCCGACGGCATTGGTCTCGCACAGGGTTCGGACCGTCGCGAACAACCCGTCCGACACATCCATTGCCGCGTGGGCAAGTCCGCTCTCGGCCAGCAGGCGACCGGCCGCGAGTTGGGCCATGGGCCGCCTGGCCCGGTCCAGCACCACAGCGGCGTCGGCGGCCGGCAGCGTGGCCTGGTGACCGGCAACCAGTGCGGCCGCCCACAGGTAGCCGGGCGATCCGACCAGCAGCAACCGGTCCCCCGCCGCAGCACCGCTCCGGCCGAGCCTGCGACCTGGCGCGCACTGGCCGATCGCGGTCGCGGACAACTGCGTCGTCTCGCCGTCCCGCAGGTCCCCGCCGACCACGTTCGTGCCGTGCGCGGCGGCACACGCGTCGACACCGTCCAGCATGCGCTCGAATTCGGCGACCGGGGTACTCCTGGGCAGCGTGTAGTTCGTCACCAGCCCGAACGGCACCGCGCCGGCCGCGGCCAGGTCGGACAGGTTGATGGTGGCCAGCAGCCAGCCGGTGTCGAACATGTCCCGGTGGCCGAGCAGCGAGAGCAACGGTGTGGGGCAAGTGTCCGTGGTGGCAACGAGTTCACCGCCCGACCCCGGTGTGCCCAGTACCGCGCAGTCGTCGCCGAACCCGACGGTGTCCCGGTAGCGCGGCTGCAACACGTCGGTCAGGATCTTCCGCTCGCCCAGGTCACCAAGGGCGTCATGGCTGTGCGACATGATCGGCCAATCGGGACGGAGCGACGACGTGGTCGCCCGCAGACTGTGTAGAACGGCATTGTAGATCAAGGCATCCGCCCGTGACAGTGCGAGACCGGGATTTCGAACGGCAGAGCAGGGAGGAAGGACGTTGACGACTCCAACCACCAAGCGAGCAGCCGGCCTACGGGGTGCGGTCGGGCGCACCGTCAACATCACCAGGATGGATCTCGAGTATTCACTGGCGCTCGTGGTCGCACTCATCGTCGGCGTACTGGCGCTGACGGGCATTATTCAAAGCATCCAACAGCTCGTAGCGACCACACTGAGTGTGCTGTCGTTGATGGCCTTCTCAACACTTCGGAACAGCCAGCGGAGAAGATTGGAGGCAGCCAAGATCGACGTTCTCGACAAGAATGTGTCCGGCCTGTCGGCCGACCTGAGATCGGCGCGTACGCTGCTCGAGGCAACGCAGGCAGTCATGGAGATCCCGGGCGGATTGGCTCGCGACGAGGCCTTCAACGCGGCACTTGCCAATCCGTCGGTCTGGCACTTCCGCGGCTGCACAGGCAGCTACCTGCGAGCCGAAACGATGAGAAGTGTCGCGAACTCCGCGCGCAAGCGCGCTCCGAGCCGGAGCAGAATCACAATCCAGATTCTGAATCCGACAAACGAGCAGGTGTGTGCAGAGTACGCAGCCTACCGAAGTGCGCTCGCCGAGCAGCGTCAAGCAGGCACTGGCGACAAGTGGACGACACAACAAGTACGGCTTGAATGCACAGCGTGCATCATCGCAGCGATCTGGTATTCGCAGCACGAGAATCTCGATATCGAGATGAGCCTCCTGGATCAGATGTCCACACTCCGGTACGACGCATCGGACGAGATCATCTTGGTCACCAACGAGAACTCACACCTTCCCGCTCTGGCCGTCACCAGATCCAGCAGGCTGTATCACGCGATCATAGGCGACCTAGAATTCTCCTTGAAGAGGTCGACGGCAATTCCGTTGAACAGGGTGGCGACACTCCCTCGCGTATGGACCAAAATTTCAGCTCCGCAACTCACCGAAGCCATGTCGCGCATGGGCCTACGATTAGACATTGCCAGCTCTGATCGTCCGCAGCTCCTCGAACTCGCCTTCCGCGGAGAGAACAAATACCGCCTATCGTGAGGTCAATGACTGACGTCCGACATTAGGGTGGCGTAGCGCATCTTGTGCATATCTGGCCTGATCTTCAGGCGTAGCGCCAGATCCCGTGCGTGGTCGGCGGTGACGTTACCGATGATCGGATGCTGCCGCACCGGCCCAGCGGCCACATCGCCGAACACGTCACCATTGGAGCCGATCAGAAAATAAACACCAACCTTGTTCACATTCGGATAGATATTGACGGAGCCTGGACCCGAATACTCTGCGGCGTACACAGCGGCTTCCACTGAGAACTCGTCATCGGACAGCTCGTGCACCTCCCTGTTCCGGTAGCCGTCCTCGATCACACCGAACTGCACGAGGGACCAGCGGCGGAGGTACTGGAACCCGGACAATGCCAACCCGAGCCCATGCAGCCCTGGCGCACTTTTCCGCGAGACGACCGTTCTGACGACGAAGGGGCGAGACCGGGATTCCAGGAAGTTCGCCAGCCGCATGACTCTGGAGTAGTTCCCGGCCTTCCCGCGCATGGCGTCGTGGCCTTCAGCTATCGCTCCGTCCATTGACAGGCCGACCAGGTCGGCCCGGAGCAGGGCGTCGAGCACTGGCCGCGCCTGGAATTGCGAATTCGTCTGCACCTCGACGCAGAGGCCAAGTTCGATGCTGAAGTCGATGAGCTCACCGAGATCACGACGCAGGGACGGGTCACCGCCAGCGAACACGATCTGACTCACACCGCCATGAACCAGTGCGCGCAACATAGATTTGGCATTCTCCGTGTCCAGCGGGATCGACCGGGATCGATAGCAGAAGGAGCACGACAGATTGCAGTCCGACCAACACTCCCAGTGCGCCTTGATGATGCCTGCTCTACGGTAGGCGGATACACAGTCCGGATCGTCGATAGTGGACCGATCGCAAGCTGGACAGGATGGCGCCGCGTCCTCTTGAGGACAGGTACCACGACTTACTTCCATTGTTCCGCCAAGTTCGTCTATGGTAAATGTTGTCTTGGTGCACGAGAAACAAGAATCAAGATTCCAACAGGCTAAGGGCTTTACTGGTCATGAGTGGGGCTCACCGGCGGCGTCGCTGTAGCGAGAGCGGCCGCTCGCAGAGCTGTCACCGCATCCAGGGTCATCCAGACGGGAAGGTCACCGTTGCCCCACGACCACAGGCCGAGGTCGCGGTCGTAACGGCTCCACACGGTGCGCAGCGCTGCCTGTAGGCGCGCCACCGGGACCGACCAGGCTGTCCCCGACAGCGCCTGGACGACCCATGCCGCCGTGAAATGCCGGATGGTCACCCTGGTCGTGCCGTGACCGCCCGGCCGCGGCCGGATCAGTTCTTCGATGACCCCGTCGTCGGGCCGGTCCCTGGCCACGAGCCAGGCAACCGCCTGTCCCACGGCGTCCCGCACGTCGTCGCGGTCGTGCACGCGCAGGACATCCCGCAACGCGACCACGGCCCTGGCGGTGTGGGCGACCGAGGGCTCCGGCCGGATCAGGTCGGGCTCCGCCTTTTCCGGCCACAGCAGCGATCCCTCGAAGTTCAGCCGGGCGGCGAGCAGATCGCCGATCAGGCCTTCGGCCAGGTCCGTATCGGGACCCAACCGCAGCGCGGTCTGCAACAGGGACGACAGCAGGTAGGGGCGGGTGCGGCTGAAGTTGTCCAGTTCCCGCTGCATCAGCGACAGGCCGGCGTCGACGGACAGGACGGTGCCGATCCGGTACAGCGCGTCCAGCACGGCCGCGGTGATCTCGGGCCTGCTCGATCCGGCTCGGCCGCGCCAGCCGCCTTCTGGTGACTGCATCGACAGGAGGCTGGTGGCCACCTGGCCGTAGTCAATGTAGGGGTCGCCTACCACGAGCATCGTCTTCACACCGTAGGCCGTGCTCAGGGCCGTCTGGTGTTGGTCTTTCTGCAGGTTGTGTCGCCAGCCGGTCGGATTGCCGTCCTCGTCCCGGATCAGGTAGTCGACCATGCTGGTCCCCACCTGATGAAACACGTCGAGCAGCGAATCGCCAGCTGCGAGACTGTTCACTTTTGCTACCGCGGTCGACCCTTGACCCTGTGGCGATCGGGCCGCGTTGACCAGGTTGACCAGCGTGTTTCCCACATTGAAGTGGGCGTCGAGCTGCCTGGCGTTGCGGTTGGACGGCAGGTAACGACCGGTCTCCCACTGGGCCAGATTCGCCCTGCTCACGCCGATCGCGCCTGCGGACTGAGCCTGGGTCTCGTCGGCGGCCAGCCGGATGCGTTTCAATTCGCGGCCTACATCCGCAGGCGTGGTGATGTCCACGTCCGCGGGTACCGCTGACTGACCAGCGGATGTAGGATCTGACATGCCAGCCTACCTACTTACTGTAGGCAAATGTAGGAAGGAGTGATCCACACCTCGCGGAGCCTACACCACACGTCACGCGGCCGACCTTAGCAGCGCCGAACTCGCTGCGACGGGATACCTCGGGACAGGCCACCAGGCCGACCGGCTGGCGGACGCGACGCACGGCGTCAGCGCCCAGTTGAGTCCAGGTTGCGGAGCTATGGGGGCATACGCGATGAAACAGCCTGAATCGTCTGGAACACGACTTCTGGGTCGGATCGGCCGGCTGGTCAACCAGTGGATCGACCGACTGTTCGCGGCCGAGGACGCGCACGCGATGGCGCACGGATGGGAAGTCCGGCGCATCCGGGGCGGTGGCCGGGCCTACCGGGACCCGCGCTGGAACTACGTGCGGCGCTGCGAGTTCTGCGGTGGCGGCGGACAGGCGACACACATGTGGGCGGCCTGCGAACCGTGTGGCGGCACCGGTGTGATCCGCTCGGCGCCCGCCGCGAGCGAGATCGAGGTCCGGCGATGAGCCGCCGGCAGGCCAGGGACCAGATGGCCGAACTGGCCCTGGAGCTGACGCGGCCGCGTCGGCCCAACCCGCTGCTGGCCCTCTACCGGTGGCGCTACGAGATCGCGGCCGCCGCACTCGTGCCCCTCGTCCTGATCGGGACCGACCACGCGATCGGGCCGATCTGGCTCGGCGTCGCGCTGGCCGGGCTGATCAGCATGGTGTGGCACTGGCCGACGGCGCGCCGGTTCGTGCTCGCGCGGTGCAAGACGATCCTGGTCCAGCACCGCCTGCGCACCGCGTTCGCCAAGGCCAGGGTCTGCACCCTGGACGGCAAACGGCCGGCCATCCTGTGGACCCGGCCGCGCAACGGCGAGATCCAGGTGTTCCTGGCCTGCCCGGCCGGGGTGGGCGTGGACCGCATCCGCCAGCAGCGCCACCTGCTCGCGTCGGCGTGTTACGCCACCACGGTCCACGTCGACCGGCACCCCAGGTGGGCCAACCTGGTGATGCTGTCGGTGCGCACCACCGACTAGCGGGCCGCGGCGTCCAGGCCGGCGCGGACAATGCTGTCCGCGTCGATGCCGTGGTAGCGGTACACGTCGTCGACCGAGCCCGCCTGGCCGAACCGGGTCACGCCGAGGGACACCGTGGGCACCTGGTTGATCGTGCCGAGGAACGCCAGCGTGTGCGGATGCCCGTCCAGCACGGTGACCAACGGTGTCGCCCGTGCCGCTGGGAATGCCTGGTCCAGGATCCAGCTTGATCCTTCGGTGCTGCCCTGCCGCGCGAGCAGCGCCTCGAACAGCAGCCCGGGGCTGGTCACGCACACCACGTCGGCCGGGGTGCCCCCTGCGGTCAGCCGCTGTGCTGCGGCCAGCGCCTCCGTGACCATGGCGCCCATGACCGCGACGGTCACGGCCGGCTTGGCCACCCGTACCAGCGGATACGCACCGGCCACCACCTGCCGCCTGCGGCGGTCCCGCGCGGCCGGGTCGGTCGGCATGTCGGCGAGGTGCTGGTCCACCGGGCGGGTGGACAGCCGCAGGTAGGCGGACGAGCCGTCCGGCCTGCCCAGCCGGGCGAGGCTGGCCAGCAGCGTCCACTCCACGTCGATCGCGAACGCGGGTTCGTAGCTCACGCAGCCGGGCTGCTCGATGCCGATCGACGGCGTGGTGATCGACTGGTGCGCACCGCCCTCCGGCGCGAGCGTCACCCCGGACGGCGTGCCGACCAGGATCGACTGGCCGCCCGCGTAGATGCCGAACGACCACGGTTCCAGCGCACGCTCGACGAACGGGTCGTACATGACGCCGATCGGCAGCAACGGCTGTCCCCACCTGCTCCAGGTCGCGCCGAGCTCACCGAGCAGCCCGACCAGGTTGGTCTCGGCGATGCCGAGTTCGATGTGCTGCCCGGTGGGCTTCTCCCGCCAGTGCAGGATCGTCTCGGCGTCGTCGGCGAACCAGTCGACCCGCTCCCGTGCCGACCACACGCCGACCTTGTTCACCCAGCCGCCGAGGTTGGTCGTGGAGCTGACATCCGGGCTCACCGTGACCACCCGGCTGGCGGCTTCCGGGGCTTCCCTGGTCAGGTCCAGCAGCACCCGGCCCAGCGCGGCCTGCGTCGTCGTCACGCCGGACGGCGTCCTACCGATGTCCTTGGGCAGCGCGGGTGGGGTGTGCGCCGGCAGGTCCGGCCGACGCAGCCGCTGTGCCGTGTCCGCGCACAGCCTGCCCGGTTCGCTGTCCTGCGCGAACCGCTGCCACGGCTGGTCCGGCGTCACGCCGAGCCTGCCGGCCAGTTCGTTCATCTGCCCGGTGGTCAGCAGGGACGAGTGGTTCTGCGGATGCCCCTGGACCGGCAGGCCGTAACCCTTGATGGTGTAGGCGAAGATGACCGTCGGCCGATCATCCGTAATGGACTGGAACGCGCCGTCCAGTGCGTCCAGGTCGTGGCCGCCGAGGTTGCGCACGGCGGCCATCAGCGTCTCGTCGTCCAGTTCGGCTACCAACTGCTGGATGGGCGCGCTGTCGCCGGGCAGCCGGGTGCGCAACTGGTCCGCCGTGCACCGCAGCAGCCGCTGGTACTCGGGATTGGACATCATGTCGATCCGCGAGCGCAGTTCGTCGCCACCGGGCCGCTCGAACAGCTCGGTCAGCAGCTTGCCGTACTTGAGCGTCACCACCTGCCAGCCGGCACTGGCGAACATGCCCTGCAACCGCTCCGCCGCGATGTTGGGCACGACCCGGTCCAGCGACTGCCGGTTCAGGTCCACGATCCACACGACTTCGCCGAGTTCGGCCACCCCCGGGTCGAGAATCGCCTCCCACACCGCGCCCTCGTCCAGTTCCGCGTCGCCGACGAGGGAGTACTGCCGGCCCGTGCCGGCGCCGCCGATGGTGGTGTCGACGTAGCGGCGGGCGATGGCACCCCAGATCGGAGCCGTCGCCCCGATGCCGACCGACCCGGTCGAATAGTCCACC
>DASUJK010000140.1:0-2710 GCA_036279295.1 Pseudonocardiaceae bacterium | reverse complement strand
TGGTCAGGACAGCCTGAACCCAGCGGCCACGGCACGCTATTCATCGGCCGGGTCTAAGAACCACCCCTTCAGGTGAGAGGTGGCAACGGTTGGTGATCACGATACAAATCGGATTCGTTCGGGGCCCTGGCGCGCCAGCGGCGCGGGAGGGCCAGGAGCGAAGTGACCGTCTTTCGGCGCGGGAGGACCGGGAGCGAAGCGACACGTCCGGCTGGCGGGTTCTTCGATCAACCCGCCCCCGGCTCCCGCCACATCCCCCACGTCGTCGGGCCGTCCTGAACCGTGATCTTCTCGTGCACCTCGAAGCCGAACCGCTCGTAGTACGCGATGTTGGCGTGCTTGCTGGCCTCCAGGTAGGCAGGGGCGCCGACCTCGTCGCACCGGGTCAGCCGGGATCGCAGCAGCGCACCGCCGTAGCCGTTGCCCTGCGCCACCGGGTCCACGCCGATCGCGGCCAGGTACCAGTGCGGCGCGAGCGGGTGCACCTTGGCGCTGGCCGCGTACAGCGCCGAGGCAGCGCCCGTTCTGGACCGCAGTGCGTTCGACACCGACGGCAGGGCGAGCAGTTGGCGGCCCAGCGACGGCGACCACTGGCCCGGCGGTGCCCAGACCGCGGCGCCGCGCACCTCGCCGCCGTCCCAGACGATCTCGGTCGCCTCGTGGTGCATGTAGTACCAGCGGCTGGTGGCGGCGAACAGCGCCGGAATCCGACGGCGGTCCCGCTCGCGGGGCAGGAGGTAGGCCATCACCGGGTCGTCCCGGAACGCCCGGCTGAGCACCGCCGCGACCGTGCGGACATCGGATCGTCCGACTGTCTCCAGCGTCCCGGCCACGGGTGGTCTTGTCCTCGTTCCGCAGTGATGAAGGGCCTGATGGTACTGCGCGTCAACCTTTGTTCGCGCCCAGGGTCAAGCCGGAGATGAACTGGCGTTGTAGCAGCAGGTACAGCACCAGCGTGGGCACGGCTGTGATCAGCGCACCGGCCGCGATCAGGTTCTGGTTGGTGAAGAACTGGCCCTGCAGATTGGCCAGCGCCGAGGTGATCGGCCGCTTGCTGCCGGTCGCGAACAGCACGAGCGCCCAGAAGAAGTCGTTGTAGATCCAGATCGACTCCAGGGTGGCCAGCGCGGCGAACGCGGGCCGGCACAGCGGCAGGATGATCTGCCAGAACTGCCGCCACACCGATGCCCCGTCGACCAGCGCCGCCTCGCCGATCTCCTTCGGGATCGTGCGCATGTAGTTGCTGAACACGAATGTGCAGAACCCGGTCTGGAAGGCCACGTGGATCGCGATGACACCCCAGTAGGAGTTGTACAGCAGCTCCGAGTCGCTCATCGAGGCCGGCAGCGGGATGAGCAGGTACAGCCGGTACAGCGGGGTGATGATCACCTGCGGCGGCAGCAGGTTGCCGGCCGTGAACAGCATCAGCAACGACAGGTTGACCCGGAAGTCGAAGCGGGCCACGAAGAACGCGACGAACGACGAGAACACCAGCGTCAGCAGCACGGCCGGCACGGTGATCAGCACCGAGTTCCAGAAGTAGGTCGGCAGGTCGGACTGCGACCACGCGTTGCTGAAGTTCTGGAACGTCAGCCCGTGGGCAAGTGAGAGATAGCCGTGCGCCGAAGTGTCCGCATAGGACCGCAGCGACGTGTAGACCGCCCATAGCAACGGAACCAGCCACACCACCGCGGTCACCACGAGGAACACGTGCAGCACGACCCTGGCCGGCCGGACCTTGCGCCGCCTGGTCGACGTGGTCGGCTCGGTGTCCACCCACGGGGTGCGCGCCACGGCGACATCGCTCGCTGTCATCGGACGCGCTCCTTGCGGAAGGTCTGCACCAGGTACGGGATGATCACGATCAGCGAGATGACCAGCAGCACCACCGCGATCGCCGAGCCGAACCCGATGCGCGGCGATTCGCCGAGGATGTTGTTGGTGATCAACAGCGACAGCAGTTCCAGCCCCGGTTTGGTGCCGTTGTTGCCGCCCATCACGTAGACCAGGTCGAACGCGCGCAGCGACTCGATCACGGTCACCACAGCGACGATGATGTTGATCGGCTTCATCGACGGGAAGACCACCCTGCTGAACGCCTGCCACTCGCTGGCGCCGTCGATCGCGGCCGCCTCGGGCAGCGCGGGGTCCATGCCCTTCAGGCCGGCCAGGTACAGCACCATGATGTAGGCCGCGTGCCGCCAGCTGGCCGCGACCAGCACGGCCCACAGGTTGAGGTCGGGGTTGCCCAGCCAGTCGATGTAGTGGCCGGGCACGTTCGTGCCGAGCACACCGTTGATCAGACCGGTGTCCGGGTTGTAGATGATCTCCCAGATGAATCCGACGACGGCCAGCGAAATGACCATCGGCAGAAAGATCGCGGTCTGGTAGAACCGACTGAACCGGATCTGCTTGTTCAACTGGTACGCCAGGAAAATGCCGAACGGTGTCGGAATCACCAGAAAGAACGCGAGCCACAGGAAATTGTGTTCCAGGGCCGGCCAGAATGCCGGATAGTTGGAGAACAACTGCTCGTAGTTCTGCGGTCCGACGAACTTGATGCTGTCCAGCCCGATGCCGTTCCAGTCGGTGAACGACAGCACCACCGACGCGATGGTCGGCACCCAGACCAGGACGAAGTGCGCCAGCGTCGGGATGCCGACCATCAGGGCCAGCACGATCTTGTCGGTCCTGCTCAGGCGGCGGACGC
>DASUJK010000139.1:0-5737 GCA_036279295.1 Pseudonocardiaceae bacterium | reverse complement strand
CAGCGAAAGGGGGCCGACATGCACGGCACCAGAGCGTTTCAATCGGCGGTCGTGGGGGCAGTGGTTGTCGCGGGTCTGCTCGCCGGACTCACGTCGGCATCGGCTGCCCACGCGACAGCCGCGGGAGTGGCATCGGCCGGTTCGGCGTCGGTGGTGCGCAACGGCAAGACCATCCCGGTGGCCCCGGTCGGCCCGTGCAGCCTGACCGGCCCGAAGAACGGATCGTCCAACGGCGCCAGCAAGAACCGGATCGTCCGCTTCGGCAGCTCGACGTCGTCGTGCAGCACCGACAAGAAGAAGCACACCAGCACGTCGACGGCCAACGGCACCAAGTTCACGCTGTCCGCGCTGACCGACTACGGCGGCCCGACGATCAAGGTGGCCAGCTACCAGGTCACCTGTGCGGCCACCCAGGGCGGCACCAACGCATCCTGGCAGTTCAGCGGCCTCACCGGGATCACCGTGCCCAAGCAGATCCCGAACAACTACAAGGTCGCGGTGAAGGCGGCCAACGGCAGGCTGCTGGCCAACGTGATCCTCAACGAGGTGATCCTGCCCAGCCCGAACGACGGCAGCATCACGCTGAACATGGTGCACATCCAGCTGTTCCCGAACGGCACCCCGAAGAACACCACCCCGATGAGCGGTGACGTCTACGTCGGTTCGACTTCCTGTTCGCCGACCGCCTGAGCACTACCGTCCGCTGCCCGCCCGGCCGTCAGCTGCTGGGCGGGCAGATCCGCGGAGTGCGACCACAGCCGCCACGCCCTGGGCGCCGGATGGTCGTGCCGGGAGCCCGCCTCGGCGAATCGCAGCCGGATCCGGGCGCCGCCCAGGCGGCCCCGGTCGACGTGGATCGTGCCGCCGGTGGTGACCACGGCGTGCCGCGCGATGTCCAGACCGAGCCCGGTGGAGCCCCGGCTGCTGGCGCCCCGGCGCAGCGCGACCTCGCTGTCCGCGATGCCGGGACCGGCGTCCTCGACCACCAGCGTCACCCACCCCGCGTACCGGACCACGGACGCCGCGAACGGGGTGCCGGCCGGCGTGTGCTGGAAGATGTTGCCCAGCAGTGAGTCGACCACAGCGCCGACGTCCTTGTCCGGCAGCCCGACCGGGGCCTCGTCCGCGTCGCAGGTGAACTCGCAGCCCCGGCCCTGGTGTTCGGCCAGCGTGGACCAGAAGGCCATCCGGTCCTTGAGCACCTTGCCGAGGTCGCAGCTGGCCGCCTGCCGGCGGGTCGCCTCGGCCGCGGTCCGGATCAGGTCGTCGACGTCGGCCTCCAGCGCGGACACCGCGTGCCGCACCCGCTCGGCGACGGGCCCCTCGCCGATGGACTCCGAGTCCAGCCGCAACGCGGTCAGCGGGGTACGCAGGCGGTGCGACAGGTCGGCGACGAAGTCGCGTTCACTCGCGATCAACTGCTCGACCCGTGCCGAGATCTGGTTCAGCGTCTCGATCAACTGGTTCACCTCGGCGGCACCACTGGGTGGGATCCGCACACCGGTCCGGCCCTGGCCGATGGTGGCCGCCGCCGCCACGATCGTGCGCATCGAGTCGATCAGTGGTCGGGTCCGCCGCTGGCCGACCAGCGCGGCGACGCCGGTGGCCAGCAGGCCGGCCGCCAGCATCAGCGCCATCGCGCGCAGCCACGGCCCGAGCACCGACCAGCGCCCGACGTACACCTCGACCACGGCGATCGAGCCGTTCGGCAGGGCGGCCGGGTCGAGCACGACGTTGCCACCCACCGCCGGGAACGTGCCAGCGGTGCCGGTGCGGGCCACCGAGGTCACGTCGGCCGCGGCCGCGTGCCCGGCACCGACGGTCCGCCCGGCCGGCAGGTAGACGGCGAGGTTGCCGGCGGAGCCGGCCCGCGTCCTGCCGATCGCGACCCGGATCAGGTCGACATCCACCACCCCGGTCGCCGGCCCCACGACCGCACCGGCGACGGCCTTGGCCTGCTGGTCGGCCGACTCGGTCGCGGTCGTGTCCAGCTCCCGCCACTCCAGCACACCGAACATGACCAGCAGGACCAGGACGGCCGCGGTCGCCGCCAGCAGGGTGGCACGCAGGAACGTCCGGTTCACCCGGGCGCTACCAGCTTCAGGCCGACCCCGCGGACGGTGTGCAGGTACTTCGGGTGGGCTGCGCTCTCGCCGAGCTTGCGGCGCAGCCACGACACGTGCACGTCGATCGTCTGGTCGTCGCCGACGTGCCGCTGCCGCCACACGTCGTGGATCAGGTCGCGCCGGGTGACCACGGCATTGGGCCGGGCGGCGAGGTAGGCGAGCAGGTCGAACTCGCGGCGGTTCAGACCCAGGTCACGCCCGTCCAGTCTGGCCACCCGCTGGCGTACGTCGACCTGTAGGCCGCCGACTTCGAGCAGACCGGAGTCGTCGTCGTCCTGTCGGGCGGTACGGCGCAGCAGCGCGGTGATCCTGGCCACGAGCTGTTCACTGGAGAACGGCTTGACCACGTAGTCGTCGGCGCCCGCGTTGAGCAGATCGACGACGCTGCGCTCGTCGCCCCGGGCGGTGGCGATGATGACGGGTACGTTGGTGATGCCACGCAGCATCCGCAGCGCGGCGCCGCCGTCCAGATCCGGCAGCCCGAGGTCGAGGATGACGATGTCCGGGACCCGCTCGGCGACCGAACGCAACGCGTCCACGGCCGTGCCCAAGGGCACCACCGCGAAGCCGCGGTCGGTCAGCGCGTGGACCAGCGCAGCCTGAACCGCGGGGTCGTCCTCGACCAGCAGGATCTCGTGCATGAACTCACGGTAGAGAACCGGGGGATGGCCCGGAACCACCGTGACCTCTCGGTGATCTTACCCGTCGGTCGGGTGGCGAATTAGTGGAACCGCCGCTGGCATTTAAGGTTCTTTTCGGGTGCCGACTCATACGATTCTGCCCGTGTCCGCAATAGTGCTCGACGGTTTGGGCAAGGTATATGCAGACGGCACCAGAGCCGTCGAGGATCTCAATCTGGAGATCCAGGACGGTGAGTTCCTGGTGCTCGTGGGGCCTTCGGGGTGCGGGAAGACAACCGCGCTGCGGATCATCGCCGGTCTTGAGGAGATCAGCGAGGGTACGGTCCGCATCGGCGACAAAGTCGTCAACCGCGTGCCGTCGCGGGATCGGGACGTCGCCATGGTGTTCCAGTCCTATGCCCTCTATCCGCATTTGAACGTCTATGACAACATCGCGTTCGGGCTCACTCTGCGTAAGCTGCCCAAGGCCGAGATCAAGCGGCGGGTGGGCGAAGTGGCCAAGGTGCTGGAACTGACCGAGCACCTGGACCGCAAGCCGAAGAACCTGTCCGGCGGCCAGCGGCAGCGCGTCGCGATGGGCAGGGCGATCGTCCGGGAACCACAGGCATTCCTGATGGACGAACCACTGTCCAATCTGGACGCGAAGCTGCGGGTCCAGATGCGCGCGCAGATCGCCAGGATTCAGCGCGACCTCGGTGTCACCACGGTCTACGTCACCCACGACCAGACCGAGGCGATGACGCTGGGTGATCGGGTGGCTGTGATGCGCAAGGGTGTGTTGCAGCAGGTCGGCCCGCCGCAGGAGCTCTACGACCGGCCGGTGAACCTGTTCGTCGCCGGTTTCATCGGCTCGCCGGGGATGAACGTGCTGGCCGGCCGCCTGGAGACCGACGATCTCGGGCACTACTGGACGGTGCTGGACAGCCAACGCCTGATGCTGCCCGACTCGGTGCTCTACGACCGGCCGGCGCTCAAGGCCTACGTCGGCAAGGACATCGTCGTCGGCATCCGCCCCGAGGACATGGAGGACGCCGACATCGCGGGCACCGAGGACGGCTTCGTGCTCAAGGCGACCGCCGATCTCGTCGAGGCCATGGGCTCGGACGTGCTGGTGCACTTCCCGGTCCAGGTCCGCCCCGCGCGCACCGCGGAGACCGAGGAACTGGCCGACGAGGGCTTCACCGTAGCGCTGCCCGAGGCGTCTCGAAACGACGTGACCACGCTGGTCGGCCGGTTCAGCCCCCGGACGAGGGTGTTCGAGGGCCAGGCGGTCACCGTGCGCGTGGACACCGCACGACTGCATTTCTTCGATCCGGAGTCCGGGTCGTCAATCTGGAACGACTGAGGAGTACATCGATGTACCGCAGAGGTTTGACGATCGCGGCAGCGACCGGTGTCCTGGCGCTGAGCCTGGCCGCCTGTGGCTCCGGCTCGTCGTCGTCCAGCTCGACACCGAATACGAACAGCCAGAGCCTGAAGGGCCAGACCATCCAGGTCGCCGGGGTGTGGTCGGGCGACGAGCAGAAGGACTTCGAGAAGGTCCTTGCGGTCTTCGAGAAGCAGACCGGCGCCAAGGTGGTGTTCACGTCCGACGGCGACAACCTGCCCACGGTGCTCCAGACGAAGATCGCCGGCAAGAACCCGCCGAACATCGCATTCCTCGCCCAGCCCGGCTCGATCGCGCAGTTCGCCAAGGAGGGCGCGCTGCAGCCGCTGCCGGCCAACGTGCAGCAGACCGTGGCCGCCCACCAGGCCGCCGCGTGGAGTCAGTTCGCCACTGTGAACGGCAAGCCGTACGGCGTGTACTTCGACGCCGCCGACAAGTCGGTGGTCTGGTACAACACCAAGGCCTTCGACTCGGTGGGCGCCCAGCCGCCGAAGACGTGGGCGCAGTTCGTGACGCTGTCCGGTGAGCTGGCCGACGCCGGTGTCACGCCGATGTCCATCGGTGCCGCCGACGGTTGGGTGCTCACCGACTGGTTCGAGCAGATCTACCTCCAGACGGCCGGTGTGGACAACTACAACAAGCTGGCCGCCCACCAGCTGCACTGGACCGACCCGACGGTGACCACCGCGCTGCAGATGCTCCAGTCCTACTTCAAGCAGAACCGGCTGATCAACGGCGGCAACAGCGGTGCGCTGCAGATCGACTTCCCGACGTCGGTGGTGAACGCGTTCGAGGCCAAGCCGAAGGCGGCCATGGTCTACGAGGGTGACTTCGTGGCCACCGCGATCCAGTCCAGCACCAAGTCGGTGGTCGGCACTGACGCCAAGCTGTTCCCGTTCCCGCAGGTCGGCAGCTCGCCCGGTGGTGTGGAGAGCGGTGGTGACGCCGCGGTGGCGTTCACCAACGACAAGGCGACGATGGCGCTGATGAACTTCCTGGCCACCCCGCAGGCCGGTGCCGTCTTCGCGCAGACCGGTGGCTTCCTGTCCCCGAACAAGGACATCCCGCTGTCGGACTACCCGAACGACATCACCCGCACGATGGAGCAGCAGATCCGCTCGGCCGGCAACAACGTCGTGTTCGACATGTCCGACCAGGCCCCGCCGACGTTCGGCGCGACCAAGGGCTCCGGCGAGTGGAAGGACCTGCAGGGCTTCCTGGCCAACCCGAACGACATCGCGGGCACCGAGCAGAAGCTGGAAGCCGACGCCACCAAGGACTACACGACCTCGTGAGGCAGGGTTCGTCGTGACACAGCTCGTCACGCTCGGCGAGGACTCCGGCGGTGGCCTGCCCCCCGGGCAGGCCACCCGGCCCGCGTCCCGCCGCCGTCGCGGCACGGACGGCCGGTCGGACACGCCGAAGTGGCTGACCACGCTGTACCTGGCACCCGCCGTGCTGCTGCTGGCCGTGTTCATCGGGTACCCGGTGGTGTACTCGATCGTGCGCAGCCTGTTCGACAGGTCCGGCGGCTCGTTCGTCGGGTTCCACAACTACGCCGCCGTGTTCACCGACCCGAACAC
>DASUJK010000138.1:0-11262 GCA_036279295.1 Pseudonocardiaceae bacterium | reverse complement strand
GGCTGGCCACCCGGCCCGAGTGGACGGTACTGGCCCAGGAAGCCGGGCTGCGGGTCGAACGAATCGAGCCGCTGCGCATGTGCCACGCTTTCTGCATGGTCCTCTCCCCTGTCGGAGACCGACCGGTGAGCTGACCCGCGGCGTGATCGGCGCGGCAAGCCGGTCGGGCCGGTTTGTCCCGGGTTGCTGTGCCATCATGGTAGAGGTATGGCCTGTACCACGGCGCGGACGAGGATGAACGACCATGGCACAACGCTCAGCCCAGCCGGGCATGCGGATCTCGGTCAACCGGGACGTCGCCATCCCCTTGGTGAACCAGATCCACGACCAGATCGTCGCGGCGATCGACAGCGGTGACGTCAAGCCCGGTGACCGGCTGCCCACCATCCGCGAGCTGGCCCAGTTCCTGAAGATCAACCGCAACACCGTGGGCCAGGCGTATCGACTGCTGGAGACCAGCGGCCACGTCTACACCAGGGCAGGCGGCGGCACCACGGTCTCGGGACCTGCTCCGACCAGTGTCCCGACCCGGCAGCACGAGTTGCGCAGCCTGGTCACCTCGGCGTTGAAGCACGCCACGAAGTTGGGGTTCACCGCCGCCGAGTTCGGCCAGCTCGCCTACTACGAGGGCCAGCGGTGGGCCCAACTGCCCAGGGTCACGGTGCTGGTCGTGCACGACTACCCGGGTGAACTGGAACTGCTGTGTGCGGCGCTGGGTGAGGAGTCCGCGGCCGTGGACGCCAAGGGCGTACTGCTGGCCGACCTCACCGGCCACGTGGAGGACGTGCTCGCCGGCATCGGCGAGATCGATTTCGCGCTGGTTCCCGTGCGCCTGCTGGAACGGGCGATCAGCCTGTTGGCCGGAGCGCCGTTTCCGGTGCTCGGCGCGGGCATCGGACCGTCGCTGGCCACGCTCGTCCAGGTCGCCAAGGAGACCTCTGGCCAGGCCAGGCGGGTCGCCGTGGTGTGCAGTGACCCCGCGGGCGCCGCCATGATGGAAGAGGTGCTGCGCTCCGCCGATGTGGTGATGGCCGACGTCCGGCAGGTCACCGCGAGCGACCCGGCGCTGCCCGAGGCTGTGGCGTGGGCCGACCTGTTGCTGGTCTCGGACGCCTCCGCCGACGCCGTCGCCGGGATCGCGACGGGCAAGCAGCTCATCCGGTTCGCCACCCTGATCAGCGACTCGTCGCTGGCGACCGTGCGCAGCTACATCGAGCACCTGATCCAGCGCAAGTACCAGGCCGAGTCGGCCAACTGACCAGAGACATGACAACCTTGTCCTATTGACATAGGACATACCCCTTTCTAGGCTGGAACCGTCCATCGTCGGCATCGCAGCGGGAGCGACCGGCGGACGTCAGGAGGGCGGGTTGTCATGACAAGTACACAGGGCCGTAGCGCGCCGGCAGCATGTGGCTCGGCGCCAGCACCGACCCAAGACGGCCTGTTCGGTGCCGGCGACCTGAGCCAGCTAAAGGTGTTGCGCCGCAACAGGCGGTTCCTGGTCGGCGCCGCGATACTGTGCGCCACCAACGGCTTGCTGTTCCTGTTCGGCGGATCGACCACCACTCGGGCCGTGGCGATCGGCATCGCACTGCTCGGCGTCAGCCTGGGTTACCCGTTACTCGTGGCGGCTGCCAGGGCGGTACTCAGGCTACGGTTCAACACCGAGGTCTTCATCTCCCTGGCCGTCATCGTGGTCCTGCTGATCCACAACTGGTGGTATGCGTCCTGGGTCGTCACGGTCATGTGGTTCGGTGAGACCCTGATGTCCTGGGCCGGTCTCCGAGCACGGTCCGCGGTCGAGGCGCTGCTTGAGCTGGTCCCACGGCAGGCCAGGGTGGTGACCCCTGACGAGGAAGTCATCCTTGTCCCGGTCGATGAGGTCAAGATCGGCCAGGTGGTCGCCGTACAACCAGGCGACGGTATCCCGGTGGACGGTGTCGTGATCCGCGGCGAGACCACCGTTGACCAGTCGATGCTGACCGGCGAGTCGCTGCCAGCCGACGTCGGTGTCGGCGAGAAGGTCTTCGCGGGTACGCACAACCTGGTCGGCGCCATTCGGATACGCACGGAGAAGGCAGCGGAGGAGAACACCGTCGCGCAGATCGTCACCATGATGCGGCAGGCCCAGACCCAGCAGATCCCCATTCCGCGCGCCGTCGACCGGTTCATCCGCTGGTTCTTCCCGCTGGCCCTGTTGGTCGCCATCGTGCTGTTCGCGGTCACCGGCTCCCTAGAGCGGATGGCATCCATCCTGCTGGTCCTCGCTCCGTGCGCGTTCTCCGCCGCCACCCCGCTCGCGCTCGTCGCGACGATCGGCAACGCCGCCCGGTACGGCATCGTGATCAGGAATGGACCGGTTGTCGAGGCACTGCCCCGCGCCACTGTCGCGCTGCTGGACAAGACCGGAACGCTGACCACATCCACTCCGGTGCTCACCGTGGTCGAGACCACAGACGGAAACGACACGGCACTGCTATCTCTTGCTGCTTCGGCCGAGAGCGCCATCGCCAGCCACCCCTTGGCCCGATCGGTGCTCGACGCCGCCGCCGAGCGCCGCATCCAGGTACGGGAACCCGACACCGCCGAGGTGGTAAGCGGCAACGGCGTGCTTGCCACCTGCGGCGACCTGCGCGTCGCGGTCGGCAACGAGCGGTTCATGGGCCGATTCGATTTCGAAATCTCCGCCGAGCTTCGCACGCTGGCCGACCGGCGTCACGAGGAAGGCCACACCCTCGCCTACGTGGCCGTCGATGGCGAGATTCGCGGATTCCTCGGCTTCATCGCCGTGCCACGCGCTGCGGCACAGTCCGTTGTCGACGGGCTCCGGCACTTCGGGTTCCGGCATCTGCTGATGCTCACCGGCGACCAGTCCCGCCCCGCGAGGACCATCGCCGACCGGCTGGGAATCGAGGTCCTCGCCGAGGCGTCACCGCAGCGGAAGCTGGACGAGGTAGCTCGGTGGAAAGCAATGCAGACGGGTCGCCGGCCGGGCACCGTCGTGATGGTCGGCGACGGGATCAACGATGCCGGCGCACTGGCGGCCGCCGACGTGGGAATCGCGATGGGCGCGGCCGGAGCAGAGGTGGCCGCGTCAGCAGCTGACATCGTCATCCACGGTGACCGGTTCGGCCGGGTGCTCACCGCGGCCAAGCTGGCCCGGCACGGCCTGCGCATGATCCGATTGAACATCTTCTTCGCGTTCTTCTACAACATCGTCGGTGTCACCCTCGGCTCGCTCGGCATGATCACTCCGATCCAGGCGCAGGTGATCGGGATTCTCAGCTTCTTCTCCGTGGTGATCAACTCCGTGCTGGTGCTCGCCTACCGGCCGCGGACCACCAACGACGCCGACCTCAACTGGCCCGAGCAGAAGGCAAGCACCACAACAGCTCCGGCTCGCCTGCCAGCGGCGTAGAAGCGCCGGCCACCAACGACCTGGCGTGGATCGCGGCAGCACCGCGACCCACGCCAGACCCTCGACCGACAGAAGTCCGAAGTGGACTAGACGGCCTGAGGCAGTTGGGACAGGTTCGGTACGCTCTCGTCGACCGGCTCGTCGGCGAAACTCGCCTTGACCACTCGCCGCTCCTGCCACAGGTGGTACAGCGCGATCGCGAAGATGATCGAGCCGATGACGTTGGCGATGAAATGCCACCAGACGCGGTACGTCGTCGCGCCCGGACCCGGCTCCAACAGGCCGAACCACGTGGACAGGCCGATCGCCTGCTTCGCGCCCAGCCACACCGACAACATCAACGACAGATGTTCCAGGCCATGAATGCCCTGCATCCACACGCCCATCTTGGCCCACCACCGAGCTTTCGTGGCCCGCGCCCGCGACGTGATCACCATCAGCGCGACCAGGCCGGACAGGAAGATCAGATTGCCGACGAAGTGCAGGATTTCCATGCCCAGCGTCGGCCTGGACGGATCGACGACCTCGAATCCCGCGGCCAGTGCGGTGCCCCACGGCGTCATCCACGCCGGGGCCTCCGGATGCAGCACCCCGTACCCTGCCTGGGCGACGTGCTCCTGCAGGTGCCCGATCTGGCCGAGCACGCCCAGCACGATCACCGCACTGGTCGCGCCGTACACCCACGCTCGTCGCCTGCGATTGGTGATGTGCAGTGCACCCACCGCGAGCCACATGCCCACCGCCCACAAAAGCAGTAACAATGCTCCGGCAGTGTCGATCGACGACGCCATACCGCTCATTCTGACTCCCACCTGATCGGAGTAATGGCAACAAAAGAGATGGGCTGCGACTACCGGCCTACATATACCGCTATCAGCCGCTGGCGGCAAGACCACCAGGGCTGGACATTGGAAACCCCGTAAGATTGGGATACGACGATGGCGGAAATAGCTGCGTGTCCTGTTTCCACTCGTATTCTCGAGATGGTGACGCGACGCTCGTGCGACACTTCCGCAACGCGGCCGCTGACACTATGACGGGGCTAATTTTCTGCACGGTTCCCCCGACTGCGAATACCGGCCAACTCGCACGAGCGCCCGAATGGCCAGGACGGCTTGCATCGCCGCGGCCGGCCGCAGCAGGGCCGGCCGGGGCGGATCGACCATGCGGCCACCGACAATGCTGGCGACAGTCACCAGCAGCACCGGGGCGGTCCAGGCGGCGAACGCGGCGATCCGCACGACACGGCTCGGTTCGTGGCTCAACGCGAACCATGTCCAGAACGCCGCGTCGGCCAACGAATCAGCGGATGAGCCGAATGCGGTCTCCTCACCGAGGCAGCGGGCGGACCGGCCATCGAGAAGATCGGTGACCACCGCGAGGATCGGCAGCCAGCGCGTAGGCCCGCCGAGCGCGGGCAGGTTGGCCCGAAACAGGGTGATCACATTGGACACGCCCAGCGACCGACGGGCGTCGAGCATCCCGAGGTGGCTGGCGGCCAGCACCCAACTCGCCACCACCCACCGGCCGTGCCGCCGACCCGCCAGCAGCGCCATGACCGCGTGCACCGCGGTGAGTTCGACCAGTGCCGTGGGATGCGCGCCGGCCTGATGAACCGACCGGCGTGCCGACGAACTCACGAACCGTGCCCAAGCCGCCGGGCGCCACCGTCCGGCACGCAGTCCGGCCAGCAGTTCATCGGTGGCCGCCCGGCTGGTGGCATCCAGCAGGCCCGTCATCGGCTCGGTCACGCCCGCTGCTCGGCGATCAGCAGTCGATAGCCGAGCAGCCCGTCGGCAACCGCCTGCTTCGCCACGTCGGTATAGCGCAGCACGGCTGCCACGTCCACCCCGGCCGCGGCCAGCCGACCGGACGCTGTCATCCGCAGAAGGCGAACGCGGGCGTCGATCTGGTCGATCATGCGGGTCAGCGCCTCGTCGTGCTCCTCGACGTGGCTGGTGACCAGTCCGGCCGCGGCCAGGATGTCGACGTACCCCGCGGCGGGACGGGCGTCGGCGATGCAGGCCACCCACGCGGCCAGGGTGGTCAACTCGGCGGGCAGTCTCGGTTCGGTCAGGACGACATCGGTGATGCCCACTCGGCCGCCCGGCCGCAGCACCCGCGCGAACTCCGCGGCGGCGACGGCCTTGTTCGGGAAGGTGCAGAAGGCGCACTCACACACCACGGCGTCCGCGCTCCCGTCGGGCAGCGGCAGGCGTTCGCCGTCACCGAGGTGAATCCGCACGCTGCCGGCCAGGCCGGCGTTGGCGATCGCCGCTCGCGATCTTTCCACTATGGACTCACCGAGGTCGACGCCGTCCACGGTCACGGCGTACTCGGCGGCCAGTAGCCGGGCGGTGGTGCCCGGACCGGACGCGACATCCACCACTCGCCATCCGGACCGCAACCCGAGCGCGGCGGCCAGCCGGCGGGTCAGCGCCAGACCACCGGGGTGGTAGGACTCGCCGAGCACCAACGCCACCGCGTCCTGGCCGTAGGCAGCGGCGCAGCACGCCTTGATCTCAGCGGGATCGACGGTCACCGCTCCACCGCCCGACGACCCACGTTCGTGGAGTCGACCAGGCCATGCCCACCGCCGTTGCCGGCGATCTTCGAACCGTAGGGCGAGTCGGCCAGCAACGGCCGCAGTTCGGTGGCGTTGGGCACCACGTCCGCGACCGGCACACCAGACATCCGTTCACGGACCTGCTCACGGTAGCCGACGGAGTTATAGGCACAGAACGGGATCAACCGGCCGTCCGGGGTGATCTCCTCGACACAGCACTTCATCAACTGCTTGACGTTGAGCGTGTACGGGTCCTGGAAGTCCTGCACCACGATCATGAACGCCCGGTCGGTCAGGTTGGCGATCGCCTCGGGCAGGTTCACCCCACAGGCGTCCGCGCAGTCCAGGGCTTGCGCGGCCGCGCGGAGTCTCGCCTCCGTGGTCTCGATGCCCATGAACGCCGAGGCGCTCCACAACTTCTCCAGCGCTTCGCGCACCGCGTAGTCCGGGACCACGCGGTTGGACACGTAGTCCAGGTACTCCTCCACCTGAAGCAAGCGGGGAATTGGCACGATCCCGAAATCCGGTGTTCCGGGGGTGCCTTCGGTGAGCACGTAGGTGATCGACCGGCAGGTCGGGAAACAGCACGGCACCGGGAAGAAGTCGTCCTTGCCGAACCAGTCCGGCCGCTGCGCGGCGATCATCTCGATCACGTCGGAGTTGGTCAGCCGCGTGAGCGGGTCGAACTCCACATGCCGCCCGGAATGGGTGACCGGCTGGAACGACACCGACCGCACCGCCGGATGGGCCAGCCCGAACTCGACGACGTCGCCGACTTCGTGCTCGTTGACACCGCGCTCGACCGCCGCCACCAGCGTCACGGTCAGGCCTGCGTCGGCGCAGTTGTCCAGTGCGCGCTGTTTGATCTCGCGCAGGTCCCGACCCCGGATTGTCCGGTGCGTGCGCTCGGTCAGGCCATCGAACTGGAGGTAGATGTTGATCGACCTGCCGTCGCGGCGGTTGCGTTCGCCGAGGGCGGCCACGAATGACCGGTCGCTGGCCAGGCGGACGCCGTTGGTGTTGAGGTTGACGTTGCGGATCGGGCGAGCCTGGGCGGCGTCGACGAACGCCAGAATTCCCGGGTGGATGGTGGGTTCCCCGCCGGAGAACATCACCACCTCGGCCTCGCCCTCCGAGGCCACGAACACGTCCAGCATCCGCTCGCACTGCTCCAAGGTGATCGCGTACCCGTCGGGTTGGTGACCGGAATCGGCGAAGCAGATCGGGCAGTCCAGGTTGCAGTGCGTGTTGACCTCGATGATGCCCAGGCAGGCGTGCTGCTTGTGTTCCGGACACAGGCCGCAGTCCGAAGGGCAGCCATCGCGGACCTCGGTCTGGAACGTCAACGGGATGGTGCCCGGCTTGTTGAACCGCGCCGAGGCCAGGTATGCCTGCGCGTCGCCGTAGACCAGCGCCTCGAACCACCCGTGCTGACCGCAGCGCTTACGCAGGTATACCTTGTTGCCGCGGATGTTGACCTGTGCGTCGAGCACCACCTTGCAGACCGGGCAGATGCTCTTGGTGTACTCGACGAACACCTCGTTCCGATCCACCTTCCGGTCTGCCGGCATCGTGTCCTCCTCGTACGGGTTGAGCTGTTCAGTACTGGTCGATGCGCACACCGTTCCAGAACGCGACATGCCTTTTGAGGCCCAGTAGCCGGGCCAGCGGTAGCGGATGCGGGTAGTACCACGCCGCGTCCGGATTGACGTGGCCGTCCACGGTGAGCCGGTAGTAGTGCGCCACGCCCTTCCACGGGCACACGGTGCGCGTCGGGCTGTCGGTGAGGTATCCGCGGCGCAGCGAGTCCGGCGGGAAGTAATGGTTGCCCTCGACCCGCCGGGTCCGCTCGGCCTCGGCGATCACCGCGCCATTCCACACAGCTCGTATCACGGCGATGTCCCCCTTATCGCTTCGGTCTCAGGTGGCCAGTTGGCCGGCCAGGGTCGTCACCGCGTAGAGCACCACGTAGGTGGCCACGGCCATCCCGGTGATCAGCAGCAACCGCCAGCGGGCGGCCCGCGCTCCGGCCAGGCTGCACGCCTGGCGGCGCCGCAACGTCAGGATGACCAGGCCGCCGGTCACGGCGAGGCCGGCCAGTCGGAACCACCAGGCGTAGCCGCCGTACAGGTCTTCCGCCCAGGCATACGCCGTCCCGGCGCCGAGCACACCGAGCAACGCCAGGACGGTCGGCCCGACGCAGCACAGCATCCCCACCAGCCCACCGAGCAGGCCGATCCGCACGGCCGGCAAGGCACGACCGGCCACCTGGCGCGGATCCGACGGAACCTCGGAGCGAGAACGAGTGTCGGTCACGAGTGCCGGTCTCCTTCCGACCGAGGTGGTGTACCCGCCGTCAACCAACACCATCCGGTGGCCGAGCGTAGCGAACAGTGTCAGCCAGGTGACACAGTCGCCGCGTCGGACGGCCCGCGATCGTCGATAATCGGGACGATGAACAACGCACGCCAGCGGTCCGCTCGACCGATGCCAGGCCCGTGGTAATGCCCGGTCGCCGACTGCCCCGCCTGGGACCCGACCCAGCGATGCTGCGCGCCGCCGCGTGGATCGCCCGGTGCGTCGGGCGTGGCGACACCGCACCACTGCGACCGTCCGATCTGGATGTCCTGGCCGGATACCTGGACCTGCGAGAACTGGCCGCTGGCGCCGTCCTGTTCGCCGCTGGTCAGCGATCGGACGGGGTGTGGATTCTGCGGCGCGGCGGAGTGGAACTAGCCGTCGGTGCGGGGCGGCGCCGCGCGGTGATCGGCGTGCTGCGACCCGGCGACGTGGACGGTGACATTCCATTGCTGCTGGACATACCGCCGCCCTACACCGCCCGCACCGTCACCGACTCCACGCTGCTGTTCCTGCAGGCCGCGTCGTTCGAGCGGCTGCTAGCAGAGCGGCCGACGGTCACACGCCGGTGGCTGTCCTCGGTCGCACAGCGCCAAGCGGCCAGCCAATTGCGCCTGGCTGGTTTGCTGGGCCGTCCACTGATAGAACAGACCGCCGTGCTGCTGCGCGACGAGGCCCAGGACGGCGCCGTCGCCCTCTCCCAGCAGATCCTGGCCGCGATGCTCGGCGTACGGCGGCCCTCCCTGAACAAGGTTCTGAAGGACTTCGAACGCCGTGGCTTGATCGAACTGAGCTACCGAGCCATCACCATCCACGACCCCGGCGCCCTGGCGCGGCTGGCCGGAGTCCGCGCCTGAAGCGACAACGAGGAGACAGTCATGCGACGCCTGGCCTGGTCGACCGCAACCGCCGCCGGAGCCGCGGCCGGCACAGCCGGACTCTACCTAGGTCTGGTCACCGCCGCGGTGCCCCTCGATCTGGGCATCGGGCGCTGCTACCGAGAACTCGGCCCGCTCACCGTGGACATCGCCGCACCTCGCGATGTGGTGTTCGACATTCTGGCCGCTCCCTACCTCACACGGCAGACCCACGCGATGGCCGACAAGATCCGCGTGCTGGAGCGGGGAGCCGACATGGTGCTCGCCGCGCACCGCACTCCGATCGGCCGGGGCCTGGTCGCGACGACGGTGGAGACCGTCCGATTCACGCGCCCGGAGCGCATCGACTTCCGGCTCGTCCGCGGCCCGGTGCCCGAGGTCACCGAGCAGTTCCTGTTCACCGGCGACCAGCGCACCACCCGGCTGGACTACCACGGCCGCCTCGGTACCGACCTGTGGACGGTCGGTGCCTGGTGGGGCGGCTTGGTCGCGCAACGCTGGCAACAGACCGTCGCCGACACATTCGCAGCGGTCCGGGTCGAAGCCGAACGGCGACCCGATCGACACTGACGCGCCGCCCCGCCCGCCAAGCTTGATCCCTGGCGTGCGACCACTCGGCCTATCCGCCTTGCCGAATAGCACCAAGGCACTTACTATTCGGGTAGTCGAATAGTTCCAGTCGTGGAGGGCCTAGTTCATGCGCCGACCCCGCACTACCGCCGTACTGTCCGAGGACCCGGTCGCATGCACGCATCTGGACACCACGGCCCGGTTTTTCCGCGCCCTGTCCGACCCGACCCGACTGAAGTTGCTGGAGTTCATCCTGGGCGGCGAACGCACCTCCGCCGAGTGCGTCGAGCACGCCGGGATCTCCCAGCCGCGGGTGTCGGTGCACCTGTCCTGTCTGGCGGACTGCGGGTACGTGACCGCACGACGTGAGGGCCGCCGGCTGCACTACGCGATCGGCGACCCCAGGGTGGCCGACCTGGTCATGCTGGCCCGATCGCTGGCCGCGGACAACGCCACCGCCCTGGACTGCTGCGCCGGCATCCCCGGCCACGCGATCGAGGAAGCCGCGACGTGATGACCGACCAGGACAACCGCCCCGGCGTGGGCGGCACGCTGGCCGTAGTGGGCGGTGGCCTGCTGATGGTGCTGTGCTGCGCCGGTCCGGTGCTGCTCGCCGGTAGCACGCTCACCGCCGTCGGCGGTGCGCTGCGCAGCCCCTGGCTGCTGGGCGCCGGGGCCGTGGTGGTGCTCGCCGCTCTCGGCTACACATTCCGGCGTCGAGTTCGCCGCCCCACCAGCGCCGGGTCCGAGGACTGCTGCCCGCCGTCGTCTGTTCGCTCCGATCCCGCTGACCAGAAAGGCCAGCATCATTCATGACACCGCCGTTCCGACTCGCCTTCGGCCGAGCCGCGAGGAACTCGACCATCGGCGCTGCCGTCATCGCCGTGGTCGCAGCCGGCCCGTTGCTGGCGGCCTGCGGCACCAACACCCTCGGTGGTTCGCCGAACGCGGCGGCAGCCGGGTCCACCGCGACGACAGTGACCACAGTGGCCACGGTGGCCGGCAGGACGGTGCACGTGCCCGGTGACAAACCGACGGCGTTGTTCTTCTTCACAGTCGGCTGCGGTGAATGTGCCGTCGGCGCACGGTCGTTGGCCCAGGTCGCGCGCGCGGCCCACGGCAATGCCGACGTCCTCGCCGTGGACATGGACCCGAGCGAGTCCACACAGGACATCTCCGGCTTCCTCACCAGTGTCGACGCGGCAGGCCTGCCGGCAGCGATCGACACCGGCGCCGCCCTGACCCAGCGGTTCGGGATAGGTGCCCTGTCCACCCTGATCGTCATCGACCCGTCCGGGTCGGTGACCTACCGCGCCACCGACCCCTCCGCGCAGGCGATCACCACCGCGCTGCACCACGCGGGCGCGCGATGAGCCCACTGCTGGGTCTGGCCTTCGCCGCTGGGATGCTCGCCCCGGTCAACCCCTGCGGGTTCGCCCTGTTGCCCGCCTGGATCACCTACGGCCTCG
>DASUJK010000137.1:0-5989 GCA_036279295.1 Pseudonocardiaceae bacterium | reverse complement strand
CTCGGTGATCACGTCCTCCAGCGCGGCCTCACCGCTGGGCGTGCCAGCCCTGGTCAGGTCCAGGACATCCCCGTGCGAATCCACCACGCCGGCTCGCACACTCGTCCCGCCGACGTCCACGCCGACGGTCAGCACTCGCCGTCAGCCTTGGCCTCGCGCCGCTGCACTGTGATGTGCTGCACCCGATCAGCAGGCTCCGGCGAAGAAGGCGCAGCCTCAGCGGGCGCGTGCTCCGCGAGTGCCGCACGCAACACCGTCAACAGGCCCGCCGCGTGCTCCGCGGCGCGCACCGCCAACTCCGGCCGCTCACCACGCAGCACCGCCATTCCGGCACACAGCGGGCACCAGCCACAGGTGGCCGGCGTGTGCTCGGCGCGGTCACCGGTGGGCGCCGCGGCCAACCGGTTCAGCATCGGCTCGGCACGCTCGGCAAGGGCGTCCAGCAGCAGTCGCAGTTCCTCGGCCAGCCGCGCACCGGGCAACGGCTGCTCGTCGCTACCGGCGCCAGCCTCAGATGTGCCGTTCCGCGGGGTGGTCATCTGTTGATTATCCCTGTTCGCCCGAGTCGGCCTTCGGCCACAGGCCCGGGTCCGGCCGGAAGTGCACCAACAATCCGCCGCCGTCCACGTCGGCTCCGGTCACCTCGCACCTGCGCAACAGCGGCGGCAACGCGATCAGCCTGCGCCTGCTGTCCACGGTCAGCGCCAGCTCGTCGCCCACCCTGGCCAGGTCCACGTCGGTGTCGTCACCCAGCGGCACGGCGATCCGCAGCTGGTACCGACCGTCGCCGCCGGACACCGTGAGCAGGGGCTCCGCCAGAACGCCAGGCCCGGAAAGCGGGTCATCGGAGGCGTACAGTCCCTGCGCCAGCTCCAGCAGCGCGGCCACGCCGACCGGCTCGGCCGCCAGGTAGGGCACCGTCCGGATCGGCACGTCGGTGGCCGCCGTCAACTCGGCCAGCACCGCCTGCTGTTCCTCCTGCCTGGTGTGCAACCACACGGCGGAGGCTCCACGCTTCGGCCCGAACACCGGGATCAGCCGGTTGGCGATCAGTCCGTCCACCCGGATGCCCTGCACCGCCAGCGCGGTCAACGTGCGGCGGGTCTCGGCAGCGACCACTCGTTCGGGCGTGGTGATCAGTCGAACACTGGTGCGGGACCGGTCGCCCAACGCCACCCGGAGCGCGTCGACCTGTTCGGCCAACCTGCCCAGTGCGTCGGCGGCCGCGTCCCAGCGGTCCACCTGCCGAGTGCCGGCCAGCCCGGCGAGCAGGCCGCGCACCACCCTGCGGTGGGTCGGGAACAGCCGCTCCAGATAACCGGACATCGCCTCCGGCAGCGCAACCAGGCGCAGCGTCTCGGCGGTCGGCCCGCAGTCGACGACCACGACCTCCCACGGTCCGACCTCGGCCAGCCGGTACACCTCGGACAGCGCGAGCAGTTCCTCGACGCCGGGCAGCACGGTGAGTTCCTCGGCGACCAGGTCGTCGACACCGGCGCCGGCCAACAATGTTCGCAGGTGGGTGCGCAACCGCTGCCAGTTGCCGTCCACCAGCCTGCGCACGTCCAGCTGGCTGGCGAACAGGCCGTCGGACTGCTCGGCCGGGTCGCCGTCCAGTGGCACACCGAGCGCGTCACCGAGCGAGTGCGCCGGATCGGTGGACACCACGAGTGTCTTGCGCCCGGTGGCGGCCAGCCGGGCAGCGGTGGCGGCGGCCAGGGTCGTCTTTCCGACGCCACCCTTGCCGGTGAACAGCAGGACGCGCATGTCAGCCGCCGCCGTTCTCCACTCGCCGCTTGAGCTCCTTCAACGCGGTGTCCATGATCACCTTCTCGGCCTTGCGGCGCAGCAGACCGAGCAGCGGAATGGCCAGCTGCACGGCCAGCGTGTAGGTGACCTTCGTGCGGGCGCCGTCGGGCTCCAGCTGGTAGCTACCCGTCTGGGAGCGCTGCATCTGGCCCCTGACCAGCTTCCAGCTCATCCCACCGTGGTCGGGGAACCACTGGTACCGCAGCGTGTACACGTCCTTGATCGGACCGGCGTCCAAGGTGAACTGGACCTCTTCCGCGCGGCCGTCCTCATCCTCGCTCAGCACCTCGGTCTGCTTCACCGCGTTGGTCCACTCGGGATACGCGGCGAAGTCCGCGATCACCGCCATGATCCGCTCCGGCGGCGCGTCGATGACGATGGACTGGGTGGACTCGTCGGCCATGTCGGCGAGGTTACCGTCAACTACCAGCGCAGCACGTACGGCCGGGCGGTGCGCTTGAAGTGGCCGACGTTCACACACTCGGTCCGGCCCAGCCGGATCCTCGGCGCCAGCGGCTGGTGCACGTGACCGAACAGCGACCAGCGCGGCCGGTACCGGTGGATCGCGGCGAGCAGCGACGCGGACGCCATCTCCGACCGCCGGGCCACCACGTCGTAGCACAGTTCCGGCACGTCCGGCGGAATGTGGCTGCACAGCACGTCCACCGGCCCGAGCGCGGCCACCGACGAGTCGAAGTCCTCGCGCTGCCGCAGGTACGGCACCCACACGCCGGTCCGCCTCGGCACCGAGCCGGGATTGGCCAGCGCGCCACCGACGAACCCGAAGCGCAGGCCGCCGACATCGACCGTGTCACCGTCCAGCATCCGGATGCCGTCGCCGGTGTACTCCGGCCACAGCGCGGGCACGTCCACGTTGCCCGGCGTCGCGTAGGTGGGTGCGGTCATCGCGCCGAACAGCTTCGTGTACTGCTCGCGGATTGCCTCCTCGACCACGTCGGCCGCGTTGTCCAGGCCGGACCACAGCGACCGGGCGTACGCGGCCAGGTTGGCCGTCTGCCGTGCCCTGCGCAGTTCGGCGAACACCGCGACCTTCTCCGCGCCGAACACGGCACCGAGGATGCCCTTGGAATGGTCGTAGTAGTCCACGAAGTCCAACAGGTCGCCGAGCACGATGAGCGCGTCAGCACCCTCGCCTGCCCTGGCCAGCGCGTCGACGTTGCCGTGAACGTCGGAGACCACGTGCACCCGCATACGTCGACCCTACGGGGAGACCGGCGGGCAGCCGGGGGCTCTCCCGTCCTCCAGCACCGACTTCAGCCCGAGGGCGATCCGCTTGGCGGCCAGCTGCCTACGGCGCCGTTCCCGGTCCACCTGGCGCTGCCCGGTGCCCGCCGGCAGTTCGGCGCGCAGGAAGTAGTGCAGGACCGTCCCGTCCAGCACCGGCTCCAGCCACACCTCCATCGTGCCGACGAGTGCGCCGCGCACCGTCCAGCGCAGGCCCTCGTCACCCCGGTCGAGGTAGACGGCCAGGGTCAGGTCCGGCCAGTACCGCCGCCACGCGGCCGGATCGGCGAACGCCGATGCCACGATCTTCGGCGGCACTACCAGGAACGTCTCGTCCACGATGTCCACTGCTGGCACGCGGTGCAGAATGCCACGAGAGGCCCGGGGTGGTGGCCGCCACCACAGGCACGCTAAGTTTCCCACCGGTAACATTCCATGGCACGGAGGTTGACGTGCGCGAAGTCACCGTCCAGACGGTAAATCCGGTAACCGACGAGGAAAACCTCACCGACATGGTGTGGGCCAACGCGGAGCGCTTCGGCGACGCGGTGAGCTTCCAACGCCATGTGGACGGCACCTGGGTGGACCTGACGGCGAGAGACTTCGCTGCTCACGTACTGGCCGTCGCCAAGGGCCTGATCGCGATCGGCCTCCAGACCGGCGACCGGGTCTGCCTGATGTCCAAGACGCGCTACGAGTGGACGCTGCTGGACTTCGCCATCTGGGCGGCGGGCGGCGTGACGGTGCCGGTCTACGAGACGTCGTCGGCCGAGCAGGTCGAGTGGATCGTGTCCGACTCGGCGGCCCGTGCCGTCATCGTGGAGACCGCGGCGCACCGCAGCGTGGTGGACGGTGTGGTGGACCGGACGGGCCAGGTCCGGCACGTGTGGCAGATCGACGGCCCGGCGGCCGCCGACGCGCCCGGTGCCATCGACGAGCTGACCGCGCTCGGCGCCGGCATCAGCGACCAGCAGGTGCACGAGCGGCGGCACGCGGTGGCCGCCGACCAGATGGCCACGATCGTGTACACCTCGGGCACCACCGGCCGGCCGAAGGGCTGCGTGCTGACCCACCGCAACCTGCTGGCCGAGGTCCGCGCGAACGTAGGCGCGTTCCCGGAGATGTTGCAGCCGGGGAACTCGCTGCTGCTGTTCCTGCCGCTGGCCCACGTGCTGGCCAGGGCACTGGCGCTGACCTGCGTGTACGCCAGGCTCACCGTCGGGCACACGGCCGACGTGAAGAACCTGGTGGCCGACCTCGGCACCTTCCGGCCGACGTTCGTCGTCGCCGTGCCGAGGGTGTTCGAGACGGTCTACAACGGCGCCAAGCAGAAGGCGCACAGCGAGGGCAAGGGCAAGATCTTCGACGCGGCCGAGGCGACCGCGGTGGCGTTCAGCGAGTCGCAGGACCACGGCGGACCCGGCATCGGCCTGCGGTTGAAGCACGCGGTGATGGACCGGCTGGTCTACACGAAGCTGCGGGCCGCGCTCGGCGGTCGCTGCACCGCCGCGGTGTCCGGTGGCGCCCCGCTGGGTGGGCGGATGGCGCACTTCTTCCGTGGCGTCGGCGTGCCGGTGCTGGAGGGTTACGGCCTGACCGAGACCAGTGCGGCCGCGTGTGTGAACACCCAGGCGGCGCTGCGGGTCGGCACCGTAGGTCGCCCGGTGGCCGGCACGTCGGTGCGGATCGCCGACGACGGCGAGATCCTGGTCAGCGGGGACGTGGTGTTCCGGGAGTACTGGAACAACGAGCAGGCCAGCAAGGAAGCGCTGGACGGCGGCTGGTTCCGCACCGGTGACCTGGGCAGCCTGGACCCGGACGGGTTCCTGCGGATCACCGGCCGCAAGAAGGAGATCATCGTGACGGCGGGCGGCAAGAACGTCTCCCCCGCCGTGCTGGAGGACCGGCTGCGCGCCAATCCGTTGATCAGCCAGTGCATGGTGGTCGGCGACCAGAAGCCGTTCATCGCGGTGCTGGTGACCATCGACGAGGAGTTCTTCCCGGCCTGGAAGGCCCAGCACCACAAGGCGGCCGGCGCGTCAGTGGCCGACCTGGCGAACGACGCGGATCTGGTGGTCGAGATCCAGGCAGCCGTCGACGACGCGAACAAAGCAGTTTCGAAGGCGGAGTCGATTCGCAAGTTCCGCGTGCTGCCGGTGGACTTCACCGAGGAGAGCGGCGAGATGACGCCGAGCCTGAAGTTGCGCAGGACTGTTGTCGCCAAGACGTACGCGAGTGACATCGCCGCGATCTACGCCTGAGGGCGTAGCTCGCGCGGTAGTAGATCGCTCAGTGGAACCGGCGGCCGGGCCGGAGCACGAAGAACAGGATGAACAGCAGGGGCAGCGGGAAGAAGAACACACCCGCTGTCACCGCCAGCACGCCCTGGACCACGAGCAGGGCGACCAGCAGCACTGCCGCGACACCGATCGGGCTGTTCCGCCGGGCGGGCGGCAGCGACCGCTGCTGGGCGGTCGGGAAGGTGCGCTGCGCCCATGGCGGCAGGTCAGGCATGGGGTAGGGCTGTTGCCACGGCAGGACGTTCTGCGGCTGCGGGGCGAGGGGATCGATCGGCAGGTCCTCGGTCAGGACACGGAGCTCACCCACGGTCTTGGCGTCGTACGCGATGCCGCTACGCTCCTCGAACTCGGCCAGGGTCAGCCGACCCTCGCCGACCTGCTCCTGCAGGGCCTGCACGACCCGCTCCCGATCCTTGTCGGAAGCCCGCATCGCATCGGCGCTCGTCATGACCGCACCCCTTACGCTGGACGACTCCTCCATGGTGCGCCTACCGGTGCGCTGCGCGCATCAACCCACGGTGCCTTCTTGCCATACCACTACGGACGTACCCTCAAACGTAACGCCCCAGCCCGTGCCGGTGTTCCTCGTTTGCGGTCCGTTCGCTCAGCCGTCCAGCAGCTGCCGTAGGCGGTCG
>DASUJK010000136.1:0-39546 GCA_036279295.1 Pseudonocardiaceae bacterium | reverse complement strand
GCCGTAGTACCCGGGGTAGACCTGGTGCGGCTGGCTGCCTGGCTGCGAGCCGGACTGGCCCTGGTGGCCGGGGTCACCCTGCTGGCCCTGGTGGCCGGGGTTGTCCTGGCTACCAGCCGACCACCGCGGATCGAACTCGCTCATGTCCTTGCTCCCAGATAGCGGCGTGTGGCGAGAGGTTGTCGCCTCCCTAGAACACTCCTACTTCCTGAGAGTTTCCTTGCCGGGCACCGTGCTCGCCCTGAGGAATGGCAACGGATTTCCAGCTGGGCCCGATCAGAGTAGAAAAATGTCCGATTGGAGCTGTTCCTCCGACGCACCCTCGTACCGGTAGGGGGCGAAATCGGTCGTACCCGCCGCCCGCAGCACATCCTCGTCGATCAGGGTCTGCCCGGTGTACTCGGCGGCCGGCCGGACCAGCACCGCGTGCGCGGCGTCGGCCATGATCTCCGGTCGCCGGGACACCGCCATGGCCGCATCGCCGCCGACGATGTTCTGGATGGCCGCGGTGGCGATCGTCGTCCGTGGCCACAGGCAGTTCGCGGCCACGCCCCGGTCCCGGTAGTGCTCCGCCACCCCCAGGGTCAGCATCGTCATGGCGTACTTGCTGACCGTGTACGGAGCATGGTCGCGCAACCAGCGGCGATCCATGTCCAACGGCGGCGACAGCGTCAGCACGTGCCCGTTGGCCGAGTCGACCAGGTGCGGCAGCGCCAGCGACGTGAGCAGGAACGTGCCGCGCGCGTTGATGTCCAGCATCAGGTCGTAGCGCTTGGCCGGCAGGTCACCGATGTTGGACAGGTTGATCGCGGACGCGTTGTTCACCACGACGTCGATCCCGCCGAAGCGCTCCACCGTGGCCGCCACGGCGGCCGCGACCTGGTCGTCGTCGCGCACGTCACCGACGAACGGCAGCACCTTGCCACCGGCCGCCTCGATCTCCTCCGCTGCCGTGTGGATCGTGCCGGGCAGCCGCGGATCGGGCTTGTCGGTCTTGGCGATCAGCGTCACGTTCGCGCCGTCCGCCGCGGCCCGCAACGCGATCGCCAGCCCGATGCCCCGGCTGCCGCCGGACATCACGATCGTCCTGCCGGCGAGTGACCCGGTCATGCGCTGACCTTGTCGGCGGCCTTCGCCACCAGCGATGCCGGCGGGCGGAACCGGTCGCCGTAGCGCTCGGCCAGTTCGTTGGCCCTGGCCACGAAACCGGCCACGCCACCGGGGTACTGGTCGACGTACTGCGAGACACCACCCGTCCACGCCGGGAAGCCGATGCCCATGATGGAGCCGATGTTGGCGTCCGGCACCGAGCGCAGCACACCCTCGTCGAAGCATTTCACCGTCTCCAGCGCCTCCGCGAACAGCATCCGCTCCTGGAGATCGGCGAACGGCATGGCCGTGTTCCCGCCACCACTGTGCTGGCTACCGAAATGTTCGGCCAGGCCCGGCCACAGCCGGGTCCGCTTGCCGTTCTCGTCGTACTCGTAGAAGCCGGAGCCGGTGGAGCGGCCCTTGCGCTCGAAGTCGACCACCATCTTGTCGATCACGGCCTCGGACGGGTGCGCCGCCCACGTGCCACCGGCTGCTTCGACGCCCGCCCTGGTCTCCTCGCGGATCTTGCGCGGCAGCGTCAGGGTCAGCTCGTCCATCAGCTGCAACGGCGGCGCCGGGTAACCGGCCTGGCTGCCGGCCTGCTCGATGGATGCCGGCGGCACACCCTCACCGACCATCGCGACGGCCTCGTTCAGGAACGTGCCGATGACGCGGCTGGTGAAGAACCCCCGGCTGTCGTTGACCACGATCGGGGTCTTGCGGATCTGCTGCGCGATGTCCAGCGCCTTGGCCACCGTGGCGTCGCTGGTCTGCTCGCCGACCACGATCTCCAGCAGCGGCATCTTGTCCACCGGCGAAAAGAAGTGCAGGCCGACGAAGTCGGCGGGCCGGGTGACGCCCTCGGCCAGGCCGGTGATGGGCAGCGTGGACGTGTTCGACGCGAGGACCGCGTCCGGGGCCACGTACTGCTCGATCTCGGCGAAGACCTTCTTCTTCAGCTCCGGGCTCTCGAACACGGCCTCGATGACCAGGTCCACACCAGCCACCGCGGCGGCATCGCCGGTCGGCGTGATCAGCGCGAGTGTCGCGTCTGCCTTGCCCTGGGTCATCTTGCCCCTGGACACGGCCTTGGCCAGCAGCTTCGCCGAGTAGCCCTTGCCCTTGGCCGCCGCCTCTTCCGACACGTCCTTGAGAACGACCTCCAGGCCGGCCCTGGCGCACACGTACGCGATGCCGGCGCCCATCATGCCGGCGCCGAGCACGGCCACCCGGTGTGCCCGGTGGCGCGGGTAGCCGTCCGGGCGGGAGCCGCCGGAGTTGATGTGCTGGAGGTCGAAGAAGAACGCCTTGATCATGTTCTTCGACGTCTGGCCGACGATCAGCTCGACCAGGTACTGGGTCTCCACCTTGGCCGCGGTGTCGATGTCCAGCTGGGCGCCCTCGACCGCGGCGGCCAGGATGTTGCGTGGCGCCGGCATCGGTGCGCCCTTGAGCTGCTTGCGCAGGTTGGCCGGGAACGCGGGCAGGTTGGCCTGGAACGCCGGGCTGGCCACGTTGCCACCGGGCATCCGGTAGCCCTTGACGTCCCACGGCTGGGCAGCCTCCGGGTTGGCCTTGATCCACCCCTTGGCCTTGGCCAGCATCTCGTCGGCCGTGGCCACGACCTCGTCCACCATGCCGAGCTCAAGCGCCTCGGCAGGCTTGCGCCGCTGGCCCTGCAACAGGACGTTGAGCAGCGCGTTCTGGATGCCAAGCAGCCGCACGGTCCTGGTCACGCCACCGGCACCGGGCAGCAGGCCGAGCGTGACCTCGGGCAGGCCGATCTGGCTGCCCTCGGCGTCCAGCGCGATCCGGTGGTGACAGGCCAGCGCGATCTCGTAGCCACCGCCGAGCGCGGCACCGTTGATCGCGGCGACCACCGGCCGACCCAGCGTCTCCAGCACGCGGAACCGCGCCTTGGTCGCGTTCAGCGTCTCGGTCAGCCGGGCCGCGTCCTCCGGTTTGCCGCTGATCAGCAGGTTCAGGTCGCCACCGGCGAAGAACGTCTTCTTGGCCGAGGTGATCACCACGCCGGTGATGCTGTCCTTCTCCGCGACCAGCCGCTCCACCGTGGCCGCGAACGACCGGGCGAACGTCTCGTTCATGGTGTTGGCCGACTGGTCCGGGTCATCCATGGTCAGCACCACGATGCCGTCTTCGTCGGCGGCCCAGCGGATCATGTTCTCAGGCATTCCAGTCCTCTCAGACCCGCTCGGTTCAGACCCGCTCGATGATGGTGGCGACGCCCATGCCGCCACCGATGCACAACGTGACCAGCGCCCGCCGGGCGTCCCTGCGCTCCAGTTCGTCCACCACGGTGCCGACGAGCATCGCGCCGGTCGCGCCGAGCGGGTGACCCATGGCGATCGCGCCGCCGTTGACGTTGACCTGGTCGTGGTGCAGGTCCAGGTCCTTCATGAACTTCAGCACCACGGACGCGAAGGCCTCGTTGAGCTCGAAGATGTCGATGTCCGCTGTGGTCAGACCGGCGGTGGCCAGCACCTTCCGCGTGGCCGGCACCGGGCCGGTGAGCATGATCGTCGGGTCGGCACCGGTCGTCGCGGTGGCCAGCACCCGCGCCCTGGGCACCAGGCCTGCCGCCTCGCCCGCGGCCTCGCTGCCGAGCAGCAGCAGCGCGGCGCCGTCCACGATGCCCGAGGAGTTGCCGGCGTGGTGCACGTGGTTGATCTTCTCGACCCAGTGGTACTTCTGCAGCGCGACGGCGTCGAAGCCACCCATGTCGCCGATGTCGGCGAACGACGGCTTCAGCTTACCCAGTCCCTCCACAGTGGACTCCGGGCGCATGTGCTCGTCGTGGTCCAGCAGCAGTTGGCCGTTGCGGTCGTACACCGGCACGACGGACTTCGTGAAGTGGCCGCCCGACCATGCCTTCGCCGCCCGCTCCTGGGACGACACGGCGTAGGAGTCGACGTCCTCCCGGGAGAAGCCCTCGATCGTGGCGATCAGGTCGGCGCCGACACCCTGCGGCACGAAGTAGGTCTCGTAGTTGGTCTCCGGGTCGCTCATCCACGCGCCACCGTCGGAGCCCATCGGCACCCGGGACATGGACTCGACACCACCGGCGAGCACCAGGTGGTCCCAGCCGGAGCGGACCTTGGTGGCCGCCGTGTTCACGGCTTCCAGGCCGGACGCGCAGAACCTGTTCATCTGCACACCGCCGACGGTGTCCGGCAGGCCGGCCAGCAGCGCCGCGGTCCGAGCGATGTCGGAACCCTGTTCACCGACCGGGGACACCACGCCGAGCACGATGTCGTCGATGGTCTTCGGGTCCAGGCCGGGATGACGGCGGCCGATCTCCTCGATCAGCCCGACCACCAGGGACACCGGCTTGGTGCCGTGCAGCGAGCCGTTCTGCTTGCCCCGACCACGCGGGGTCCGGATCGCCTCGTAGATGAAAGCCTCGTCGGTCATAACCGGGTCCTCCCGCGTACGGATGCGCATGGATACGTACGGATGTGTCCTCACCTGCATTCTGCCCACTGTTGACGGGTTGTCAATAGAGCCGCGATGGGCCTAGCGTGCACATGACGCAGATCACGGACGGAGGTGGCTGTGACCGGCTATCTGGAGATCACCTACGACGTCGCCGACGGTGTCGCGACCATCGCGCTGCACCGGCCGGAGCGCCGCAACGGCTTCACCATGGTGATGTCGAACGAACTGGCTGACGCGCTGCGTGCCGCCGATGCCGACGACGACGTGCGCGTGGTGATCCTCACCGGACACGGCAACGACTTCTGTGTCGGCGCCGACCTGTCCGGCGGGCTGAACGTGGTCGAGGAGGGCTCCGACTCCGCGTACCGGGAGCCCGCCGGTCGGGTGTCACTGGCGATTTACGCGATGAACAAGCCCGTCATCGCGGCACTGCGCGGGGCGGCGGTCGGTGCCGGGTCGACGATCATCCTGCCGGCCGATTTCCGGCTGGCGGCCACGGACTGCCGGTTCGGCTACGTGTTCGCGCGGCGCGGCCTGGTGCCCGAGGGCGCGTCGGCGTGGTTCCTGCCCCGACTGGTCGGGCTGGGCCGGGCGATGGACTGGATGGTCAGCGGCCGGGTGTTCGGCGCCGAGGAGGCGCTGGCGGCCGGCCTGGTCACCCGACTGTGTGCACCGGATGAGGTGCTGCCCGCCGCGCAAGCGCTTGCGCGGGAGCTGATCGCGACGACGGCGCCGGTCGCGGTGGCCGTGATCCGGCAGCTGCTGTTCCGGATGTCGCCGCTGGACTCGCCGTTCCCGACCAGGGACCTGGACTCCCGGCTGATCGCGGACGCGGGCGCCAACCCGGACGTCATCGAAGGCGTGACATCGTTCCTGCGGAAACGGCCGCCGGAGTTCCCCGGTCGGGTGAGCAAGGACCTGCCCGGTTACCTGCCGTGGCTGGACCGGGCGGAAGGGGGCGCATGAGCAGTACCGAGTCCGCACCACGCTGGCGACGGCTGGAACCGGACGAGCGGCGTGCCCAGATCCTGGCGTGCGCGCGGCGGCTGTTCGGTGAGCGGCACTACGAAGCGGTGTCCACCACCGAACTGGCCCGCGAGAGCGGGGTGGCACGCGGCCTGATCAACCACTACTTCGGCACCAAACGTGAACTGTATTTGGAAGTCGTCCGGGAACTGATGTTCATTCCCGAATTCACCGTCGAACAACTCGCGCACGGCACCATCGAACAGCGTGTCGCGGCCAGCCTGGACCGGTTCCTCGCGGTCATCGAGCGCAACCGGGCGATGTGGCTGGCCACCATCAGCACCGGCGGCTACGGCCGCGATCCCGACGTCGAACAGATCATGCAGGAAGCCGACGAGATCGCCGTCGACCGGATGCTGGAGACCGTCGGGCTGAACCACATCACGGCAGGCCGCGAGGAACTGCGCGCGATGATCCGGTCCTACAGCGGGATGGCCAAGGCGGCCACCCGGGAGTGGCTGGTCCGCCGCAGCCTGACCAGGGAACAGGTGCACACGCTGCTGTGCGGCACCCTGCTGACGATCATCACCGGCGTGCACGCGGACATGTTCAATCAATGATCATCGGGATTGTCCAACAATTGAACTTTAGGATGGCGAGCACGCTGACATCTGGGATTCGGCCCGCACGCGGGCCGATCACCCCGCTCGGCTTGCTAATCTGGCCTGGCGATGACCATGACAGCAGCGGACAGCACGAGCACTCTGCTGAACGAGATACTCGACGAGCCGGACACCGACGAGGTCGGCGTCCGCATCCTCGACGCCGCGCTGGCCGAATACCTGACGCACGGATTCCGCAGGACCAGCATGGACGACGTGGCACGCAGGGCCGGGATCGGCAGGGCCACCATCTACCGGCGGTTCGCCGCTCGCGACGAGCTGGTGCAGGCCGGCTGCTGCGTGAGGCGCGGCTGTTCTTCGCCGGTATCGCCGATGCCACCGAACAACTCCCCGATCTGGCCGACCGGCTGGTCGAGGGTTTCGTCGTCGGCTTGCGCACCGCCCGCCGCCACCCACTGCTGCAACGCATCCTGGCCAGTGAGCCGGAAGCGTCCATCCCGTTCCTGACCACCAGGGGCGGCCCGGCACTGGCCGTGATGCGGGAGTTCCTGCTCCGCCAGTACCTGGACTGTCCACAGGCTCGCGCGGGCCAGTCGGACACGAAGCCGGAAGAGGTCGCCGAGATCCTGGTCCGGCTGTGCATCTCGCTGGTGCTCACCCCGGACAGCTGCCTGCCGCTGCGCACCGACGAAGAAGCCCGAGCCACCGGCCGCCGGTACCTGGCGCCACTGGTGCGGTAGGGCTCTGGCGCGCCAGCGGTGCGGTAGGGCCAGGAGCGAAGCGACCCTGTCTCGCTAGACTCCGGCCCCATGCGAGTGCTCAGCGTCGTCGGGGCGCGCCCACAGTTCGTCAAACTGGCCCCCATCGCGCGCGCCGCGCAGGGCCTGGTCGAGCACCTGATCGCGCACACCGGCCAGCACTACGACCACAACATGAGCGACTCGTTCTTCGAGGATCTCGACATCCCGAAGCCGGACTTCAACCTCGGCGTCGGCTCCGGCAAGCACGGCGCGCAGACCGGCGCGATGCTGTCCGCGCTGGAAGGCGTCATCGAGGAGACCACGCCGGACTGGGTGCTCGTCTACGGCGACACCAACTCCACGATCGCCGCCGCGCTGGCCGCGGTGAAGCTGCACGTGCCGGTGGCGCACCTGGAGGCAGGCCTGCGCTCGTTCAACCGGCGGATGCCCGAGGAGCACAACCGCGTGCTCACCGACCACGCTGCCGATCTGCTGCTGGCGCCGACCCAGGTCGCGATGGACCACCTGGCCGCCGAGGGCCTCGCCGAGCGCAGCGTGCTGGTCGGTGACGTGATGACCGACGTGCTGTTCCGGGTCCGCGACCAGGTGGCCGACCAGCCGCTGGCACTGCCGATCGATGCCGAGCCGGGCGGCTACCACGTGGCCACGATCCACCGGCCGGACAACACCGACGAGCCGAACCGGCTGCGCGCGATCATCGACGGCATCAGCAAGGTGGGCAGGCCCGTCGTGCTGCTGGCCCACCCCCGGCTGCGCGCGGCCGCGCAGCGGCACGGCATCGAGCTGGGCGTCGGGTCCGTCGTGGTCACCGATCCGCTCGGCTACCCGCAGCTCGTCAACGCCGTGGCGCACAGCGCCGGCGTGATCACCGACTCCGGTGGGCTGCAGAAGGAAGCGTTCCTGCTCCGCGTGCCCGGCACGACGCTGCGCTCCGAGACGGAGTGGGTGGAGACCGTCGAGTTGGGCTGGAATGTGTTGGTGGACAAGGACTTCGACGCACTGGCCGGCATCGTGGAACGGCCTTGGCCAGCCGATGTCGACACGGCGCCCTACGGCACGGGACAGGCGGCGCTGACCGCCGTCCGCACTCTCGTGGAGCGTGGACGGTGACTCCGGTGGCTAGGCGCGCATGTCCTCGGTGATCCACTGGGCGACCGTGCGCCCGGTGGTCGCCAGGGAACCGTTCTGCCGCACCCAGTCCACCACGTGCTCGCGGTCGATCGAACTGTCCGTCAGTAGCGCCATCATCTGTGCCGCAACACGTTCCGGCGTGTACTCGGCGACAAGGCCGAGCCGGTTGTCCTCGATCAGCGTCGCGCTGGCGCCGACACCGGCGAACAACACCGGCGTGCCACACGCGGCGGCAGCATAGATCTTGGTCGGCTTCGCGAAGTCGTAGCCCTTGTCCGGCACGATGCTCACCAGCGCACCGGCCGCGCCACTGATCCACTTCGCGGCCTGGGGAGGCGGCACGACGCCACCGAACTCGACGTTGTCCGGCGCCAGTTCGGCGGCCAGCTCACGCAGGTGCGGCTCGGCCGAGCCCTGGCCGAAGAACCGCAGCCGCACGTCGGGGTACTTGTCCAGCACGATCGGCATGGCGCGCACGAACACGTCGGCGCCCTGCCACTCGGACATCGTTCCGGTGTAGACGAAGTACGGCGCCTTCTCCTCCGGCGGGTCGACCGGGTGGAACATGTCGGTGTCCACGCCGTTGGCCACGGTGGTCACCCGGCCGGCCGGCACACCGAGTTCACGCACCCGCTCGGCGACACCGTCGGACACGGCGATCACACCGCGAGCCCGGCGCAGCGCGAACTGCTCGAACGCGCGCATCAGGCCGGACACCGGCTTCGGGGCGTCGATCGCGACGAGCGCGTCGGACCAGATGTCGGCCGCGTAGTAGTAGTACGGCGTGCGCTTGAGCCCGCACACCAACGCTGCCATCACACCGGTGGTCGGCGGCGGTTCGGACACGACGACATCCGCCGACTTCACCAACAGCCGGGCCAGCAGGGGAAAGTCGTAGCTGGCGTACTGCACGTACCCGCGGACGTTGCCGCCCGCGTCCCGCAGCACGGGCCATCTGTGCACGGTGTAGTCGGGGAAGTCCTGGTGCCCGGCGGCCCTCGGAGGCTCGGTGGTGAGCACCGTGACCTGGTGCCCCGCCGCGGCAAGGCCGTCGGCGAGTGCCTTGAGCCGGAACGCGGCTGCCGCCACCTCAGGGGCGAACAGCCGCGTCACCAGGACAACTTTCATGGCTGCCCCAAGGCCGAACTCGCCAGGAGTTGTTCCGCGGTGCGCAAGGTGTTCAGCCCCTCGTGCATCGTGACGATGTCGGACGACTTGCCGAGTACGGCATCCCGGAAGCGCTCGTGCTCGGTGCGCAGCGGCTCCCGCTTCTGGATGGCGAACCTGGTCACGTCGCCCTCGGCCACACCACGGAAGTTGGCCACCGAGTCCCACTCGGTGTTCACCACACCGTTGGCGTAGAAGGTCAGGTCGGCGGTCAGCGTGTCGGCGACGAACGAACCACGCTCGCCGGTGACGATGGTGACGCGCTCCTTCATCGGGGACAGCCAGTTCACCAGGTGGTTGGTGATGGTGCCGTTGGCCAGCTTCCCGGTGGCGGCGACCATGTCCTCGTGCGGGCGGCCCGAGCGAAGCGTGACCTGGCCGGAAATGCTGACGTAGTCGGACTTCGCCAGCCACGCGGTCAGGTCGATGTCGTGTGTTGCCAGGTCCTTGACCACACCGACGTCGGCGATGCGCGCCGGGAACGGGCCCTGCCTGCGGGTCGCGATCTGGTAGATGTCACCGAGATCGCCTGCCGCCATGCGCGCTCGCAGCGACTGGAGTGCCGGGTTGTACCGCTCGATGTGGCCGACGGCGCCGACGACACCGTTGCTGGCGAACGCCTTCACCAGCCGCTCGCCCGCGTCGATGCTGTGCGCGATCGGCTTCTCGATCAGCGTGTGCACGCCGGCCTCGGCCAGTGTCAGGCCGATCTCCTCGTGCATCCCGGTCGGCACGGCACACACGGCCATGTCGATGCCGGCCGCGATCAGCTCGGTGACGTTGTTCAGCACCGGCAGTCCACCCGCGACGCCGTGCGGGTCACCCGTGGCGTCGGCGACGGCGACGAGGCTCAGCCCGTCCACCTCGCGGATCACCCTGGCGTGGTGCCGGCCCATCATGCCGAGGCCGATCAGTCCCACTCGCATGTCAGCCATTCTCAGGCACCTGCCTTGGCCAGGGCGTTCACCGCAGTCACGATGCGATCACGGTCCTCGTCGTCCAGCGACGGATGGACCGGGAGCGACAAGACCGTGCGGCACGCCTGCTCGGTGTTCGGCAGATCCTCCTCGCGAGCGAACGAAGGCAGCCGGTGATTCGGGATCGGATAGTACACGCCGCAGCCGACCTGGTACTCGTCCTTGAGCGCCGCGACGAATCCGTCTCGGTCGTCGCCGACGGTGATCGTGTACTGGTGGTAGACGTGCGTCATGCCCGCTGCCACAGCGGGCACCCCGACACCTTGTAGGTTCTGGTCGAAGTACTGCGCGTTGGTCTGCCGGGTCTTGGTCCAGTCGCCGACCTTGGTCAGCTGCACCCGCCCGATCGCGGCGTGCAGGTTGGTCATCCGCGCGTTGAACCCGACGATCTCGTTCTCGTACTGGCGCAGCATGCCCTGGTTGCGCAGCAACCGGAGGGTGCGCTCCATGTCGGCGTCCGGCGTGGCGACCATGCCGCCCTCACCGGAGGTCATGTTCTTCGTCGGGTACAGGCTGAACATCGCGAACGAGCCGAACGTGCCGACCGGCTTGCCGTCGATGGTCGCGCCGTGCGCCTGGGCCGCGTCCTCGTAGATGGCCAGGCCACGGTCCCGCGCCAGTTGGCCCAGCGCCGCCATGTTCGCCGGGTGCCCGTAGAGGTGCACCGGCATGATGCCCTTGGTGCGCTCGGTGATCACGCCGGCCACGCTCTGCGGGTCCAGGCAGTAGTGGTCCAGTTCGATGTCGGCGAAGACCGGCTTGGCACCGGTGAGCGCGACGGAGTTGGCGGTGGCGGCGAACGTGAACGACGGCACGATGACCTCGTCACCGGGCCCGACACCGGCGGCCAGCAGTCCGAGGTGCAGCCCCGCGGTGCCCGCGTTCACGGCGACCGCGGCACGACCGTCCAGCAGTACCTGGCTGAACTCCTGCTCGAAGGCGGCCACCTCGGTGCCCTGCGCCAGCATGCCGGAGCGGAGCACAGCATCGACCGCCTCCCGCTCCGCGTCGCCGATGATCGGTTTGGCGGGCGGTATGAAGTCCTTGCTCACAGCTCTCCCGATCGTGGTCAGGGAAATGGTCGACGTCACTGTATTTGCTGGCGTTTTGGCAGCGCCGGCAGGGTGGTTGGTCTGGTATGGGCGGTCCGAGCGGGCCGGCGACGGCGGTTTAGACTCCCCGAACATGGCTGGTGGCGAGCGTCGGGCACGGATTCTGTGCATCTCCTTTTCGGACATCAACCGGGACTCCCGGGTGCTGCGCCAACTGGAGGTGCTCGCCGAGCTCGGTGACGTCACCACCGTGGCCTACGGCGACCAGCCGCCCGGCGCCACCGAGCACCTGCGGATCGACGAGAGCCTGCCGTCCCTGCCGCAGACCCTGGGCGGTGTGGCGATGCTGGCACTGCGCCGCTACGACAGCGTCGAGCTGACCGCCCCTGCCATCCGGGACGTGCTGCGACTGGTCGGCGATCGCACCTTTGATCTTGTGCTGGCCAACGAAGCCCGTGCGATGGCCGTCGGACACCGCATCGCAGCCGGTGCGCCCGTGGTCGCCGACATGCACGAGTGGGCGCCGGAGGAGCGTGCCCACGTGCGGTCCTGGCGCCTGCTGGTGAAGCCGTTCATGACCTACCAGTGCCGCAAGTACCTGCCGAAGATGGCAGGCGTGACCGTGCTCAACGACTCCATCGGCAAGCTCTACACCGAGCGGTTCGGCGTGACACCGCGGACCGTGCGCAACGCTGGCCCGTTCCGGGAACTGTCGCCGAGCGAGGTGCGGGACGGCCGGATCCGCCTCGTGCACAGCGGCGGCGCGGTGCCTGGCCGCAACATCGAGGCGCTGATCGAGGCCGTCCGGGCGCTGGACGCCACGTTCACCCTGGACCTCTATCTCGTGCCGGCGCGGGACGGCGGCAAGTACCTGAACAGCCTGCGGGAACTGATCGGCAGTGCCGAGGACCGGATCACGCTGCACCCGCCGGTCCGGCCCGACGAACTGGTGAACACGCTGCACGGCTACGACGTCGGCCTGTTCAGCCTGCCGCCGCTCACCCCGAACCACCGGCTGATGCTGCCGAACAAGATCTTCGACTACATCCAGGCCCGGCTGGCCGTCGTGTTCAGCTCCGCGGTGGAGACCGACCGCCTGATCACCGAACACGAGCTTGGCCCGATCGCCAGGGACGCGTCGGCGGCCGCCCTCCGCGAGACGCTCGCGCCGCTGACCGAACAGGACGTCCGCGGCTACAAGCAGAATGCCGATCGGGCCGCGAAGGTGCTGAACTCGACCGAGGATTCCGCGGTGACACGGACCGTGGTGGGAAATCTGCTGGAAAAGGCGGCTCGGTAGGATTTCACGCGTGACGCTCTCCGAGGACACAGTGAGTAGCGGGCCGGCGCGTGCCGGCGCCACGCAACCCTCTGTCCTGCACGTCAACGACGCCGCGTTCACCGCGGAGCGGATGATCACCGAGGCCCGCCGCCGCGGCTACACCTGGGATTTCCTGCCCAAGGCAGCGCCGGCGCAGGACTGGCGCGGACTGACCGGTCACGCCAGGAAGGCCGTCATCGGCGCAGCCTGGGTGGCCCGCCTGAAGCTGCTCGCGCGCCGGCACGACATCGTGCACGTCCATTCGGCGTCCACACTGGCCCATTCCCGGCTCGGCGCCCCCCGCTACGTCGTGCACTGCCACGGCACCGACGTGCACACGGCCCTGTACGACAGCGCCAGGTCGGGCAGCATCATCGCAGGCCTGCGCGATGCCGAGGCGGTCTGCTACGCCACCCCCGACCTCGCCGAACACGTCCTGCCGCACCGGCCGGACGCGACGTACGTGCCGATCCCGATCGACGTGTCCGACGTCTCGATCGACATCCCGGCCAACAACCGGCCCACGGTCTTCTTCGCGTCACGGTGGAGCAGGGACAAGGGTGTCGCCGTCGAGCTGGAGGTCGCGCGCGGTCTGGCCGCACTGGGCGACAAGGTCGACATCGTGGGCATCGACTGGGGTCCGAGTGCCGCCGAGGCCGCGGCCATCGGCGTCCGGCTCGTGCCGCGCTGCGACCATGCCGACTTCGTCCGCCTGCTGGCCGGTGCCGACGTCGTCATCGGGCAGGCGACCGGCAACCTCGGCGTGAGCGACCTGGAGACCCTGGCCGTCGGCAGCCCGCTGCTCATCCCGGTGCCCATCCCGCTCTACGCGGACACCGCTCCCCCGGTGCTCGGCGGCAGCGTCGCCGACACCGTGGCGGCGGCCGAGGCCCTGGTGGCCGGGAGCCGGCCACACGACGCGGACGGCGTGCGCAGCTGGGTCCGGGACCGACATGGGGTACCTGCGGCCGTGGACATCGTCGCCAAGGTGCACCGCGACGTGCTGGCGGCGCGGCGGTGAGCGTGATCGAGAAGAAGCAGGGCGCGCTGTCGCGCATGGTCCACCCGGTCCGGCTGGACGCGCCGATCCGGACGTCACTGGCCCGCGGTGGTGTGTTCAGCACGATCGGCCTGGTCGCCCAGGGCCTGCTGCGGTTCGCCACGTCGTTCCTGATCGGCCACATCGCCGGCAAGGCCGAACTCGGTGTGGTGGCGTCGGCGATCGCGACATCACTGACCCTGGCGCTGCTGTGGCCGACGACGACCGGCAGCGCCGCGTCCAAGTTCCTGGCCAGGGCCCGTGGTGCGGACAACCGGGAAGAATCCCTGGCCACAGCGGCCCACCTGCGGATGCGGACCATCCAGACCGGGCTGTTCCTCGGTGCCGTCAGCCTGCCGATCTGGATCGTGATCGACCACGGCTCCTGGGTCGACGCGATCAGCGTCGCCGCGCTGACCATCGCGTACTCCGGCTACAGCTTCACCCGTGGCGTGCAGTTCGGCGCCGGGCAGATCCAGCGCGCCACGTCGTGGGACGTGACCAGCGTCGTCATCGGGCTCGCCGGGCTGGTCGTCCTGTTGCTGGCCGGCATCCGCGGACCGGCTCTGGTGCTGCCGCTGGTGGTCACCTACGGCTTGTACACGCTGGCCGGCTGGCCCTACTCGGGGTCTGGCCGGCCCGACCGGGCACGCCGCCGGGAACTCGACGGTTTTGTCATGCTCGGTGCCATCGGCTCGCTGGCCAGCACCGGTTTTCTCCAGCTCTCCCAGATCGCGGCCAAGGTGTCCGGCGGCAACGCCAACGCGGGCCAGTACGCGGCGGCGCTCAACCTCGCGACACCGGCATCACTGCTCGCCGTGTCGCTCAGCCTGGTGCTGCTGCCGTCGATGTCCGAGGCATGGGGCCGCACGGACCGCACCGAGTTCCACGCGCAGACCGACCGGGCCACGCGCGCGCTCGCCGTGGTGATGGTGGCGATCTTCGGCACGATCATCGCGTGCAGCAGGCTCATCGTCGCCGTGATCTGGGGTGCGCGGTTCGCGGGCGCGGAGGACATCCTGCCCGTCCTGGTGCTGGCCGTGCTGGCCACGAACCTGGGCGTGGCCAGCGTGAACGCGCTCACCACGCAGTCCCAGCGCAACATGCTGATCACCGTGGCGTCCAGCATCACCGGCATGGTGATCGGTGGCGGCCTGTGGTTCTGGTTCGGCCCGAAGTTCGGCGTCGAAGGGGTGGCGCTGGGCTACCTGTGCGGCACCGTCGTGATCTCCGGTATCCCGGTGGTGGTCGTCTGGCGGCAGGGCCGGCACAAGTGGCGCATGCTGTTCGGCAAGGTCGCCGTCGGCCTGGCCGTCGTCGGCGCGATGGCGCTGGTGCAGCGGCTGTTCACGCTGCCACCGCTGCTCGACCCTGCGTTCGCGGTCGTGTTCCTGGCCGCCTGGTGGGCACTCAACCGGGCCGAGTTCGCCAAGCTGCCCATACCCGGCCTGCGTGGCCGGGCGCGGGCAAGCCGGGGCATGAACTACAAGGCGTGACCTAAGCCTTCTTGTAGAGGAAGAACGACGACATCATGTCGAGGTCGGCAGGCGGGTCGACGCGCTTGTCCAGCGTCCAGTCCGGACGGTGCTGCGCGATCCACTTGGTGAAGTCGCGGTGCCGCTCGTGCGGAGCCCGCTCGTCGTCGGCGGTGTCGTTGCTGCACACGATGATGTAGCGGTCCGCGCTGTTGAACAGCCGCGTCATGTAGTCCTCGAAGACCTCGTCCTCCACCAGGTGGAAGATCACTTCGAGGGACAGCGCCAGGTCGGCACGCAACCAGCCGGCCGGGTCGGCCAGGGTCTCCGGGTCGTAGCGCAGGAAGCTCTTGGTGGCGTCACCACTGAACTTGCCGATGCACGTCTTCACGGCCGTTGCCGAGCGGTCCAGGCCCAGGTAGCGCGGGTAGTTGGCCAGGCTGAGCTGGTTGCCGTCGCCGCAGCCGAGGTCAACGACCGACGTCACGCCCAGTTCGGCCACCCATGCGTTGACGATCTCCGCCTTCCACTCGGCGAGCCTGCCGTAGGAGCCGCTGCCGGACGTGCCGCCCTTGGCGTAGCGGTCCTCCCAGTATTCGGCGCTGCCCTTGAACAGGCGCTGCCGGAGGCGCACCGCGGACGAGGTCCTGCCGACCTTCGTGACGACGGATCGAATGCTCACTTCGGATTCCTAACTGGTCGCGCTCGACTCGACGAGTGAGCCGTCGACCTCGACGTATGTCTGTCCGGTCAGCGGGCAGACCCACTGCTGCCCGTCCTCGCGCAACGGTGCACCCGCCCGGCCGACCCAGCCGACCCTGCGTGCCGGCACGCCGACCACCAGTGCGTGGTCCGGTACGTCCCTGGTCACCACGGCGCCAGCGGCCACCGTGGCCCAGCGGCCGATCCGCACCGGGGCGACACACACCGCACGGGCGCCGATCGCGGCACCCTCACCGATGGTGACACCGACGGCTTCCCAGTCCGACGCGCTCTTCAGGCTGCCGTCCGGGTTGACCGCCCTGGGGTACGTGTCGTTCGTGAGTACCACGGCGGGGCCGATGAAAACGCCTGCCGCGAGTTCAGCGGGCTCGTACACCAGCGCGTTGTTCTGGATCTTGCAGTTGTCCCCGAGTCGGACCCCGGTGCCGATGTAGGCACCGCGGCCGACGATGCAGTTCTCGCCGATCTCGGCGTCCTCGCGCACCTGGGCCAGGTGCCAGATCTTGGTGCCCTCACCGATCTTCGCGGTCGCCGCGACATCGGCGCTGTCCGCCACGAACGTCATGCCTGCGGCCCTTCGGTGATCGCCTTGCCGATGGCCCGGTAGGTGACTCCTGGCCACCCGTCCGCCGAACTGACCCGTCGGCCGTCCACGAAGGTGGCGATGCCGGGCAGGTCGTCCGGGCCGAGCTTGGCGTACTCGGCGTGGTCGGCCTGGAGCACGGCGGCGTCGACCTTCTCGCCGATGTGGTACGGCTCGAAGCCCAGCGCGCGCAGCTCGTCGTCGGTGTACATCGGGTCGTGCACCAGCGGGGTCGCACCGTGCTCACGCAGTGCGTCGACCGTGGCGAACACCCCGGAGAACGCGGTCTCCTTCACGCCACCCCGGTACGCGGCACCGAGCACGGCCACCCGCGCGCCGGTCAGGTCGCCGTGCGCGCCTTCCAGCAGGCCGACGGTGTAGTTCGGCATGTCGGCGTTGGCAGCGCGGGCGGCCCGGACCACGGTGGCCTCCGGGTCGTTCCACAGGTACAGCCTCGGGTACACCGGGATGCAGTGCCCGCCGACCGCGATGCCCGGCTGGTGGATGTGGCTGTACGGCTGCGAGTTCGACGCCTCGATGACCTGGTAGACGTCGATCCCCGCGGTGGCCGCGAAGCGCGCGAACTGGTTGGCCAGCCCGATGTTCACGTCCCGGTAGGTGGTCTCGGCCAGCTTCGCCAGCTCGCTCGCCTCGGCCGAGCCCAGGTCCCACACGCCGTTGCCGCGAGCCAGGTCGGGCCGGTCGTCGAAGTCGAGGACCGCCTCGTAGAACTCGGTGGCCTTCGCGGCGCCGGCCTCGGACAGCCCGCCGATCAGCTTGGGGTACTTGCGCAGGTCGGCGAAGACCCGGCCGGTGAGCACCCGTTCCGGCGAGAACACCAGGTCGAAGTCGGTGCCCTCGACCAGGCCGGAGCCCTGCTCCAGCATCGGCTTCCAGCGGTTGCGCGTGGTGCCGACGGGCAGGGTGGTCTCGTAGGACACGAGCGTGCCCTTGGTCAGGTGCCGGGCCAGTTCCGTGGTGGCGGCGTCCATCCAGCCGAAGTCCGGCCGGGCCTCGTCGTCCACGAACAGCGGCACGACCAGGACGACGGCGTCCGCGCCGGGCACGGCGTCGGCGTAGTCGGTGGTGGCGCGCAGCGCGCCGGCCGGTACCAGCTCGCTGAGCTTGTCCTGCAGGTGTGCCTCACCGGGAAACGGCTCGACAGCGCGGTTGACCAGGTCGACGACCTCGGCGTTCACGTCGACGCCGACGACCTCGTGGCCCTTGGCGGCGAACTGCACGGCGAGCGGAAGACCGATCTTCCCCAGGGCAATGACAGCGATCCTCACCAGGACAGTCCTCTTCCGATAACACAGAGTAGTAACGCTGGGATGTCGCGAACCAGCCTAACGTGACGTTGACACGCGAGGCCTTCGGGTCACGACTCCAGCAGCACAGCGGGATCGAAGGACAGCGGGAACGGCAGCTCGGTGCGGAATTCCTGGCCATCCAACGCTTTTGCCTGGACAACGTACTGACGGCCGTCATCCAGCCGCAGTGAGCCGACCAGCCGCATAGCTGTTGGCACTGCCCCCGCGAGAACTCATGAGCAGGCGGCCGTCCACACACTCGTACTTGGCAGGCGGTGCTCCTTCGATTGGCGGGTAGCGCTCGGCGAACGCTGTCGTCCACATCCCGTACAGCTCGACGAGCGGATCAAATCCGGTGGTCACAACGACAAGGGTGCCCGATCCGTTCGGATCGGTCACCCTGCGCGAAATGGACTACCTGAAAGTGTTTCAGTGCAGCGGTGTGGTCAGTCGGCTGTCGGTTCCGTCTCGGTCGGCGCGGTGCGCTTGACCGCTGTGAGCAGCAGTTGGGCCACGTCCAGGACCTGGAGGCTCTCCTTGGCCACGCCCTCGTTCTGCCGCTGCGTGACACCGTCGCTCATCATCACCCGGCAGAACGGGCAGCCCGTGGCGATCTTGCTCGGCGCGGTGCCCAGTGCCTCGTCGGTGCGCTCCAGGTTGATCTGCTTGCCGATCCGCTCCTCCATCCACATGCGGGCACCACCGGCACCGCAGCAGAAGGACCGGTCACCGTGCCTCGGCATCTCGCGCAGCACGGCACCGGACGCGCCGACCAACTCGCGCGGCGCGTCGTAGACCTTGTTGTGCCGGCCCAGGTAGCACGGGTCGTGGTACGTCACGTCCTCGGCGATCGGGGCCACCGGCACCAGCTTGCGCTCCCGCACCAGCCGGTTCAGCAGCTGCGTGTGGTGCACGACCTCGTAGTCACCGCCGAGCTGCGGGTACTCGTTGGCCAGCGTGTTGAAGCAGTGCGGGCACGTGACCACGATCTTGCGCTGGGTCGGTTCACGGCCCTCGAACAGCGTGTTCAACACTTCGACGTTCTGCTGCGCCAGCATCTGGAACAGAAACTCGTTGCCGGAGCGCCGCGCCGGGTCACCCGTGCAGGTCTCTTCCGGACCGAGCACGGTGTACTTCACGTCGGCCATGTGCAGCAGCTCGGCGACGGCCTGCGTGGTCCGCTTCGCCTTGTCCTCGAAGGCGCCCGCGCAGCCGACCCAGAACAGGTACTCGACATCGTCGGCAAGTTCACCGTCGAACACCGGGACCTCGAAGTCCAGCGCTTGGGTCCACTGTAGACGGTCCTTGTTGTTCTGGCCCCAAGGATTGCCCTTGGTCTCCAGGTTCTTGAACATGCCACCCAGTTCGGACGGGAAGCTCGACTCGATCATCGTCTGGTAGCGCCGCATGTCGACGATGTGGTCGACGTGCTCGATGTCCACCGGGCACTGCTCGACACACGCGCCACACGTCGTGCACGACCACAGCACGTCCGGGTCGATGACGCCGAACTCCTCGGCGGTGCCGACCAACGGCCGCAACGCCTGCTCCACACCGGAACCGGCGACCCGGCCGAAGCCCGACTCGGGCACGCCATGACCGGCCGTCGCCGACTCGATCGAGCCGTCCGCCGGCGCTTCCTGGCCGCCGATCAGGTAGGGCGCCTTGGCGAACAGGTGGTCCCGCAGGTCCATGATGACCAGCTTCGGCGACAGCGGCTTACCCGTGTTCCACGCCGGACACTGGCTCTGGCAACGCCCGCACTCGGTGCACGTCGCGAAGTCGAGCATGCCCTTCCACGTGAAGTCCTCGACCTTGCCGCGACCGAAGATGTCGTCCTCGCCCGGGTCCTCGAAGTCGATCGGCTTGCCCTTGGACTCCATCGGCAGCAGCGGACCGAGACCGTCGGGCAACCGCTTCGAGCCGACGTTCAGCGGTGCCAGCGCGATGTGCAGGTGCTTGGAGTACACCACGACGACCAGGAACGACATGATCACGCCGACGTTCAACAACAGGAACGTGGTCTCCAGCACCGAGTTCACCCCGGTACCCAGCCCGCCGATGGCATGGCCGACCAGCCACGACGCGAACGGCCACCCGCTGCGCCCGTACGGGAAGTGCCCGGTGTTGAACTGCGCGGCACGGGTGATCAGCAGCGTGACGACAACCGCGCCGATCATCCACAGCACCGCCCACGCGGCACCGGTGTGCGAGCCGTAGAACCGGGACCTGCGCTGCCTGCGCTCGGGCGCCTGCCGCAGCCGCATGATGCCGAACGCCACGATCGCCACCAGCACGGCGACCGCGAAGAAATCCTCCAGGAAACCGAGCCACCGGGCGTGCCCGAACCACCAGAACGCGAAGTCCCGGTCGAACAGCGCACCCCACGTCTCGATCACCGTGAAGCCCAGGATCGTGAAGCCCCACATGGTGAAGAAGTGCGCGAGGCCGGGGCCGGACCACTTGAGCAGCTTGCGCTGCCCGGCCACTTCGGTGATCTCGGTGCCGATCCGGGTACGCAGGTCCTTGATCCGACCGCTGACCGGCTGCCCCGACGAGATGAGGCGGTACAGCCACGCCACCCTGCGGCCGGCGATAGCCAACCCGACGACGGTGATCAACAGCCCGAGCACGAGTCGAAGTGTCACGAGTCCTCCGGTCCTCCCATAAATGTGGGGAGCTTACGCCACGTTACCGAGGAGTAACCACCCTGGCGTGGCCAACGTCGCACATCAGTGGGTCCCACGGTCGGGAGTTGGCCCCAATATCTCTTCCAGTACCCGCAACGCGCCCGCGAAAGCATGTTCCTGCGGCGCCGCGTAGCCGATCACGATGCCGGCCGGGTGCTCGCCTTCGCCCATCCAGTACCGATTCAGCCCCTCCACCAGCAGCGACCGCCGCGCCGCACGCGCGAGCAAGTCCGATTCGGACTCATCATCGCCCAGCAGCACCACCATGTGCAGACCGGCCGCGATGCCGGCCGGGGCGATCCGGCCACCCGCGTCGGCGACCATGTCGAGCACCGTGTCCCGACGTCGCCGGTACCTCGTCCGACACCGGCGCACGTGCTGGTCGTAGTGGCCCGCGGTGAGCAGTTCGGCGAACGTCAACTGGTCGATCACGCTGTTGTGCCGGTCGGCGAAGAACTTCGTGCGGCGGACGGCCGGCACCAGCCGCTCGGGCAGCACCAACCAGGACAGTCGCAGGCCGGGCGCGAGTGTCTTGCTGGCCGTACCCGCGTAGGCGACCAGATCGGGCGCCATCGCCTGCAGCGCGCCGACCGGCTGCCGGTCGAACCGGAACTCACCGTCGTAGTCGTCCTCGATCACCAGCGTCCCGGTCTGTCTGGCCAACTCGACCAGCGCGGCCCTGCGGTGCGGATGCAGCGTCGCACCGAGCGGGTACTGGTGTGCCGGCGTGACCACGACGGCCGCCGGGCGATCCGGCCCGGCGAGCAGGTCGGCCAGCACATCGACCCGAATCCCCTGCTCGTCCACCGGCACACCGACCGGGGTCAGCCCGGCCGCGGCGACCACGCCACGACACTCGGGCAGCGACGGGTCCTCGAACGCGATCGTTCGGGCGCCGTCCGCCCGCAGCGCCGTGGCCAGCAGGCCGAGTGCCTGCGAGTAGCCGCTGCACACCGCGACCAGCCCCGGCGTGGCCACCACGCCCCGGACCCGGCCGAGATACTCGGCCAGCGCCGAACACAGCTTCGGGTGGCCCAGTGCGTCGCCGTAGCCGAAGTCGGCGGCCACCGCGTCGGTCAGCGCCCGCCGGGCCGCGGCCAGCCAGGCGGTACGCGGGAACATCGTCAGGTCCGGGCGGCCGGGCATCAGGTTCCACTGCCACTCCTGCCGGATCGCCGGCACCTCGACGGCGGCCGGCGCCGGTCGTGGGCGGGACAGCGCGGCCACCACGGTCGGCGCGCCCTGCCGGCTGCGCAGGTAGCCCTCGGCGGCCAGTTCGGCGTACGCCCTGGTCACGGTGCCGCGCGCGATCCCGAGATCGGCGGCCAGCGCCCGGGTGGACGGCAGTCGGGCGCCCGCCGTGAGCCTGCCCTCCCGGACGGCCTGCCGGATCGCGTCGGCCACACCATCGCCGGACCAGTCCAGATGGAGATCCAGGCCGGAACTGGACCACTCGATTGCCATGACACTGGACCATACCGATGGACCAGTTACGGCCTAGGGTGACTGTCATGAGTGAAGTGAGGAAGGCTGCCACCGCACGCGCGTTCCCCGAGGCTTACCAACAGCTGCTCGGCCTGCACAAACTGGTGGCCGACGCGGCGACCGAGGCCGGGCTGGACCCGAAGCTGATGGAGCTGATCAAGATCCGGGCGTCGCAGCTCAACGGCTGCGCCTACTGCCTGGACCTGCACAGCCACGATGCCCGCAAGATCGGCGAGACCGAGCGACGGCTGTTCGTGCTGGCCGCGTGGCGCGAGACCGACATGTTCGACGAGCGGGAACGCGCCGCCCTCGCGCTCACCGAATCCATGACGCAGCTGTCCGTGCACCAGGACGTGCCGGACGACGTGTACGACGCGGCAGCCGGCGTGTTCACCGAGCGGCAGCTGACCGTCGTCGTCTGGGCGGCCACCGTGATCAACACGTTCAACCGGTTCGGCGTCACCGGCCACACCCCACTGCCGGCGCAGCGGTGAGCGCCGACCTGGCCGCCTCGGCCACGACACTGCGCGGGCTGCACGTGCCCGGCCGGCCGTTGGTGCTGGCCAACATCTGGGACGCCGCGTCCGCCCGGTTGGCCGAGGCCGCCGGGTTCCCGGTCGTGGCCACGAGCAGCGGCGCTGTGGCCGAGTCGCTGGGCCACGGCGATCACCAGGACGCGCCCGTCGACGAGATGTTCGCGGCCGCGGCCCGGATCGCCCGCGCGGTGGGCGTGCCGGTCACCGTGGACGCCGAGGGCGGCTACGGCCTGCCGGCCGACGACCTCGTCGGCCGCCTGTTGGCCGCGGGCGCCGTGGGTTGCAATCTGGAGGACACCGACTACACGAGTGGTGGTCTCACCGATGTCGCGGCCCAGGCCGACCGATTGGCGTCGATCCGCGCGGCCGCCGACCGGACCGGGGTACCGCTGGTGATCAACGCCCGGATCGACGTGTTCGTCCGGGCCGGCGGCAGTCCGGAGTCGGCACTCTGCGATGACGCCGTGACCAGGGCGAAGGCCTATCTCGCAGCGGGCGCCGACTGCGTGTACCCGATCGCGCTGCGCGACGCCGACGTACTGCGGCAACTGCTGGCCGAGGTGTCGCCCGGTGCGGTGAACGTGCTCACGCTGCCGGGTGGACCGTCGGTGGCCGAACTGGCCGGCCTCGGCGTGGCCAGGGTGTCCATGGGGACCGCGGTGTGGCGGGCCGCCCAGGCCGCGCTGGCCGAGCGGTTGGCCGAACTGGCGGCGAACTGACCGGTTCATCCGATACCGTGCCGGCGTGCGATCAACAGCACTGGTCCTGGTCGCGGCCGGGCTACTCGTGACGGCCTGCTCGACCCCGACCGTGGGCACCGCCGTGGGGGCAGGTCGGGCACCGCGGAGCGCGTCGGCGAGTGCACCGCCGAACTTCGGCGCTCCCAAGGTGTCCAGCCCGTTGGACGTCACCAAGTACGAGCCCGATCCGTGCCGCACCCTGACCACCGCCCAGCAGCACGCGCTCGGGTTGGCGAAGGCCGGTTCGGTGGACCGCAGCGACCTGGGCGACATCTGCCACTGGAGCCCGAAGTTCGACACCGACTACGCGATGGGCTTCAACATCAAGTTCGATCCCGGCACCCCGCCTGGCCTGGCCAACGCCTATCAGGCGGCGGGGCCCGGTGCGATGCGCAGGCTGCCGGACGTGCACGGCCAGCCGGCCGCCACCGAACCGAGCCAAAACACGGACGGTAGCTGCACCATCTATCTGGGGGCCACCGATCAGATTGAATATGCGGTCTCCGTATCCATCGGTCAGGATGAGCCCGACTATCGGAACCCGTGCTCGGTGGCCATGAAAATCGCTGATGACGCGACTGCGACGATGAAATCCGGTGCGTGAGGGAACCAACTACCGGATGTCGCCATCTCACTCCACAGTGGCAGGGCGACGCGCTACGCTGGCCGTGAGCGCAGGCCAGGGACGTTGCGGGCCGGGCTACTGCAGGGGTGTGCTCGACAGACTCAACACGAGGGACGAGGAGAGCCAGCGATGGCCGACCAACTGCCGGGATTCCAGGACTTGACCACGGTGGGAGCGGTGTCCGGCATCGCCGGCATCGCGCTGATCGCCGAGGAGGCGGCTGCCCTCGTGGCACGCGAAGTCGCGGACATGGGCGGTGGCAAGTACCAGTTCCACCCGGACGAGCTGCAGGCCGTGCTCAAGCAGTGGCAGGGGTTGCAGACCACCATCAACGCCGCCAAGAGCACGGTGCACGTGCGGGTGCCGCACAGCCCGACGGTGATGATGCCGGGCAACGAGAACGCCAGCACCACCGTGTCCGACGCGGCGCACACCACGAACGTCGCCTACCAGGACTACCTGGCCAGCATGGAGACGTACGTCAACGGCTACGTGGAGAAGCTCACCACGGCGCTGAACAACTACCTCCAGACCGAGCAGAACAATTCCGGTATGGCGGTAGGCGCCCAGAACCACCTGCAGGCGTGACGAACGGCGATCCGATCAACGGACAACGCCGCAACCACGAAAAGGAATGGTGATGGGTACCAGTTATTCGGCTCCGGACATCTACCACCGGATCAGGGGCGGCCGCGGCTCCGGCGGCTTCTCCACCAACGGTACGGTGACCGAGGAACAGGCCACCCTGCAGAGCACCATCAACGAGCAGGTCACCGGCCTGAACACGAAGATGAACGCCGCATGGCAGGGCGACGCGTCCACGCAGGCCGTGTCCGGCGCCGCACCACTGGCCACCGCGGCCGATTCCGCGAGCACGTCGCTGAACACCGCGTCCGGCGCGATGAACAATCAGGTGAGCGCATTCCACACGGCATACAACAGCGTCGTGGAAATGCCGGCCGCCGCGCCGCCGAACAACATCGTGAACGAGATGGTGTCCGGGCTCGGCGTGAACACGCCGCTGGATCAGCAGATCAGCGAGTACAACGCGGACGGCCAGCACAACGTGCAGGTCTACAACACGTACTCCAGCCAGAGTTCGGCGAACGCGGCCGAGATGCCGTCGTCGTTCGACACCCTGCCGACGCCGCACCCGGCGATCAGTGTCATCGCGCCGACGAGCGGCACCACCGGCGGCCCGACGTTCAGTGGCACCAACGGCCCGGTCGGCGGCGGCAGCTCGTCGCCGAGCGGCTTCACCCCGCCCAGGACGCCGGTCGGCACCGGCACCACCGGGTTCACGCCGCCACCCGGCTCGTCCGGCTCCACGCCGCCGCGCGCACCGGGCGGTGGCACCACGGTCTGGGAGCCGCCGGGCGGCACCACGACGACCCCGTCCACGTTCGACCCGGTGCCCGGTGGCGGTCCGGGCGGTGGCGGTTTCGACGAGCCCGGTTTCCCCGGCGGTGTCGGTGGCCCCGGTGGTGGTGGGTTCCTGCCCGGTGAGGAGCCGGGCGGCTTCCCCGGTGGCTTCAACGGCCTGCCCGGGGAAGAAGGCTTCGGCGGCCCAGGCGGCTTCGGCTCGATGGAAGGCTTCACCGGCCCTGGCGGGTTCGGCGGCCCTGGCGGCAACGGTGCCTTCCGTGGCGGCTACGGCGGTGGGTACGGCAGCGGCGGTCCCGGCGGCTTCGGTGGCCCCGGCGGTGCAGGTGGTCCCGGTGGCCCCGGCGGCCCCGGCGCGACCGGCACCACTGCGAACGCCGGCGGTATGGCCCCCGGTGCCGAAGAGGCCGCGATGGGCCGAGGCGGCATGTTCGGCGGGATGCAGGGTGGCGCTGGTGGCGAAAGCCCGATGATGGGTCCCGGTGGCGGCGGCCGTCGAGGCGAGGACGACAAGGAACACAAGACGGCGGAGTACCTCCAGGAAGCCGATCCGGATGCCTTGTTCGGCTCCGATCAGCAGACCGTGCCGCCGGTGATCGGCGAGTAGTCGCGATACCGGAACGTCCGAGCTGGCCGCGTGGCGAACGCCCGCGGCCAGCGTTCATGAGTGGGATAGGTAGGCCGTGCTGTATCAACAGGTGACCCTGTCGCTGGACACGCTGGCCACGGTGTGGCAGCGGGAGAACCTAGGCGAGCTGCACAACGTCCTCGTCGACGTGCCGGTCTGGCGGGACGAGGACGAGAACCGGGTTGCGCTGCAGGGAGCGACCGGTGAGCTCGCCCAGCGTGGTCTGCTGTCCGGCCGCGACCTGCACGTCGACCTGCGCAGCACGCTGGAAGTGCTGGCCAGGCCGTCGATGGAGTACTACGGCTGGATCGCGTACACGGAGGCCGACCGGGAGGTCAACATCACGGTGCTGGTCGCCGCGGTCGGCCAGGACGCCGTGCTCGTGGTGCGCGACGGCCAGCAGGTGCACCTGTCGCCGACCCGCGCCGACGGTATGGCCGAGACGCTGCTCGGCCACCTGCCAGCGGTGGCGGCGGCCCGTGGCAGGTCGGTGAACCTGCCGGAGGCCGAGGTCCGGCAGTTGGTGGCGGACCGGATGCACGCGGCCCCTGGCTCGACGAAACCGCTGCCCGCCGAGGCGTTCAACATTTTTCCCAGGGCATCGATGGCCGAGGACGCACGGGATCTGCTGACCGCGATGGACCAGCCGAGGATCGGCGGCGGCGAGTTGTACGTGGCCGCGCGGGTGCGCAGCGGCGAGCGGCGGCGCTGCGAGAACCCGATGGTGTACGTGGACACGCAGCACGGCAGGTGGATGACCCAGCTGTCCGGCGGGCGCGCCGGTGAGCGGTGGATCGTGTCCGCGCCGGCCAGCAGGCAGCTGTTGCTCTCGAAGTTGAACGAGATGCGCAACAACCTGTTGGGCTAGCGAGCGGGTCGGGCGGCGGCTCCAGCCAGCTTCGGCGAGTCGACCATTCTGGCGGGCGAGTCGACCCCTCGGCTGGCGTGTCGACCGCTCAGACACGCGTGTCGACCCCCCGGCCGGGCGAGTCGACCACTCCCGTCGGCGAGTCGACCGCTCGCGGGCACGCCCGACCACCCAACACGCAACAACCCTCCTCCGGCGCCGACACCGGTAGATCCCAACAGATCGCCAACAGATCATCGGCGGGACTCGCGATTTGACGCCCCACGGGCCAAACTGGCCGGTAACCCGCTGGTGACCCGCGAAGGAGCCGACCCCATGTTGAGCACGATGCAGGACGGACCGCTGTCGATCGCCCAGCTCGTCCGATACGGCACAACCGTGCACGGCGACAGCGAGGTCGTCACGTGGACCGGCGATTCCGCCCGACGCAGCAACTACGCCGCCCTGGGCACCGAGACCGCGCGGCTGGCGGGCGCGCTGCGGTCGATCGGTGTGTCCGGCGACGACCGGGTCGGCACGTTCATGTGGAACAACGGTGAGCACCTCGCGGCCTACCTGACCGTGCCCGCCATGGGCGCCGTCCTCCACCCGCTGAACATCCGACTGTTCCCGGACCAGCTGACCTACATCGCCAATCACGCCGAGGACAGCGTCGTCCTCGTCGACGCCAGTCTGCTGCCGCTGTTCAACCCGCTTCTGCCCACCTTCACGTCCGTCCAGCACGTGATCGTCGTCGGTGGCGATCCGGCCGCCGTCGACGCACCCAAAGGTGTGACCGTGCACGGCTACGCGGACCTGCTCGCCGGGCAGCCGGACGAGTTCGACTGGGTCGAGGTGGACGAGCGAAACGCCGCCGCGATGTGCTACACGTCCGGCACCACCGGCAATCCGAAGGGTGTCGTCTACTCGCACCGGTCGGTGTGGCTGCACTCGATGCAGGTCTGCATGACCGACGGCATGGGTCTGCGCCAGTCCGACCGGTCGCTGGTGATCGTGCCGATGTTCCATGCGATGGCGTGGGGGCTGCCGTACGCGTCGATGATGGTCGGCGCCTCGCTGATCATGCCCGACCGGTTCCTGCAACCGGCCCCGATCGCGGCGATCATCGCCGCCGAGCAGCCGACCATGGCCGGTGCCGTGCCGACGATCTGGCAGGGTTTGTTGGCACACCTGGAAACCAACCCGCAGGACCTGTCCACGCTGCGTAACGTGGTGGTCGGCGGGTCCGCCTGTCCGCCGTCCCTCATGCGGGCCTTCAACGACAAGTACGGCGTGCACATCACGCACGCGTGGGGCATGACGGAGACGTCGCCGCTGGGCAGCCTGGCCAACCCGCCCGGCTGGGCGACCGGCGAGGACGAGTGGAACTACCGGTTCACGCAGGGCCGCCTCCCCGCGTCGGTCGAGGGTCGGCTGGTCGGCCCGGACGGCGAGGAGATGCCGTGGGACGGTGAGAGCGTCGGCGAACTGGAGGTCCGTGGGCCGTGGGTGACCGCGCGCTACTACCTGGTGGACGACCCGGAGAAGTTCCACGACGGCTGGTTGCGCACCGGTGACGTGGGTTCGCTGAGCCACGACGGTTTCCTGCGGCTGACCGACCGGTCCAAGGACGTGATCAAGTCCGGTGGCGAGTGGATCTCGTCGGTGGACCTGGAGAACCAGGTGATGGCGCACCCGGCGGTGGCCGAGGCCGCGGTGATCGGCGTGCCGGACGAGAAGTGGGACGAGCGCCCGCTGGTGGCGGTCGTGCTACGTGAGGGCACCAAGGCCAGCGCCGAGGAGCTGCGCGAGTTCCTGGAGGACCGGGTCGCACACTGGCAGCTGCCGGAGAACTGGACCTTCATCGAGGAGGTCCCGAAGACGAGCGTCGGCAAGTTCGACAAGAAGCGACTGCGCAGCCAGCACGCGGACGGCCAGCTGACGGTGCGCAGGCTGGGCTGACCGGGCGCCTCCCGGTCCTGCTGGCCTACGCCGACCAGGACCGGGAGGTCATCGGCCACGTGTCGTCGTTGAGCAGCCGCTTGAGCACCTTGCCGGTCGCGTTGCGCGGCAGTTCCGGCACGAAGTACACGTCCCTGGGCACCGCGAACCTGGCCAGCCGGTGGTGTACGTGCTCGCGTACGGTCTCGGCGTCCATGTGGACGCCGTGCCGCAGCACGATGTACGCGGCCAGCCGTTGGCCGTACTCGTTGTCCGGCACGCCGACCACGGCGACGTCCTGCACCTCGGGCAGCGAGATCAGCACTTCCTCGACCGGCCGGGGGAACACGTTCTCGCCGCCGGACACGATCATCTCGTCGGCCCGACCGGTGATGAACAGCCTGCCGTCCGCGTCCAGGAAGCCCCGGTCGCCGGTGGACATCATCTGGTGCGCCATGGGCAGGCTGCCGCCCTCGGTGTACCCCTCGAACAGCATCTCGTTGCCCACGAACAACTGGCCCTCCGCACCGGGCGGCACCGGGCGCAGCTTGTCGTCGAACACACCGACCCTGGTGCCCGGTGGGCAGCGGCCCGCCGTGGTGGGTGCGGCCCGTAGGTCGACGGGGTCGGCGATGCTGGCCCAGGACACCTCGGTGGAGCCGTAGAGGTTGTAGAGGATGTCACCGAAGACGTTCATGAACTCGGTGACGAACGAGCCGGCCAGCGCGGAGCCGCTGCTGGCCACGATGCGCAGGCTGGACAGGTCGTAGCGGCGGCGGACCTTCTCGGGCAGGTCGAGGATGCGCTGCAACATGATCGGCACCGCGAACAGTGCCGTGCACTGGTGTTCCGCGATGGCCCGCAGCGTGCGTTCCGCGTCGAACCTGCGCTGCAACACCAGAGTGGCCCGCAGTGGCATGCTGATCTGCATCGCGGCCAGGCCCCACGTGTGGAACAGCGGCGCCGCGACGAACATCCGCTCCCCAGCGCGCAGCGGAATCCTGGCCAGCAGGGCGGCCGCCGTGCTCAGCCCACGCGGGGTCGGCCGACGGGCGCCCCTCGGGATGCCGGTGGTGCCGGACGTGAGCACGATGATCCGACCGGGCCGTTCCGACGGCCGCATCCGCATCTCGGGCGCCGCGTCGATCAGGTCGTCCACGGTGGGATAGCCGATCTCGCTGTCCGCCCACGTGCTGATCCGCAGGAAGTCGCCGGGCACCTCCTTGATGGCGGGCGCGAACTCGTCGTCGGCCAGCACCGCGACCGGCCGGTGTTTGCCGATGACGTCACCGACCGACGACGCCGACAGCCCGGTGTTGAGCAGCACGGCATCGGCACCGATCAGTCCACATGCGATGATCGACTCGACGATCGCGGCATGGTTACGGCACATCAGCGCGACCGGCTGGCCCGCCTCGACACCGTTCGCGGCCAGGCCGCTGGCCAGCCGCTTGCCCCTGGCCACGGCGGAACCGTAGCTGCGGATGCCGCGCTCGTCCTGCAGCGCGGGCGTGTTCTCCCCACGGGCGGCGGCGGCCTGGTAGCCACCGGGCATCGTCGCGCCCCACCTGGCGAGGCTGGCCAGTTGGCGGGCCACCTTGTCCGGCCTGCCCGCGGAGACCACACCGGCCCGGATCAGCGTCGATGCCACGCCGAGTGTGGTCGACCCGGGGTCCAGGTGTGGGGCGAGATCGGCCTGCCTGGCCGGTCGACCAGCCAGGTGCCGGCCCAGTTGCGAGGCCGCCTCGGTGACCCGGCGCGCGACGAGCTGCCCGTCGACGTGCGGCAGCATCACCTGCACCACCAGTTGGGTGCGCCTGCCGACCCACGGGCGCAGTTCGATCGACACCCACTTGCTGTCGTCGTCCACGACGCACCACACGATGTGCTGGCCCGGCCGGTAGACGATCGCGTCGATGCGTGCTGTCACCACTGTGTCCCGGTCCGGGCACACCCGGACGTGGCACTTCGGCCCACGCCCGATGTCAGCTTGGTCGATTACCTCGCACCAGCTGATCTCCGGCACGAAACGGGAGTACAGCTCCGGCGCACCGAGTACCCGCCACACCTCGTCCGGTGGCTGGTCGAGAATCGCAGACGTCTCCTGAACATCGTCTCGCATGTATTTCCTCATCGGCTCAACGTGCGCAGAACGTACCAGCGATCGGAGGTACCACCAGTAGGCCGAAGCTACGCCGGCCGATTGACAGAACTGTCACAGTTAACGCCCATCTGGCGGAAACCCGGATACCGTCCGCAATCACCGCAGGTACCCGTCGCAACTCAATGCGACAACTCCCTATTTTCAACAAAATTGGGGCACAGCCCCTAGGGAGCGAATCCGCGAACCGATCCCCTATTCGACGCAGCGGCCATCGCCGAGCCTGGAAGGCCTATACGGCACCAAAGACGAAGCGCGCAGCCGGCTACTGTGGCATGAGTCACCCATTATGTCGATCACCAGGTGGACAGTGGTTTACAACCCGCCAACCCGGTAGGAAAATCTCTGCCACGGCGTCGGCGTGGTCGCCGGGGCGAGGGGTGGGTGCGGGACCACGTTCATGGGCAACTGAGGTCCCGCACCCTGCGCCGCGGCCAGGTTGCCGCAGGTAGGTTGACTGCTTGATGCCGTTCCTCGACGCCGCCTTCCCCGCCGACCCGTATCCGGGCACCCGGCCGGACCACTCCTTCGTGCACGAAGGAGGCACCGGTCATGCCCTGCTCGCCGGTCCGCCGTGGTGCTGGAGCGTGGCCGGTGTCGAACTGGACGACTGGCTCGCCGAGCGGGACGCCGAACCGCTGGCCGCCCGGTCGCCGGTGCTGGCCTATGGATCCAACGCCAACCCGGCGAAGATCAGCTGGCTGCGGCACGCCCTCGGCCTGACCGGTCCGGTGGTCGTGCTGCGGGTCCGGTGCACCGGGCTGGCCGCGGTGTGGGCAACGCACCTGCGGGTACGTGACGGTCAGCGGCCCGCGACGCTGGCCGCCGAACCGGGACGCGTCGAGTGGCACGCGGTGTGGCTGGCCACCCGTGATCAACTGCGGGTGCTGGACGTGTGCGAGGGCCGCGGCGAACGCTATCGCCTGGTGCGCCTGGGATCCGGCACGGTGACCACGGAGGACGGCACCGAGCTGGACGGTGTGCTGGCGTACACGGCGGCGGGTGACCTGCGGGCGCCGCTGCTGGTCCGCGGCAGCCCGGTGCGGTGTGCCGATGTGCCGCAGGCCGAGGCGGTCTCCCTTGTCGGGCAACAGGGTCACGATGGGCTGACCGTCGATCCGGTGATGGGTGAACCGGCCGCCGAGGACTGGCCGGACCGGCTGTTCGTCTACGGCACCCTCCGGCCCGACGGTATCGCGTGGCACCGGATCGCCCACCACGTCGTCGACACTCCGGTGCGGACGACGCTGCCCGGCACGCTCTACGACACCGGTCTCGGCTTCCCCGCGCTGCTGCGGGAGGCTGGCGAGGTGCCCGGCTGGACACTGCGGCTGCGCTCCCCCGCCGACGCGCTGCCGGCGCTGGATGCCTACGAAGGCGCCGGGTACCGACGGATTCGCGTTGTCGACTCCACCGGTCGGCTGTGCTGGACCTACCAGTGGACCGACCCGGTCGACGGCTTCGTCCGGCTGACCGGCGGCTGGCCGGACCAGGCCTGATGAGCTGTTGCAGACTTGCCCCATGGTCGAATCCGATTCCTGGCTCGCCGTGCTGGTACCCGATCTCGGCCAGCAGCCCGACGCCTCGGTGGCCGAAACGCTGGTCGCGGCCGGTGCCGTCGTGGTCGGGTTCGACCTGGCCGAGCTGGTCACCGACTTCGAGCAGGTCGTCGCCGACCTGGCGACGGTGATCGACCAGCAGCCGGCCGGCCTGCCGATGGTGCTGTTCGGGCACGCGGTCGGCGGCATGGTCGTCGTCCGGTACACCCAGCTGCACCCCGAGCGGGTGACCGCACTCGTGTTGGCGGCACCGGTGCTCGGCCCGTGGGAGGCCCTGGACCTGTTGTCCGAACAGGAGATCCCAGCCGGGCGGTGCCAGCGCGAGACGTTGCGGGCCATCGAGACGTGCCTGAGCACCATCGACTTCGACCATCCACTCGGCGACGACCTCCCGGCGCTGTGGCTGCACGGCGACGACGACACGGTGGTACCGGTGTCCGACACCAGGGCCGGCATGGACCGGATCCGGGGACTGCGGTTCGAGGAGCGGATCTACCCCGGTGTCGGACACGATCTGCTGCACAGGACGCCTGCGCTGGCCGACATCACCGAGTTCGTTCAGTCCTCGGGTGCGGTGTACCGGTAGTCACCGGGATCAGAGCCCGCGCACCGCTCCCCCGTCCACGCTGATCACGGTCCCGGTCAGGTAGGACGCCGCAGGCGACAGCACGAACGCGGCCACCCGGCCGAACTCGTCCGGCTCGGCGACCCGACGCAGCGGGATCGTGGCTGCCCTGGCCTCCAGCGCGGCGGGATCGGCCAGCAGGCCGGCCAGCCGCTCGGTGGCCACCGCACCGGGCAGCAGGCTGACCACCCGGATACCGCGTGGCCCCAGCTCGTCGGCCAGAGTCTTGGCCGTCATCGCCAGACCCGGCCGCAGCCCGTTGGAGATGGCCAGGTTGCCCAGCGGCTCACGGACCGACGTGGATAGCACAAGTGCCATCGCGCCACCATCGGACAGCTCGGCGGCCACCGTGCGGAGCAGCCGCAGCGTGCCCAGGAACACCGAGCCGAAGGCCTGTTCCCAGTCGCCGAGCGACGTGTCCAGCGCACTGCCGAACGGCGGGCCGCCCACGCTGACCAGCAGGCCGTCCACCCGACCGAACCGCTCCTTGGCGACCGAGACCAGCCGGTCGGCCAGCTCCGGGTCGGCGTTGTCGCCCGGTACGCCGACGGCGTTGGCACCGAGTTCGGCGACTGCCTTGTCGACGTTGTCCGCCGACCGCGACGACAGCACGACACGGGCGCCGTCCGCGACGAGTGCCTTCGCCGTGGCGAACCCGAGGCCCTTGCTACCGCCCGTGACCAGGTACACCCGATCGGCCAGTCCGAGATCCATACCAGCTCCTTGCTCGACTTCACGCCTGCGAGACAATGTCGAACACTATGGACGACCACGTCGAACTACTCGTCACGGTGGTCCTCGCGGCCGAGAGCGACAAGGCGGCACGGTCCGCGTGCCAGAACCTGGTGTGGCAGGTCGACGGGCGCATCGTGGAGTCAGCCGACTGCTCGGCCGAGGAACCGGGCTGCTGGTCGGTGACCATGCGGGTGCCCAGCGAGGAACGCGCGACCCACAACATCGCCGCGCCGCTGGCCCGTGCGGTCCGGCAGTTCGTCCGAGGGCTCGGCCCCGATTTCGTCGTGCCGAGGGTGTCCTGCGAGCCGCCCACGGCGTGGACCGTGCTGGAGGACCCGGACGCGATCACCACGCTGGCCGCCGGTGCCGAACGGGTGCTGGTCGAGGCGTGGCACGGTGACGACCCGTATCCGAGCCCCGAGCAGGCCCCTGTGGCGTCCTCGGCACCATTACCGGAATCCGTGCCATCGCCACCGCCGGTGCGCCGGCACCCGCCACCAGCCGCTGGTGGCGGGGAGGGGTGCCGACTGACGTTGCGGGTGGATGTGGCAACCTCGCGAGCGGCCGGTGCCGAGTGGCAGGCACGGGCACTGGCCAGCCGAATCTCCCGGGACGCGACCCTGACCGGGATCACCGAGCACGACGGCGTGCTCACCGTGCTGGTGGACCTCGGCGCGGCGGACACGCCGCCCCCGCAGACCGTCATGACCGCCGTTTCGGCCCTGGACCGACCAGGTTGGTCAGCGCTGCGCTGGGAGGGTGAAACAGCTATCACCACTTGGACGGCGAATCCCAGGCCCGAATCAGGTATTACGGAACTGGAGCTGTCGTCGAGCCCGGACGTCCGGCGACGCCGAGGGTGAACTGGACACCACCTGCCGCGGGGCGTCGGTCCCGCCGTTGATCCGTTGAGAGCAGGCAACCACATCCAGTCGGGTGTTGAACTCCACCCAACCAGACCACCGCGGTTGCAACCGGGTCCGAGCCGACCGCTAGTTTTCAGCAACCGTCAACATCAACTAGCAGCAACGAGCACAGCAGGAGATCAACGCCAGATGGCTAGCGTCGACGATGTTCGGGCCGGTATCGCTCGGGCCAACCAGCAGGCGACCGAAAGCATCGCTGCGCTGCAACAGGCCAGTTCGGCGCTCGAACAGGCGCAGGGCTCACTCACCATGGTCACCCAGGGCAGCGGTCACGCCGACGCGGAGCAGGCCAACGGCCTGCTGGCCGACGCGGCGCGTGCGGTCGACGAGGTGGCCCAGACGGTCAACGCGGCCATCTCCAAGGCCGAGAGTTACGCGTCGGGGCTGTAGGCCGATCGTGTCGATCGAGGCGATCCGAGCCACCACGGCACAGGTACGCGACCAGATCGTGGCCGCACACCAGGATGTGCGTACTGCGAGGGATCTGTTGACCGACGCCGTGCGCACGCTGACCGACCTGAGCCGCAACCATTCGGTATCGCTCGTGCCACCAGAACATCAGCGGGCCGACGAGCAACTGGGCGTCTGCCTTGAGCAGCTGGTCGGTTGTCTCGCCTGCCTGGACCGCTTCGTGGCGGGGTTGTGATCGCAGGCTGAGGGGTTTGGGTTGAACAAGCGCACCGAACGGCGCGACAAGATCAGGGCCGCGCTCGACGAGTTCCAAGCCGCGGTGGCGACGGCGCTCGGCATCGCAGGCCGGCAGCAGGACCTGGTGGCCGAGCAGCACGCCAGGGTGATGGTGGAACTGTGGCTGCGCACCGAAGGCACAGCCGCCACCGTCGACCCGGCGATGGCGGGCCCGCTGGCCAATCCGCGGATGGCGGACGTGGTGGCCAAGGTCGGCGAGGACCGGCGGGCGCATTTCACCGAGTGGACCGGCGGCCCGCTTGCCCTGACCGAACTGGTCACCAGGGCCGCGCCCGGTGCCGCCGGTGAGCCGTGGCAGACGTGGCTGGGCCAGGTCGGCACCGCCGACGGCATCGGTGAGCTGCCGGAACTGTGGCGGATCGGCACCGCGATCGCCGACGAGGCCCCGGAGCGCGTCCCGTTCCCGGTCGCCGTGCCGCTGCTGGACACCTCCCACCTGCACATCGCCACCACAGCGGACAGTCGTGGCACCGCCGAAGCACTGGTGGAGACCCTGTTGCTGCGGGTCTTGAGTCATCTGCAACCCGGCCTGGCGCACATCCACGTGTGGGACACCAGCCAGCTCACCGGCTCCCTGCCCGGACTGTATCCGCTGACCAGGGCGGGGCTGTTGACCGTGCACGATCCGGCGGCGCCCAAGGAACTGCTGGACGAACTGTCCGACCACATCCGCAGGGTGCACACCGGTGTGCTGGCCGGCGGTGACACGTCGTTGGGGTCGATCAGCGGGCGGGCCGGCCGGCGCACCGAGCCGTGGCGGATCGCCGTGCTGTTCGGCAGCCGCAAGGCGCTACCCGACGACCAGCAGCAGCAACTGCTCCGGGTGGCCCGCAACGGGCTCGCGTGCGGTGTGCAGCTGATCGTGGTGGACGTGCCGGTGACGGTGAACAGTCCGATGGAGATGGTCGACTTCATCGACGAACACACCGCCCGGTGCACGATGAGCGGGCCCAACGCCACGGTCACCCTGGACCCGCCGCTGCCCCGCGCCGACGTGCCGAAGGCGTGCGCGGCCATCGCCGAGGAGCTGGAAGCCCGGCGGGCACGGCTGTGCACGTTCACCGACCTGATGCCGGATGCGTTGTGGCAGCAGGGTTCTGGCCCCGGCCTCGGCACGCCGGTCGGCAGACTGGACGGCAACCCGATCGACGTCGCGCTCGGCGACTCGTCACCGCACGCGCTGGTCGCCGGGCCGTCCGGCTCCGGCAAGACCAACTTCCTCTACGCGCTGCTCGGCGGCCTGACCGCCCGGTACTCACCGGACGAATTGGAGCTCTACCTGCTGGACTTCAAGGAAGGCGTCTCGTTCGCCCAGTTCACCCCGGGCCGGCGTGATCCCACGTGGCTGCCGCACGCGCGGCTGGTCGGCGTGAACGTGAACGCCGACCGGGAGTTCGGCGTGGCACTGCTCCAGTTCCTGTCCGACACCATGCGCGACCGGGCGAATGTTGCCAAGCAGTACGAGGTCACCAAGCTGGAGGAACTGCGTGCCGAGGACCCCGGTGGCCGGTGGCCCCGGATCGTCGCGGTGATCGACGAGTTCCAGTACCTGTTCGCAGAGCGGGACGTCGTCGCGACGACAGCGGCCCGGCTGCTGGAGGACGTGGCGCGGCGCGGCCGCTCGCAGGGCATCCACCTCGTGCTGGCCAGCCAGGACGTGTCCGGCATCGAGGCGTTCTGGGGCAAGCCGGCCATCTTCGAGCAGTTCATCCTGCGGGTCGCCCTGCCCAAGGCCCGCCGGGTGCTGGCCGACGTGAACGACGCGGCCGTCGAACTGCCTCGGTGGCACGCGGTGGTGAACCACGAATCCGGTGTGCGGCAAGGCAATCAGGTGGCCCGCATTCCCGACTCGACCAGCAGGGGCACGTTCGACGTGCTCCAGCAGCAGCTGTGGGAGCAACGGCAGCCGTTCAACCTGGCCGAGCCGACCCTGTTCGACGGCAGCCGGGTGCCAGCGTTGGCCGACACCGCCGATTTCCAGGAGCTGCGGCCCGGCACCGAGGTGCCACGTGCCGTGCTCGGCCAGATCATCGACGTGGCCGGCAGCGCGGCCGTCACGACGCTGACCGGGTCGCCGGGCCGCAACTTCGCGGTGATCGGCTCGTCGCCGCTGGACGCTGCCAGCGTGCTCGGTGCGGCCGCGCTGTCCGTTGCGCGGCAACACATGCCGGGGTCGGTGGCGTTCACGCTGTGCCCCCTGGTCGGCGACGCGACCCAACCGGTGACACGCCTTGCCGAACGTCTGAGACTTGACACTCATGAAGTTTCAATTGTTGAACGATCGGATTTTCCAAATATCCTCGGTCAGGTGGCTGCCGAACTCGCGGCCGCCCGAACCGCCGGTGTCTCGCACGAGGTCAAGCCGCACTACCTGTTCTGCTACGGCGTCGACGCGGTGCACACGACGTTGGAGACCAAGGTCGTCGGGTCGCCGTCCGGACTGGACCAGCTGCGGGCGGTACTGCGGCACGGACCCGAACACCACACGCACGTGTTCGGCTGGTGGCGTGGTGTCGGCCGGTTGAAGGCGTCGTTGCCGATGGGACAGGTCGAGGACATCGGGCCGTGGGTGGCGTTCGACGTGCAGGGCCAGGAACTCCAGGCCCTGTCCCCCGGTCAGCTGATCTCGTGGTCGCCCCGGGCCAGGCGTGGCCTGTACTTCGACCGGTTCGAGCACGCGCGGCCACAGGTGATCATCCCGTTCGACATCGACAAGGACGGTGCCCTGTGAGTTCGGGTGCCGTCCGCCGCTACAAGGAACTCGCCGACCGGAACACCGAGGCGGTCCGGCGGATGCGGGAACACGACAGGTCGGTCTCCGACGAGCTGCGCAAGAAACTCGGTGACGCAGACCAGGCTCTGGCCGAGGCGATCGCGCGGGAACGTGTGTCGAAGGTGAGCGTGCGGCTGCACTGGGAGTCGGCGGCCGAGGCGCTGTGGGGCGAGCGGTGGCTGCGTATCGGGTCACAGCCGGAGCCGCTGCCGCCGACGCACGACCTGGCTCCCGATGCCGCTGACACGGCAGACGCCGAGGTGGGCAGGACGTACGACGCGCTGCGCGACGCGTTGCGCAAGGCGGGTCTGCTGCCCAGGCGAAATCGATCCGAGCCGGAGCACTGAATCTCCTGTCATGATGTCCCCCGTTGCCGAACTTCTGGAGGGGCAGACATGACCAGTGCGCTACCGAGCAAGGGCTTGGAGATCCGCTTGGCGTCGAGGCCGCACGGCTGGCCGACGCAGGAGAACTTCGAGCACGCCGAGGTCGAGGTGCCCACGCCGGGACCCGGTCAGGTGCTGGTGCGCAACCTGGTGATGAGCGTCGACCCGTACATGCGTGGCCGGATGAACGACGTGAAGTCCTATGCTCCGCCGTTCGCCGTGGGCAAGGTGATGGACGGTGGCGCGGTCGGCGAGGTCGTGGTCTCTGCGGACGACTCGTTGCAACCGGGTGACATGGTGCTGCACGGGTCCGGTTGGCGGGAGTTCGCGCTGGTCGAGGCCAGGCACGCGGCCAAGGTCGACCTGTCGCTGGCGCCTGCCGGCGCGTATCTCGGAGTGCTCGGCATGCCGGGGCTGACGGCGTACGCGGGTCTGGTGGAGATCGCCGCCATGCGGGAGGGTGACACGGTTTTCGTGTCCGGTGCGGCCGGTGCGGTCGGCTCGATCGCCGGTCAGGTGGCGCGGTTGAAGGGCGCCAAGCGGGTGATCGGCAGTGCCGGATCAGCGGAGAAGGTCGCGCATCTGGTCGACGAACTGGGTTTCGACGCCGCTTTCAACTACAAGGACGGGCCGGTCGTCGACCAGCTCTCCGCTGCGGCACCGGATGGTATCGATGTGTATTTCGACAACGTCGGCGGCGAACACCTGGAAGCCGCGATGTCGGTGTTGAACGTGCACGGCCGGGTCACGGTGTGCGGCATGATCTCGTTGTACAACACCACGGAACCGACGCCCGCGCCGCGCAACATGGCCATGATCATCGGTAAGCGGCTGAGCATTCGCGGCATGCTGGTCGGCGACCATCTGGCATTGCGTGACCAGTTCATCGCCGAGGCGAGTCGTTGGTTGGCAGACGGGCAGTTGCGCTACCGGGAAACCGTGGTGGCCGGCCTGGCCAACGCGCCGGAGGCCTTCCTCGGCATGATGCGCGGCGAGAACACGGGAAAGATGCTGGTGACGGTGCCGGCGGCCTGAACTCCTCCCGCCACTGTCAACATATAGCGCACTGGGGGGCTTGCGGCAAGACCCGGGTCATGGCGCAGAATGGCCGGCCGAGGCCAG
>DASUJK010000135.1:0-20941 GCA_036279295.1 Pseudonocardiaceae bacterium | reverse complement strand
GCCGAGTTCACCACCACGATGCCGGCCCCAGCGACGGTCGCCACCGCCCTCGGGTTCTCGGCGGCCGTCGTGACGCTGACCGCGGCTGCCGCGTCGAGCCGGATGAGCTGATCGACGTCCGGTCCGGTGACCGGCTGGTTGGTCGGCACCTCGACCACGAAGTACACGTCACCGGCCTGCACGCCGGTCTCGCCGACGGCCCGGAAGCCGTGTTCCACGGCGAGGCTGGTGCCGCTGGTGACCACCCACAGCAGCCACGCCATGGCCGCGACGACGACGGTGAGCCTGCGAATTCGACGGCCCACCAACGGTTCTCTCGGTGACGCGGGCGATGGCTGCCGGACCAGGCCGGAGATCGCGACGCTGGGACACGCGGTGCCGACGCCGACCGACGGGCGGGTGGGGGAGCGCGTGGCCGCCAGCGTGGCCAACGCACCGGTCAGTTCTGACCCGTTGTGCAGCCACGTGGCCATGCCGGCGTGTTCGAGCGAGCTCGCGTTGGTGCGGCCGTGCCCGGCGAGACACCGGTAGGCGAGCATCGGCACGCCGGTCGCGTGCGCCTCGAAGAACGTGAGCCCACCGGAGTTCAGCAGGACGACGTCGCAGGCGCGCATCAGGTCCGGCATGTCGTCCACCCAGCCGAGCACCACACCTGGGGTGAGGTCGTGCAAACGCTCGCGTAGTGCGGAATTCTCCCCACACACCACGACCGGCGTCGCGATCCCGCCTGCCGCCACCTCGCGCGCGGACTCCTCGATCTCGCCGACCGCCCAGGACCCGGACAGCACGAGGGCGAGCAGGTCGTCGGCGGGTAAGCCGAACAGGTCGCGGGCCGCGGCCCGCTCGGTCTCGTCGGTTGCGGGTCGGAACGCTGGCGGGACAGCGGGTGCGACGACGGCGACCCGCTGCGCGCCGAGCAACCGGGCCTGCGTCGCGATCTCCGGGTGGGGCGCCAGGAAGAGGTCCGTGCCATCGGCCAGCCACAGTGGATGGACGAAGGGGTCGGTCAGGTAGGTGATGACCGACGCGGGCAACCGGCCGCGCCTGCGCAGCCGCATGGCGACCTGGCCGGCCAGCGGGTAGGTGCAGACGACGGCGTCCACGTCCGGACCGAACGCCCGCAGCATCGCCTTGGACGAGGTGGCCGCCAGCCAGACGGTGAGGGCTGTCATCACCTTGCTGCGCTGGAGCACGTTGAGCAGCCATTCCCAGCTGCCCGGCGCGATGTCCAGCTGGCGCCGGTAGGCCTCGCGCACTCGCCTGCCCACCCGGCCGGGCAGCAGTTCGAGGAAGTCGTGGCAGGTGACCTGGTGGCCCGCCGCTGCCAGGCGCCGCCCGATCTCCTTGGCGGCACCGTCGTGGCCGGCACCGAGACCGGCCGACACAATAGCGATACGTCCCACAGCGATACGTCCCACACTGCTCCTCGGACCGCGGACGACACCGGCCGAGCGATCCTACACCTACAGTGTGTAGGAGTTGATAGGGCTCGTAGTCGCAGCAGAGGTAAAGTCGGTCCTTACCCGAAGAGGTGGAGGACGTTGGTGGACGCGGCCAATGAGAACCGTCGCAGGGCAGGCGGTGAACTGGAGAACGAGGTGTTGGCCACGTTGTGGGCGGCGGACCGCCCGCTCAATTCACGTGAGGTCCAGCGCGCGCTCGGTGCCGGCCTGGCCTACAACACGGTGCAGACCATTCTGGTCCGCCTGCACGAGAAGGGTCTCGCGCAGCGACATGCGGACGGCAGGGCGCACCGGTACTCGCCGACGAAACAGCCCGCCGAACTGACGGCGGAACGAATGCACCTGCTGCTCGCGGCCGGGCCGGACCGGCGTTCGGTACTCCGTCGATTCGTCGGCACACTCGACGAGGCCGACGAACAGATCCTGCGCGACCTGCTCGGCTGAGCGATCTACCGAGCCGTCAGGTGCGGGTCCGGAAATCGGGTTCCCGACCCCTGGCCGGCTGCTGCTGCGGCCCGGGCCGGAACGGCTGCTGCGGATTGACCCTCGTCGGCGGTTGCGGCTGGGCCTGGTTGGGGCGCGGCGGCTGGCCCTGCGGCGGACGCGGCGGCTGGCCGGAAGCGGGTCGACCGGGCTGGCCTGGCTGGCCGACGTTCGGTCGGGGCGGTTGGCCCTGCGGGCCGCGCGGTGGCTGACCCCGCGCGCCTCGCCCACCGGGTGCCTGGAAGTTGTTCGGCGCGGGCCGGTTCGGCTGCCGCGCGGGCTGCCGCGGTGCGGGCTGCCGTTGCCGTACCGGAGCCTGGGACACGGCGCTGGTGCTCGGCCGGACCTCGCTCCAGCCGGTGTTCCTGGCCTCGTTGCGCCGGGACCGGCCACCGTCGGGCCGATTGACCCACGAGTCGAACACCACGAGCAGGATGGCGATGATCACAGTGATGATTCCCAGCACGGGAAACTTCACGACGAACGAGATCACGGTCACGAACAGCAGGCCGACGACGGCCAGCCAGCACGACCAGTCCACCCGGCCCAGGACGGAGGTATGTCGGCCGCGGCCGTCCCATTCACCCATGGCGGCAGCCGATCGTGAACAGCCGACACATCAGCAGGTGGGGGCGGTCGGCCGCGCGCGCAGGGCTCGTGTGGACCCTCGTCACGTCCCCTCGATGAGCCATCGCCGTCTCCGTGGTCACACCACATCATCCCCCATCCGTTGTCCGGCTGCCGGCCAGTCCGGCGATTCTACAATTTGTGGAGTAGCGTTGTCGGTGCCGGTCGCGCGAGGGGAACGCCTCCGGTCGTGACACGTCGGAGGTACCTCGGCAGCGTGGACCCAATCATTCCGCGGCAACCCGGCCTGCGTCGTTATCGCCGCCGCAGGCCATGGCCTGCGCTCATCCTGCTGGTCCTACTGGCCACGGCGAGCGTGACGGTGTGGCAGCACGTGCTGCGCCAAGCCGGAGACAGCACCGTACAGTCCAGTTGCGCGGCGTCGGCCAGCACCCCGGCCGGATTGCCCGTGATCACCCCGTTGCCCTATTCCGCCCTGAACGCGGTCGACCCTATCCCGGCCGCCCGGGTCCGCGTGCGGACTTTGAACTCCAGCTCCCAGGTCGGCCTGGCCGGCCGGATCGCGCTGGAACTCCAGCAGTACGGTTTCGCGCAGGTCGGCGCGCCGGCCAACGATCCCCGATACCCGCACGGCGACATGCGATGCTTCGGGCAGATCCGCTTCGGCCCGAACGGCGCAGGCGCGGCGCGCACGCTCAGCCTGCTGGTGCCGTGCGCCCAACTGGTCAGGGACAACCGGCAGGACACGTCGGTGGACCTGGCGCTCGGCACGTACTTCACCGATCTGCTGCCGAGCCGGGACGCGCTCACGGTGCTCGACCAGTTGGCCAAGTGCTCACGCAGCCATCCCGAGGCAGGCGGCGGTCTCCAGTCGCAGGCGGCGCAGGCTCCCGCCGTGTCCTCGCAACTACTGGCCGGCGCGCACACGTTCGGCTGCTGAGCGGCGGGACACCCAACGGGCACGGGAGGTGTCGCGGGAATGTCCGGACAGCGGGCGAATCGGCGCGCGCACGGCGAGCTGGAGGCCGAGGTGATCGCGGCACTGGCCGCGGCCAGCCGGCCTGCGACCGTGCAGGAGGTCCAACGCTCGGTGGACACCGAACTCAGCTACAACGCCGTACACACGATCCTGAACCGCTTGGTGGACAAGGGATTGGTGGATCGGGCGCCGGCCGGTCGTGGCCACGTGTACCAGTCGTCACTGGGTGCGGCCGATGTCGTCGCCGCGCACATGGGCGCGCTTCTTGACCGGGGACCGAGCCGCACGGCCGTGCTGCGGTCCTTTCTCGGCACGCTGCGCGGTGAGGACGAGGACCAGTTGCGGATCTGGCTCAACCAGCGGGCCGACCCGGAGTAGGGTTCTACAGAGTTGTAGATGGTCGAGGGGGCTGGCCCGTGCATCCCGTGGTGTACCCGCCGCTGCTGCTGCCCGTGCTGGCAGCCGCGTCGGCACGTCGGGTGGCCGACCGGCTCGACCCCCGGGTGGCCACCTGGGGGCTGACGGTGTCCTCGGTGCCGCTGGCCGCGGCGAGCGGTCTGGTCCCCACGGCGTTGGCGGCGACCGCGCTCGGCCAGGTGCGGATCGTGGCGCGGGCAGGTGATCGGCAAGGCGGCACTGCTGGCCGGCCCACGTTCCGGACCGGTGCCGATGCGGGTCACCGCACTGTTGTCCGCGTCGCCGCGTCGAACAGCGGTGTGGGTGGTCGCGACCGCGATGGTGCTCGTGGTGGCCACGCTCGCAGCCGCCCAGACGGCACGAGATGTGCATGCCGCGTTCGAACTGGCCGAGCCGGCCCGCTGTGCACAACCCGCTGAGCTGACGCCCCCTGCCCAGGCCCCGGGTGAGCATCGTGCTGCAACGGGCCCGGGACGAAGAGGCTGGCACAGTGGGGCCATGACCGGCCCGATCTCCCTGCCGACCGACCCGATCGCCGTACAGGCGCTGGAGTTGGCCACGACGCACGAGCACCCTGCCGTGCTCAACCACAGCGTGCGCACCTACCTGCACGCCACCGCCACCGCCGCGCGGTCGAACATCGACTACTCGGCTGACCTGCTGTTCCTTGCCTGCATCCTGCACGACATCGGCGCCACCGACGCCTACGACGGGGCCAAGCGGTTCGAAGTGGACGGGGCCGACGGCGCTGCCGCGTTCCTCACCGAGCAGGGTATGGGTGCGGCTGATGTCGACCAGGTGTGGGAGGCGATCGCGCTGCACACGTCACCGCACATCGCCGAGCGGCGTGGGCCGGTCACCATGTTGACCAGGCTCGGTGTGCTGGCTGACTTCGGCGCCGGCAGCACCGGAGGCACCGACCGGGCCACCATCGAGCAGCGCTACCCGAGGCTGGACATCGAGCGGGTGCTGGCCGGCGCCGTTGTCGCGCAGGCCCTGCGGAATCCCGACAAGGCACCTGCTTCGTCGTGGCCCGGTGGCCTGCTGCGCGCCCACCGGGAGGGCTCGGGCAGCGCGTTCTGACGCCGAGCCAACTGAAACGGGGGCCAGAATGGGGCCATGCCGAACAGCAGCCCATCCCGCGCCGTCCGTGACCTGGCCGACGCCCATGTGTCCGCGCTTACCGAGCTGGATCCGTTGCAAGCCACCTCGTTGGGTATCCCGACCGACCGCCTGCGCGACATGTCGCCTGCCGGTCAAGATGCCATTGACGAGCTGTCCCGCCGCACGCTCACCGCACTCGACGTACTGGAACGCGACGTCAACGGCGGGCTGACCGGTGACGAACTCCGGTGCGCCCGGTTGTTGCGCGAACGGCTGACCGTCGCCCTGGAGGTGAGCGCGAGCGGCGAGCACCTGCGGTCGGTGCAGAACATCATCGGCCCGCTGCAGGCCGTGCGGATGACGTTCACGATGATGCCGACGGCCACCGAGGACGACTGGGCGATGATCGCCCGCCGGATGACGAGGCTGCCCGACGCGACCACCGGCTACATCGCGTCGCTGGCCGAGGGTGCCCGGCGTGGCCTGTTCGCCGCACCACGGCAGGTGATCACCCAGGCCGAGCAGTTGCGGGAGTGGGCGGCAGCCGGGCAGGGCAAGGGCTGGTTCGCCGAGATCACGTCGGCCGCTGACGTGTCCCCGGCGCTGCGTGCGGACCTGGATGCCGCCGCTGCCGCCGCGATCGGGGCCACGGACGCGCTGCGCACCTGGCTGTTGGAGGACTATCTGCCGCAAGCCGACGGGACACCGGACGCCGTGGGTGCGCAGCGGTACGCGCTGCTGGCCAGGATGCGCAACGGCGGCGAACTCGACCTCGCCGAAGCCTACGAGTGGGCGTGGTCGGAATACCGCAGGCTGGTCGTCCGGCAACGGGAACAGGCGAACCTGGTGCTGCCCGGCGCCACACTGGACGAAGCCGTCGAGCACCTGGACACCTACGGCGAGGTCGTCGACGGCGAGGACCGGATCCGGGCCCGGCTACAGGAGATGATCAACACCGCGCTGGCAAACCTGGACGGCACGCACTTCGACCTGGCCGAGCAGGTCAAGCTGGTCGAGTCGCGCATCGCACCGCCGGGTAGTGCCGCCGCGCCGTACTACACACGGCCGTCGCCGGACTTCGCCCGACCCGGCCGGACCTGGTTGCCCACGCTGGGCCGCACCCGGTTCCCGCTGTGGAAGCTGGTCAGCACGTGGTACCACGAGAGTGTCCCCGGCCATCACCTCCAGTTCGCGCACTGGGCGACCCTGTCCGGGCAACTGTCCAGGTACCAGACCAGCGTCGGTTCGGTCAGCGCGATGACGGAAGGCTGGGCGCTGTACGCGGAACGGCTGATGGACGAACTGGGCTACCTCGCCGACCCCGGTGCCCAACTCGGCTACCTGGACGCCCAGATGCGCCGGGTGATTCGCGTGATCATCGACATCGGCATGCACCTGGAACTGGCCATCCCGTCGGACTCTCCGGTCGGCGCCGGACAGACGTGGACACCCGACCTCGGCCGGGACATGTTCCGGAACGGGTCACCGAGGGACGACGCGTTCGTGGACAGCGAGATCATCCGCTACCTCGGTGTGCCGTCCCAGGCGATCGGCTACAAGCTGGGCGAACGCGCGTGGCTGGCCGGCCGGACCGCGGCGCGGGCGGCCCGGGGCAGCGACTTCGACCTCAAGTCGTGGCACATGACCGCGTTGTCCATGGGCGCCATGGGTCTTGGTGACCTGACGCCCGAACTGTCGGCGATCTAGACGGTGGTGCGGCGCACGAACTCGGCCACCACCGAGCCGAGCGCCGCACCAGCGTCCTCCTGGAGGAAGTGCCCTGCGCCGGTGATCGTCGGGTGCTTGCGGCCAGCGGCACCCGGAATCGCCGCGCGCAGCACCGGCGCCATCGCCGCCGTGATCGGGTCGCTGTCGCTGAACGCCACCAGGAACGGCAGTTCACAGCGCCGCAACACCTGCCACGCCGCCCGGTTGGCCTCGGTGGCCGGATCGTCCGGCCGGGTCGGCACCAGGCCCGGCATCGCCCTCGGGCCCGCCTTGAACGACTCGTCGGGGAACGGTGCGTCGTAGCCGGCACGCACGGCGGCGGGCATCTTCTTGCGGCAGCCGTTCTGCACGAACCTGGCGATGTCCAGCACCTCGGCCTGCTCCACCGACTTGCGGAATTTCCACCACACGGCAGGCATGTCCACGTCACCCGTGGGCAGCCCGGTGTTCGCGGTGACCACAGCGCTGAACCGATCCTCGTGCTCGGCCAGCAGCCGCAGCCCGATCAGGCCGCCCCAGTCCTGGCCGACCAGCGTCACGCCACGCAGGTCCAGCGCGTCGAACGCCAGCGACCGCACCCATTCGACGTGCCGGGCGTAGCTGTGGTCACCGGGCTCGGTCGGCTTGTCCGACCGGCCGAAGCCGACCAGGTCCGGCGCGATCGCGCGGAGACCGGCATCGGCCAGCACCGGCATCACCTTGCGGTACAGGAACGACCAGCTCGGCTCGCCGTGCAGTAACAGCACCGGCGGGCCGTCCTCCGGTCCCTGTTGCACGTAAGCCATCCGCAACGTGCCGCCGTCCTGGTCAGGGACGTCCGCGTAGCGCGGCTCGACGGCGAAGTCGGGTAGGTCGGTGAACCGGTCCTCAGGCGTCCTCAGCAGCCGCATGCGGCCACCCTAACTACTGCTCCAACATGCTCTTGTGGGTGTCCGGTACGAGGTCCTGATAATCCGGGTGCTTGACGATCCAGGCACGCGTGAACGGGCAGTAGGGCAGCACCTTCAGACCCCGGGCCCGGGCGTCGTCCAGCATCGCCTTGGCGAGTTGCCCGCCGAATCCGTGGCCACCGAACTCCGGCTTGATCTCGGTGTGCAGAATCGCCATTTCGCCGCGGTGGAAGTGGTATTCGGCGAAGCCGACGAGCTGGTCACCGTCGCGCAGTTCGTAGCGGGACAGCTCCTTGTTGTCGGTCACCGTCATGCCTGGTCCCCGTCCAGTTCCTCGATGGTGGCGATGGACGGTGCCTCGTATTTGCTCAGCTCGCGCGCCCTGTCCTCGGCGTCGCCGAGCACGCGGACCGCGTTGCCCCAGGTGAGTTTCGCGATGTCGGCCTCGGACCAGCCGCGGTCGAGCAGTTCGGCGATCAGGTTCGGGTAGCACGACACGTCGTCCAGCCCGGACGGTGTGAACGCGGTGCCGTCGAAGTCACCGCCGATGCCGATGTGGTCGATGCCGGCCACCTCACGCATGTGGTCCACGTGGTCGGCGACCGTGGCCACGGTCGCCACCGGCGGCGGATTGGCCGCCGAGTAGGCGGCGTGCAGTTCCATCGCCTCCGGTGTCATGGACAGCGGGTTGATGCCGTGTTTCGCCAGGTTCTCGTTGGCGCCCTTGATCCATTCGGCGGCAGCCGGCAGCACGAACATCGGCACGAACGTGGCCATCGCGACACCGCCGTTGGCCGGCAGCAGTGCCAACACGTCGTCGGGGATGTTGCGCGGGTGGTCGCACATGGCGCGGGACGACGAGTGCGAGAAGAGGACCGGGGATCTGGTCACCCGCAGCGCGTCCCGCATGGTGTCCGGCGAGACGTGCGAGAGGTCGACCAGCATGCCGGTCCTGTTCATCTCCCGCACCACCTCCGCACCGAACCTGGTGAGCCCGTGTGCCACGGGTTCGTCGGTGGCCGAGTCCGCCCACGGCACGTTCTGGTTGTGGGTCAGCGTCATGTACCGGACACCCAGCGCGTGCAGCGCCCGCAGGGTGGCCAGTGAACACGCGATGGAGTGGCCGCCCTCGGCGCCCATCAGCGACGCGATCCGGCCGTCCGCCCGCGCGGCACGCATGTCGTCGGCGGTGCGGGCCAGGCGCAGCCGGTTGCCGTAGCGGGCCACCAGCGACAAAACGCAGTCCACCTGTTCCAGGGTGGCGGTCACCGCGGTCTCGCCCTGCAGCCTGGACGGCACGAACACCGACCAGAACTGGCCGCCGACACCACCGGACCGCAGCCGGTCCAGGTCGGTGTGCAGGTGGGCCGACTGGTCCTTGGCGATGTCCCGTTCGTCGATCCGGTAGCCGACCTGCTCGCGCAACGCCCACGGCAGGTCGTTGTGGCCGTCCACCACGGGATGTTCGGCCAGCACCGCGTGCGCGCGGGCCAGCAGATCGGGGGCATACGTGTCCGTCATCCGACTCCCTCCTCGTTCGGCAGCCACGTTCGGCACCGGGCGAACTGGCGCTGTGATGCACCTTAGACTCGCGGCACCGAACGTTCGGGTGAAGCGAGAGGGTGTGGCATGGTGGTGCACGGTCTGGAGCTGCGGGAACTCGACGACCACGATGTCGCGGACAGTGTGCTGCTGAGCAAGCGCAGTTTCGGTTTCCCGGCCACCGACACCCCGCCGCCGGACCGGTTCGGCGGCGGCGCGACCCGGCACGGTGCGTTCCTCGGCGGCAGGCTGGTCGGCCAGGCGTTCGACCTGCACGACGAGCAGTGGTGGGGTGGGCGCCTGCTGGAGGCCGCCGACATCGGTGGGGTGGCGGTCGCCGCAGAGGCCAGGGGACACGGTTTGGCGCGGACCCTGATCGGTGCGCTGCTGGCGCGGGCGAAGGAGCGGGGCGCCGTGGTCAGCGCGCTGTACCCGTCGATCTCCACGGTGTACCGGGCACTCGGCTGGGCCACGACCGGCCAACTGGTCACCGTGGCGCTGCCCACCCTGGCCCTGCCCCGGTCGCCGATCCCGACGCACATCGAGGTCCGCGAGGGCACGGTCGACGACCTGGCCGACGTGCACGAGGTGTACCGCTCGGTGGCCGTGACCGGCAACGGCATGCTCAGCAGGGACGAGGAACGGCTGCGCACCGACGGCCTGCCGCGCGGCGTGGACGGGCTGACCGTCGCCGTGGTGGCCGACCAGGTGGTCGGCTACTACCTGTGGACCCGCGGGCAGCACTACGGCGACAAGGACTCCGTGCTGACCGTGCACGAGCTGCTGGCTGCGACACCGGAGGCGGCCCAGGCGCTGTTCACCGTGATGGCGACCTGGCACACGGTGGTCCCGACGGTGCGGCTGTGCCTGCTCGACGGTGACATCGTCGCTGATCTGCTGCCGCTGGAACTGGGCCAGGTGCACAAGCTGGTGCGGTGGATGCACCGGCCGGTGGACATCGCGGTGGCCGTCAGTGGGCGCGGCTGGCCGACCGGGGTGCACGGGCGGGCGTTGTTCAGCATGGAGGACAAGCTGGCGCCGTGGAACACCGGCACGTGGTCGTTGACGGTGGACGGCGGTGTCGGTCAGTTGCGGCGCAGCAAGCTGGACACTTCGGTACACCTGTCCGTGGCCGGGTTCGCTTCGCTCTACTGTGGACTGACGACGGTGGACGCGTTGCGCCAGGCCGGCCACGTGTCCGGCCAGCGCGAGGACGCGACGGCGCTCGATGTCCTGGCGACATCGGCGCCGCCGCGCATGCTCGACACTTTCTGATCAGGGTAGGTTCCAGTGCTGGTTCGTGCCGCCGGTGCAGTCCCAGATCTGCAACTGGGTGCCCGGTGTGGTGGAGAAGTTGGGGTCGTCAAGGCACTTGCCGGAGTTCGGGTTGAACAGCGACCCGTTGGCCTGCGGTATCCACACCTGTGCGCCTGTGTTGTTGCAGTCGAACAGATCCACTGTGGTGCCGTCGGTGGTGCCGGCACCGTTCACGTCCAGGCACTTGCCAAGGACGTGTAGCGTGCTGCCCGCCTGAACCACCGTCCACTGCTGCGCCACGGTCCCGTTGCAGGTGTAGATCTGGATCGGGTTGAAGTTGGCCGTGCTGGCAGAGCGGTCGTCCAGGCACAGGCCACCCTGGCCGGTGATCGCGCCGCCGCCACTCGGCGGCGGCTGCGTGGTGCCACCACCGGCGCCCTTCTCGTAGGCGGCGACGTACTGGACGGCCATCGTGCCACCCGATGTCGTGCCCGCGTTGGGACTCGTGCAGCCACAGACGCCGTTCGGGAAGCCGCCGCCCATGGCCAGGTCGAAGATGATCGACATGTTGTGGTCGAACGCGGCCTGCCAGGTCGCGACCGGCACCTGGTTCTCGTTCACGTTGAACACCTGCGTGCCGTCGACCAGCCAGCTGATCGACTCGGCGGAGGTGTTGGTGCGGTTCAGGATGATCGAGTACGTGTGGAATCCGGTCTGGCAGCCCGAGCAGGCGGCCAGGCCGCTGCCGATGCCGTTCGGCTCGTTGCATACGCCACCGGGGTCGGTTCCACAGTGGATGGTGCCGGAGCGGTCGGACAGCGAGTTGACGTCCTCCAGGATGTCGATCTCGCCGTTCTCCGGCCACTGGCCGGGGCCGAGCATCCAGAACGCGGGCCAGTAGCCAAGACCATTGCTCGGGTTGGGTTGCTGGATCGACGCGGTGACTTCGAGTTCGCCGCCTGCCGGCGCGCCCACGTTGGCGGTCGGTGTCTGGATGCGGCCGGACGTCCAGTTGCTGCCGGACCCGAGTGCCGTGATGTCCAGGTCGCCGGCGCCGTCCAGGTGGACGTTGCTGGTGGACGTGGTCATCGTCTCGATCTCGCCGGTGCCGAAGTTGGAACCGGGGCCGGTGTCGTAGATCCAGTTGGCCGACGAGACCCCGGTACCCGCCGTGCCGTTGAAGTCGTCGCTGAACGCGGTGGTCCAACCCGCTGGCGGCCCGGGCACGGCAGCGTTGGCCGCCGGTGCCGCGAACGTCACCGCCGCGGTGATCGCCGCCGCCGGCAGTGCCGCGACGACGAGTGCCACGAGTAATCTCCGCCTACCTCGCCGGGCAGGCACGTGTTCAGCCGACGTCGTTGTCGCACCAACCATGCGCGTGACCTCCTGACTGTTGTCCTGCAAGTGGGGAAGCGCTTACTTTGCCTTCGTGATGTGCACGGTCCTACCGGACGACTGGCTGGTCAAGACGTGTTGATCATCGATTTTTGCCAGTTTCCGGACAATTCCGTGATGATCGGTGGACACGCGATTGTCGTGGCCGGTCGTTGACGGTTCCGGAGCCGGAACCGATTCAGTACCGAAGGCCGGGAAATCTGCAATCGCACCCGGCTTCGGTCACGCAGTGCCACCACGGCGGTAGGGTCCGGCGTGCTCTGGGCATACGCGTTGGCCACGTCCTGCGCGCAGGGCGAGCTGTTGCCGTTCCGGGTCGGCGACTCGGCGGGCGGGCCGCCGTGCGGGTCGGTCACGGTCGAGGACGCGGTGACCGGCGAGATTCTGCTCACCAGCACAATTTCCGGCGAGCACTGGACGCTTCGGGTACCCGATGATTGGCGCAGTTCCTTGTACCGCGCGGTGTTCCGGCCCGGTGCCGGCGAGGACGGCGAGGTCTGGTTCGTGGTCCGGACCGATCGGCCGACTGGTCCTGTCCTGCTGTCCGTGCCGTTTGCCACGTGGCAGGCCTACAACCGGGCCGGCGTGCCGGGGGAGGGGCTGTACTGGACCGAAGATCCCTGGCGCGCGGCCCGCGTGTCGTTCGACCGGCCCGGTGGCGGCCCGCCGCCGGAGCGGTGGGAGGACGGGCTGCTGCGCTGGCTGCGGTCCGAGCGGATCGACGTGGACCTCTGCTCGGACCTCGATCTGCACCTGCGGCCGGACCTGTTGCGGCACTACAGGTTGCTCGTGGTGAACGGCCACGACGAGTACTGGACCTGGGAGATGCGCGACACGGTCGAGAACTTCACCCGGCGCGGCGGGAACCTCGCGGTGTTCGGCGGCAACACGTGCTGGTGGCAGATGCGGCTGGAGGACGACGGCCGCACGATGGTGTGCTACCGCGATGCCGCCGCCGATCCGTGCGTCAATCCTGAACTGACCACTGTGGAATGGTGTGCCGCGCCGGTGCATCGACCGGAGAACACGTTGACCGGAATCAGTTTCCGGCTCGGTGCCGGTTGCTGGGGGCCGGGCATGGCCACGATGTACGAGGACGCCTACACGGTCCGGTTCGCCGACCACTGGGTGTTCGACGGCACCGGACTGACCGACGGGGACAAGTTCGCGCAGGGCGCCCTTGGCTACGAGACCGACGCCGCCGACATCGTCGAGATCGCAGGTGTGCCACGGGCGACCGGCCGGGACGGCACCCCGGCGTCGTTCGCGGTGCTGGCCACGGCAGACCTGCGGCACTGGTCGGCGCACGGTCAGGGCGGTGCGGCGACGATGGGCATCTTCAGCTCGGGTGCCGGCACGGTGTTCAACGCCGGCACCGTCAACTGGGGCGCCGAACTGGCCGACCCGGTGGTCGCGCGGATCACCCGCAACGTGATCGACCGCCTGTGCGCACCGCAGACCGGCTGGACCGCGATCGGGCCACGGGACGGCGTGCGGGCGCTGGCAGCCGGTGGCAACCTGCTGTTCGCGGTGTTGGACGACGGCATGCTGGCCACGCGTGAGGAGTGCGCGCAGAACCTGCTGTGGCAGCGGGTGCAGCCCGCACCCGACGTGGTCGCGCTGGCCGTGCCCCGGGAAGCGTTTCCCGATGGCCCGTACGGCGTCTACGCGGCCACATCGACGGGCAGGCTGCTGTGTCGGCCGGTGACCGAGGCCGTTGCCGGCTGGCAGGACATCGGCTGCTGCCCGGCCGGCACCAGGTCGCTCGCCTCCTGCGACGGCAGACTCTTCGCCCTGGACGACGCGGACGTCGTGTGGACGACGATGCAGGGGGCGTTGTGCCGGCAGTGGTCCCGGTTCGACGGCGGTACGGCCCTACGCGGCATCACCGCGATGAACGGGCGGTTGTTCGCGATCGACGCCGAGGACGGCGTGCTGTGCCGGCCAGCGATCACCGGGACAGACTGGCAGTCGGTGGGCGGCGCGGACGGCGTCGACGTCATGACAGCGCATGCCGGTTGGCTGATCGGTGCCGGCGACGGCAGGCCGCTGCGCAGGTCAGCGGACGTTCGCCCGGCGCTCCCGCCAGGCGGCGACCATCGTCTCGACGTCGACCAGGTCGATCTCGCCGGCGGCGAGTGAGCGGATCCGGCTGTTCAGGTCGGTCACGATCTCCCGTACCGACGACTCCAGCGTCAACCGGGTCAGCCGGGCCGGCAGTCCGTCGATCTCCTTGCGCAGTGCGTCGATCGGCGCCGGACCGCCGACCATGTTCTCCCTGCGCAGCAGTTCCTTGGCCCACCAGTTCTCGTCGTAGGGCTGGTCGAGACCGGCGATCGGCTTGCCGGCGCCGGGCAGATTGTCGAAGTCGCCGCGCTCCTGCGCCTCACGGATCTGCCTGTCGATCGCCGATTCCCACCGACTCGTCATGTCCAGAATTCTACCGAGCGGCCGGTAGGGGGACCGGGCCCTCTGCCCCGGCCACGACCAGGGACTCGACCGAGGCAAGGAAGTCGGTCATGTCGGACTTGCGCAGGTAGTTGGTGTCCGCGGTGAGCCGGATCGCCAGCCCCTCCGGCGCGTTGCCCACGTGCAGGCAGAACCGGCAGCTGACGTTCTCCAGCGGCGGCAGCCAGTCCAGGACCGTCCGGCTCAGCAGCTCACTGGTCGGTGTGCCGGCGAACGGGATGCTCTGGTCGGTCTCCGGGTCGTCCTCACGCAGGTCGTTCAGGCACGCGTACGGGTGCACGTGGGCGCCCCGCTGTTCGCTGACCTCGTCGACGATCCGGTCCCGGTCCCGCTCGTCGTACTGGGCGTAGCGGTAGGCAGGCACCGCGGCCCGCCACGCCGTCCGGACCACGTCGTCGAAGTCCGCAGCCTCGTCCAGCGGCACGACGAGCAGACCCTCCAGTGCCAGCGTGGACACCATGCTCCTGGTCTGCTCGCGGAACCGGTTCTTCGTGATGGCGAGCATCGCGCAGATGTCGTGGCCGGTCTGGCCGCGCATCACCACCGCGAAGGCGGCGTTCAACACGGCCGCACTGCCGGTGCCCAACCGGTTGCCGAGCACGACCGACGCCTGCGCGAGCGCGGGGGACAGCAGGAATGCCCGTTGGTAGCGCGGCTGCTCCGGTGCGCCGGTCGCGTGCTCGTACATCGACGTGGGAATGCGCTGGTAGGTGCGTGCCCAGTAGTCGGCGGCCGCCCTGGCGGCCTTCAGTCCGGCCGCTGAGCGCTGGTACTCGGCCAGGTCCAGTGGTTGCAGCACCGGCGTCTGGTCGACGCCGGTACCGGCGATGGCCGAGCGCAGGTCCCGCAGCACGAACACGCTGCCGCCGAAGTCGGCCGCGAGATGACAGAACCCCAGCACCACGTGGGTCGGAACGCCGTCGGTGGTCACGACGGCGACCCGCAGCGGCCACTCCCGCTCGTAGTCGAACGCGGTCGTGGTGAACTCGTCGGCACGGCGTGCCGCGGTCTCGTCCGTGCCCTCGACCACCTGGACGGCCAATTCGCCCATGGCGCTGACCAGCTGGATCGGCCCACCGTCCACAACGGACATCCGGGTGCGCAGTGCCTCGTGCCGGGACACGACCTGCCCGACGGCTGTCAACACCGTGTGCAGACCGGCGGACAACCCGTCCTCGCGCAGGTCGATCACGCGGGCGAAGTTGAAGTACGCGTCCGAGGGGCGGGTCCGTTCGATCGCCGTCCAGATGGCGCGCTGGCCCCACGTGAGCACGTCGGTCGCGTTCCGCTCGCCGTGAAACAGGACTTTCTCAGTGCTGGACATGGGGCCGGACTGTAGTCCTGCCTAGAGGTCCAGACCAGTGAGCACCAGGGTGCGCTCCTCGGTCAGGTCCGCCATCGCAGAACGCAGCCCTTCGCGGCCCACCCCCGACTCCTTCCAGCCGCCGTAGGGCATCTGGTCGGCTCGGAACGACGGCACGTCACCGATGATCACGCCGCCGACCTCAAGGTCGCGGTGCGCGCGGAACGCGATCTGCAGGTCACGCGTGAACACACCGACCTGCAACCCGAACTTCGAGTCGTTGACCATCGCGAAGGCCTCGTCGACGCTGGCGAACGGGGCGACCGACAGCACCGGCCCGAACACCTCCTCGGTGGCGACCTTGGCGGTGCCGGGCACGTCGGCCAGCACCGTCGGCGCTACCGTGGTGCCCTCCCTGGTGCCACCGGCCAGCACCGTGGCACCGGCCGCCCTGGCCTCGTCCACCCAGTCGATGATCCGCGCCGCGGCCGCCTCGTTGATCACCGGCCCGACCTGCACGCCGTCCGCCGTCGGGTCGCCGGTGGGCAGCTTGCCGACCGAGGCCAGCAGTTCGTCCACGAACTCCTGGTAGACGTCCTCGTGCACGAACACCCGCTGCACCGAGATGCACGACTGGCCGGCCTGGTAGTTGCCGAACAGCGCGATCCGGGCGGCGGCGCCGGGGATGTCGGCCCAGTCCCGGTGCACCACCACGGCGGCGTTGCCACCCAGTTCCAGGGTGACGTGCTTGTTCGGCACCGCCCGCTGGATGGACCAGCCGACCGGGCCGGAACCGGTGAACGAGATGACCGGCAGGCGGGGGTCGGCGACCAGCGGTCCCATCGCGTCGTTGGCCACCGGCAGCACGCTGACCATCCTGGGCGGCAGGTCGGTCTCCGCGATGATGTCGCCGAGCACCAGTGCGGTCAGCGGCGTGGCGGGCGCTGGCTTGATCAGAATGGGTGCGCCGACCGCGATGGCTGGCGCCACCTTGTGCGCGACCAGGTTCAGCGGGAAGTTGAACGGCGCGATGCCCAGCACCGGGCCACGCGGGAACCGCCGCACCACGGCCATCCGGCCGGTGGCGTTGGCATCGGTGTCCAGGCGCTGCATCTCACCGGAGAACCGGCGGGCCTCCTCGGCCGCCCAGCGGAACGTGGACACCGCCCGGCCCACCTCGCCGCGCGACCACACCAGCGGCTTGCCGTTCTCCGCCGTGATCAGCTCGGCGATCTCCTCGGCCCGCTCGGCCAGCCGTCGGGAGATGTGGTCCAGCGCACCTGCCCGGACGTGTGCCGGCAGTGCCTGCGCCTCCAGCCGTACCGCGTCCAGGTCCGTGACCGCCTGCTCGACCTGCGCGGCCGTGGGCACCGACACCTCGCCGACGAGTGAACCGTCCCACGGGGACGTCACGGCGAGGGTGCTGTCACCGGTGGTCGGCCGGCCGGACAGCAGGAACGGGCGAGGCATGGTGGTCTCCCTTCAGACCGACACTGCGAAAGCCTCGTCCAGGATGTCGAGACCTTCGCGCACGAGGTCGTCACCGATGGCGAGCGGTGGCAGGAACCTCAGCACATTGCCGAACGTACCCGCGGTGAGCGTGACAAGCCCCGATGTGTGACAAGCCTTATTGACCTGCGCGGTCAGCTGGGGGTTGGGGGTTTTGGCGACCGGGTCGGAGACCAGTTCGACGGCCAGCATCGCGCCCCTGCCCCGGACATCACCGATCTCCGGGTACTTCGCGGCCAGTGCCCGCAGCCGGGGCAGGAACATCGCCGCGATCTCCCGCGCCCGCCCGCACAGGTCGTCGGCGACCATCGTCTCGATGGCACCCAGCGCGGCGGCGCACGCGACCGGATTGCCGCCGTAGGTGCCGCCGAGACCGCCCGCGTGCACGGCGTCCATCACGTCGGCCCGCCCGGTCAGCCCGGCCAACGGCAGCCCGCCCGCGATGCCCTTGGCCGTGGTGATCAGGTCCGGCACCACACCCTCGTGATCACAGGCGAACCAGTCGCCCGTCCGGCAGAAGCCGGTCTGGATCTCGTCGGCGATGAACAGGATGTCGTTGTCCCGGCACCAGTTCGCCACCTTGGCCAGGTAGCCGGGTGGCGGCACCACGAACCCGCCCTCGCCCTGGATCGGCTCGATCAGCACCGCTGCCGTGTTCGACTCGCCGACCTGGGTGTGCACGGTGGTGACGAACGTGTCGAAGGCCTCGTCGGCGCAGTGCTCGGTCGGCCAGCGGTACGGGTAGGCGGCCGGCACCCGGTAGACCTCACCGGCGAACGGCCCGAACCGGTGCTTGTAGGGCATGTTCTTCGCGGTCAGCGCCATCGTCAGGTTGGTCCGGCCGTGATAGGCGTGGTCGAACACGACGATCGCCTGCCGGCCGGTGGCCGAGCGGGCCACCTTGACCGCGTTCTCCACCGCCTCGGCACCGGAGTTGAACAACGCGGAGCGCTTCTCGTGGCCGCCCGGCGTGCGCTCGTTCAGCGCCTCGGCCACCTCGACGTAACCCTCGTACGGCGTGACCATGAAGCAGGTGTGGGTGAACTCGGCGACCTGCTCCTGGACCCTGGCGACAACCCGTGGTGCCGCGTTGCCGACCGTGGTCACGGCGATGCCGGAACCGAAGTCGATCAGCGAGTTGCCGTCCACATCGACCAGCACGCCGCCACCGGCCCGCTCGACGTAGACCGGCAGGCCGCTGCTCACTCCGGCCGCGACGGCCCCGTTCCTGCGGGCGTGCAACGCGGTGGACTTCGGACCGGGAATCTCGGTGACCAGGTTTCGCTTCTGTTCCGGCGCCATGACAGCCTCCCTGTTGGTCAGCTCAGCAAACTCCTGCTACCTGCCGTCGAGCAACGGCCGAAGCGGGTGTCCCGGCGCGCCGGGACCTCATTAGAGCATCGTCCAGGCCTTGGTCAGCACCTCACGCAGGATCTGCTCCATCTCGTCGAAGTGCGTCTGGTCGCAGATCAGCGGCGGCGACAGCTGCACGACCGGCTCACCACGGTCGTCGGCGCGGCAGTACAGGCCGCTGTCCCACAGCGCGCCGGAAACGTAGCCGCGCAGGATGCGCTCGGACTCCTCGGCGCTGAAGGTTTCCTTGGTCGCCTTGTCCTTCACCAGTTCCACGCCGTAGAAGTAGCCGGCACCGCGCACGTCGCCGACGATCGGCAGGTCCAGCAGCTTCGCCAGCGTGCCGCGGAAGGCGTCCTCGTTGGTCAGCACGTGGTCGTAGATGCCCTCGCGCTCGATGATGTCCAGATTGGCCAGTGCCACCGCGCACGACACCGGGTGGCCGCCGTAGGTCGAGCCGTGCATGAACGTGGTGGTGCCGTGGCGGAACGGCTCCGCGATCCGGTCGCTGACGAACACCGCGCCAAGCGGCGCGTAGCCGGACGTGAGGCCCTTGGCGGTGGTGATGATGTCGGGCTGGTAGCCGTACCGCTTGGCGCCGAAGTCGTGGCCCAGCCTGCCGAACGCGCAGATCACCTCGTCGGACACGAGCAGCACGTCGTTCTCGTCGCAGATCTCCCGGACCCGCTGGAAGTAGCCGGGCGGCGGCGGGAAGCAGCCGCCGGTGTTCTGCACCGGTTCCAGGAACACCGCGGCGACCGTGTCCGGACCCTCGAACTCGATGGCCTGGGCGATCTGGTCGGCGGCCCACCGGCCGTAGGCCTCGTAGTCGTCGGCGTACACGGGGGCGCGGTAGAAGTTGGTGTTGGGCACCTTCAGCCCACTGGGCACCAGCGGCTCGAAGTCCTGCTTGGCGCCGGGCAGCCCGGTGATGGACAGCGCGCCCGCCGACGTGCCGTGGTAGGCCAGCGACCGGCTGACCACCTTGTGCTTGGTGGGCTTGCCGGCCAGCTTGAAGTACTGCTTGGCCAGCTTCCACGCCGTCTCCACGGCCTCGCCGCCGCTGACGGTGAAGAACACCTGGTTCAGGTCACCGGGTGCCGCGTCGGTCAGCCGCTCGGCCAGCGTCAGCGCGGTCGGGTGGGCCGCGCCCCACAACGGGAAGTAGGCCAGCTCTGCGGTCTGCTTCGCGGCCGCCTCGGCCAGTTCGGCGCGCCCGTGGCCGACCTGGACGGCGAACAGTCCGGCCAGCCCGTCGAGGTAGCGGCGGCCGTCGGCGTCGAAGATGTACGGGCCTTCGCCACGCACCACGACCGGCACGTCGGAATCCGAATCGGACATGCGGGTGAAGTGCAGCCAGAGACGGTCACTGTTCATGGCTACGTTTATCGCACGAATTGCCTGATCAAATCAAGGGATACCGTGGCTAGCCGTCACACGAACGACTGATTTAGTCGTCAGCGAGTGCCCCACTGGTAGGACTGCTTGTGCAGCTTGAGGTAGATCAGGGTCTCCACGTCCTTGATACCGGGGACCGCCCTGATCCGGTTGGACAGCAGGTCGAGCAGGTGTGTGTCGTCCTCGCAGACGGCCTCGCACAGCAGGTCGTAGCGGCCTGCGCAGATGATCACGTAGTCGATCTCGTCCATGTCACCGAGCGCCTGCGCGATCGGCTCCAGCGGCCCGTCCGCCTTGATGGCGATCATCGCCTGGCGGAACAGGCCCACCTGCATCGGATCGGTCACCGCGACGATCTGCATCAGACCACTCTGGGTCAGCCGCTGCACCCGTTGCCGGACCGCGGCCTCGGACAGCCCGACCGCCTTGCCGATCGCGCCGTAGGGGCGCCTGCCGTCCTCCTGGAGCTGTTCGATGATCCGTTTGGACACGTCGTCGAGCACCGGTTGACCCGCCTGCTCCTGCGGTGAACTGTTCCTTGGCACGCTGGGCATCATCGCTGGCCGGTCAGCCGTCCGCCAACGCGCCCTCCAACTCGGCCGGTGCCACGTCGTCCCGGGACTGTTTGAAGTACGGCGACCCGCGCACCCATGCGATCGTCAGCGGAATCAGGCCCAGCGCCATCGCGCCCAGCCCGATGTAGTTCACCGTCGGGTCGTTCTCCCGGATCGCCTCCACGAACATCCACAGCAGGAACACCGCGCCCAGCAACGGCCACACGCCGATCAGCAGGATGTTGCGCACCGAGCTGAGCACCTCCGTGCGGTAGCTGATCACCACGGCGATCCCGGCCAGCCCGTAGTAGAACGCCACCTGTAGGCCGATCGCACTGATCGCGTCGGTCAGGATCGTGCCGACCGAGCCGAGGAAGTTGGACAGCACGAACAGCGCCAGCGACACGACGGCGACCACGACGGTGGCCAGCCACGGCGTGCGCCACTTGGGGTGGGTCCGGCCGAACGCGCCGGCCAGCGTGCGGTCCCGGCCCATCGCGAACATCGTG
>DASUJK010000134.1:0-30565 GCA_036279295.1 Pseudonocardiaceae bacterium | reverse complement strand
AGGCCACCCAGGACGACAACTTCCTGGAGATGATCAAACGGCGCATCCCGCTCGGCCGGTTCGCCGAGCCGGCCGAGGTGGCTAGCGCCGTGCTCTACCTCGTGTCACCGCTGGCTCGGTTCGTCACGGGGCAAGTCCTGTACGTCGACGGCGGGGTTACCGCGAGCCAGTGAGCACCGGCCACACCCCCGCAGAGTGAGGAGAGGTCACAATGTCCACATGGCAAGCGCTCTACTACCCCCTCAAGCCGGGTAGTGAGGAGATCGTCAAGGACCTCTTCCGTCGTAGCGGTCGCCCGCGGTTCGACGTGCGCGACGCCGACGGTGAGATGGCCGGCAGACTGCTGGGTACGATGGCCTTTGTCGGCAGGGGAATGGCCGTACGCGTCATCGAGGTCGAAGGTGCCATCCCGGTGGTGGCGGCACACATGAGCCAGCAACCCGAAGTCCGAGAGTTCGAGCGCCAGCTCGAGCAGTACCTTGCCGTACCACGGGACATGGTCACCCCTGAGGGCGCGAGGAAGTTTTTCCGCGACGCGTCGCTGGAGTGCGTGTTATCCCGGCGGCACGACCAACCACTTCAGACCGAGGCAGCAGGCTGACCCGCGGACGCGAAGGAACCGATCCACGTGGACGTCGGAATCGGACTGCCCACGACCCTGAGTGGTGTGGGTGGCAGTGCCCTGATCGACTGGGCGATCGAAGGCGAGCGGGCGGGACTACACACGCTTGCCACCCTCGACCGGCTCGTCTACGACAACTACGAGTCGCTGACTGCGCTCGCCGCGGCCGCGGCCGTCACCGAGCATGTGCGGTTGGCCACCGCGATCCTGATCGCCCCGCTGCGCACGAACACCGCACTGCTAGCCAAGCAGGTGGCGACCGTCGACAGGATCTCTGGTGGACGGCTGACGCTCGGTCTGGCGGTCGGCGCCCGACCGGACGACTTCACCGCCAGCGGTGCGCCGCGTCTGGGCCGCGGCGCCAGATTGACAGCCCAGATCGAGGAGATGCGCCGAATCTGGGCCGGTGAGCGGCGTGGCTTCGCCGGTGCGATCGGACCTCGCCCGACTCGCGAGGGCGGCCCCGAGATCCTGCTCGGCGGCCACTCATCTGGTGCGATCGCCAGGGTGGCTGCCACCGGCTCGGCCTGGATCTCCGGCAGTGGCGGGATCGGCGCGTTCCAGCAGGGCGCCCAAGCCGTGCGGCGGGCCTGGCGGGACGGCGGGCGGGCCGGCGCGCCGCGCCTGCTCGGCTTGACCTACTTCGCCGTGGGCGGCAACGCCGAACGCGACGCGAACATCTACCTGCGGGACTACTACGGCTTCGCGCCGCCGTACGCGCAGATGGTGCTGAACGGCGCCGCGATCGGCGAACAGGGCGTGGTCGACACCGTGCGGGCCTACCGGGACGCCGGCTGCGACGAACTCATCCTGGCCCCCTGTTCGGCGGATCTGGCCCAGGTACGGCTGCTCAGCGAGGCGCTCACCCGGGCCGGCACGGCGTAGGTGTGACGGCCCTCGCACCCGACCGATGCGGTCCTCCCCGGATCTGACGGGGAGGACCGCACCGGCCATTGTGGATCAAAGAAGGCGAACACTCGCCGGTCAGGTCGGCCTGGCACCGGACCGGACCCGTCGGCGATTCGCCCGGCTCGGCCGGGCGCCCACCCGCCCGCCCTTCGGCTTGGCCACCGAGAGCAGTGTGATCAGAGTGAGTATCACCAGCTGAGCAACCAGGCCGGTGGCGAACAACCACTTGGTACCGTCCAGTTCGGCGCCAGTGAGCGTCCCGCCAGTCGTCTCGCCCACCAGTTGGGCAATCCATGGCCGGAGCAGCAACAGCACCGACCCGAGAGCGACTAGCAGCAGGCCGAGCTTCTTGGTCACCCAGGTATGCCGAAAGAGCCGCCACGGTGACGTGAGCGCGGACAGGACTCCGGTCGCCAGGCCCAGCAGCAGCCCCGGGATGGCGACGGTGTAAAGAAGTCGCTCGTCGACCCTGACGACGGTCCGGACGAATGCCGTGTTGTCGGTGGACGTCGCCATCAACAGCAGGGTCAGCATCACCACGGTGACACCGAAACTGGAGACCGAACCGAGGACGTGCACGGTGACCAGCGCCTTCCGGCGGCCGATCACGCCGTGCCGGCGATGGTCACGACCCGCCGGTAGATCATCACGTCGGTCACGCTGCTGACCAGGTAGTCGGCCAGGTCGGCGTAACCCATCGGGCGTTCCCGACCGGCCACCCCGTCGAACGACACCCGGTAGGAGTGTGTCGGTGGGACATCGCGCAGTGCCGGTGACCGGACGACTGTCCAGTCCAGGTCGCTGAGGCGAAGGTCCCTCTCCATCCGCTCCACGTCAAGAAACGGATTTCGGTACAGCTTGTGGACGAAGAAACGCAGTGCGAGTTTCTGGACCAACGATCTGCCCGCACCGATCACGACCGCGCTGGGCGACACGGCCAAAATCCGCGAGACACCGTTCACTGTCATGGCCCTGATCACGTTCGCCACGCCGGTCGAACGCACGGTTGACGGGCGGCGGCCGGGTTGTCCCACTAGGAACATGACCACGTCAGCGTCGGCCAGGACCTTCAACGAGTCCGGCTCGAGCACATCGGCGTGCCGCACGCCCAGTTCCGGGTGCGAGGTGGTCACAGTGTCGGGGTGACGTGCCACCGCGGTCACTCTGTAGCCCGCTGCCAGGGCGTGATCCACCACGACACGGCCGAGGCGACCGGTCGAGCCGAGAACCACGAGATGCATGCCGACCCTCCGCTACACGATCTGGGTGACGAACGCCGCGACGAACCCGGCGACCGCGACGACGGCACCGTAGGTGCGCACCTCGTGCGCCCGGTACCAGTTGGACCGCTTGCGGTTCCAACTGTTCGCGACACGCTCGGGGCTCCACTTCTCGATCTGCCGCCAGATCGGCCGGTTGAACCCCTCGGAGGTGATGCCGACGACGGCCATGCCGACTGAACCGAGTACGAACAGCGCGCTCACCGTGGCGGACGAGGCTTCGACAGCGGCGACAACGCCGACCCCGGTGGCGATCACACCGTTCCACACGGCGATAGGATGGAACACGTGCATGTCGATCAGCTGACATACGTTGACGTAACGTTCGTACGGCAAGGAGTTGAGCATCGGCAGGATGGACAGCTTCATGATCCAGAGGGTGCCGAGCTGAATGCCCGCCGCGGCCAGCACCCAGACCGTCAGGATTCCCATTGTCGTGTTCACGGCCAGTCCTCCAGACTGATTCTTGATCGACGTGTTCGGTGGCAGTCGTCCGGTCAGGCCGGGTGTCACCGGGCGTCCCGCCGGGACGTCTCGCAGCGGATGTTGAACCGGATCGAGCGCGCCTCGCAGATGCACTCCCGCATTGGCCGGACCAGGCTCCGGTGGTCCGGGCTGTTCTCCCACGCCTCGAAGGACTCCAGCGAGCGCCACTCGCTCGTGATCAACCACTGCTCGGGGTCGCTCGCGGACTGGCATACCTGGTCGACCAGGTGTCCGGGCACACCCTCGGCGACCTCGTAGCGAATTCCCTCGTAGGCCCGGAGGAAGTCCTCGGTCCGGTCAGCCGGAACTCTGATCAGAAAGACGACCCGTGCCCTGGTCCGCTCCCGCTGCTCTGGTGCCATCTCACCCTCCCCCTGTCTCATGCGGGTCGTATCGGCGCAACAGCACCGAGCTGTTGTATCCGCCAAATCCTCGGGCGCCGATCAAAACCAGGTCTACAGTGGATTTTCGTGTTTCCGGAACGAAGTTCAGGTCGCAACCCGGAGCCGGATCCTCGACACCACTACTGACAGGAACGGTCCGGGTGCGCATCGCCAGCAGCGCGGTGACGGCATCAAGCGCTGCGCCACCCTGGTACATCCGGCCGGTCAGGGACTTGTGCGTGGTGACCGGCACGTCCACACCACCGAACACCGCGCCGATCGCCTCGACCTCGGTGCGGTCGAACTCCGGTAGGCCGAGCGCGTCCGGGATAAGCAAGTCCACAGCACCCGGCTGTACGCCGGCCCGGTCAAGCGCAAGGCGCATCGAGCGAGCGTACTGTCTCGCCGAGCCACCCGATCCGGTAGCCGGGTGCGCTCCGTCGTGGGTGGCGCCCCAGCCGGCGATCTCGCCGTAGATCACCGGGGCCTGGCGTGCGAGTGCGTGCTCGAGCTCCTCGACCAGGAGCACCGCACCGCCTTCTCCCGGTACATAGCCGTCCGCGTGCGCGTCGAACGGTCGGTATGCCCGCTGCGGATCGGTTGACGGGCTCAACCGGCCGCTGCGCAACTGACAGGCCAGTGCGTACGGACTCAGTGGGGCCTCGAGCCCACCGGCGAGCACCACCCGAGCACCGCGGTCGATGATCCGTGCGGCATGTCGGAGGCTGTCGAGCCCGCCCGCGCTCTCCGCTACCAGTACGTTGCTCGGCCCCTTCGCGTGGTGCCGGATCGACAGTTGCCCGACGGTCGCCGCGTAGAACCATGCGATCGACTGGTAGGCGCCGACGGTCCGGGAGGGCTGGCTCCACAACCGCTGCAGTTCGCGCTGACCGAACTGGTTCCCGCCCGACGAGCTGGCCATCACCACCGACACAACATAAGGATCCATAGTAGACAGGTCGAGGCCCGCTTCGGCGATAGCCTGCTCGGCGGCCGCGAACGCCATCCACGTCCACCGGTCCGTCTGCACCAGCAACCGTCCATCGACGCGGTCGGCTCCGTCGAACCCGCTGACCTCACCCGCGATCGTGGTCTGGTAGCGGGACGGGTCGAACAGACGGATTCGGCCGAGTCGGTTGGCCCCCGTGGTCACCGTGGACCAGTGTTCGTCGCGGCTCGTCCCGCTCGGTGCGATCACCCCGATGCCGGTGACCACGGCCCGTCTGGACATCAGTCCAACCTCGATAGTCGGGAGAAGATCATCGCGGACTGGAACCCACCGAACCCACTGCCCACCGACAGCACGACGTCGACCGGCAGTTCCCTGGCGGTGTTGGGCACGTAGTCCAGATCGCACTCGGGGTCGCGGTTGGCCCAGTTCGCAGTCGGCGGGACGACGCCGTCGTTGATCGCGAGCGCACACGCGGCCATCTCAATCGCGCCGATGGCACCGAGCGAGTGGCCGATCATGGACTTGATGGAGCTGACCGGGACGCGGTAGGCAGCCTCTCCCAACGACCGCTTGAAGGCGGCGGTTTCGTGTCGGTCGTTCTGCCGGGTGCCCGAACCGTGCGCGCAGATGTACGAGACATCGTCGGGGTTGATCCTGGCCTGGTTCATGGCCGCCCTGATGGCGACCGACATCTCCCGGCCGTCCGGGCGCAGGCCCGTCATGTGGAACCCGTTGCTGCGCGCGGCATAACCGCTCAGTTCACAGTAGATCGGCGCGCGTCGCCGGCGGGCGTGCTGCAACTCCTCGAGGATGAGCACGGCCCCGCCCTCGCCAAGGACGAAACCGGTGCGATCGCGGTCGAAGGGCCGGGACGCGTGTATGGGGTCGTCGTTGTCCGGCGTGGTCGCCTTGATCGCGTCGAACGACGCTACGGTGACTGGGGACAACGGAGACTCCGACCCTCCCGTGATCACCACATCGGCCTCGCCATCCTGGACAAGCTGGTGGCCGTACCCAATCGCGTCGATGCCCGACGTGCATCCGGTCGAGATCACCTGGACCGGGCCGTGCACGCCGTAGCGGACGGCGATGTCGGCGGCCAGGCTGCTGGGAATCAGAGCCTGGTAGAGGAACGGGCCGGCGTAGTTCGCGTCCACCAACCACTCCCGCCCAGTGTCGCTGAGGACGACGTACTCGTTCTCCAACGCCGTGGTGCCGCCCACCGCCGTGCCCATCACGACGCCGGTGCGCTCCAACAACTCCTCGGCGAACTCGAGCCCGCTCTCGGCGACGGCCTCGGCGGCTGCGGCCAGGGCGAACTGGATGTACCGGTCCGAACGCCGGACCACCTTCGCCGTCAGGCCCGCCTCGGCCGCGTCGAAGTCGCATTCGGCGGCCACCTGGGAACGGAATGGGGTGGGGTCGAACAGGCTGATTCGCCTGGTCGCCGGGCGCCCCCCGGTGAGGCGGGACCAGAACGCCTTCCTGGTAACGCCACCCGGCGCGACCAGACCCAACCCGGTGACAACCGTTCGACGCCGCTCCGAACGGCTCATGCCTGCGCCGCCGTGTACTCGGCCGCCTGCTCGACCGTTTCGGTGTCCACATGCCCGAGTTCGGGACGCGGCGCCAACGGCCCAAGGTGGAACACTGCTCGTACGTCCACAGACCCGGTGTTGCGCAGCCGGTGCCGGATGTGCTTCGGAACCAGCACCCCCTCATCGGCAACCAGCACCACCGGATCACCGTCCAGATCGATGGTCAACCTCCCGGAGACCACGTAGAGGAACTCCTCGCTGTACGGGTGGTAGTGCTCGGCGATACTCTCGCCGGGACCAACCACCGCAACGCCCATGAACCCGGAGGTACTCCCCACCGTGGCCGGGCCGAGGAGGACCCGGATCTCCGCACCGCGACGGCGGTTGGGGGGGATGTTCCGACGGGCAACGACCTTGTGTGTCGGGGTCATCGGGATTCTCCTGTCAGCCGTTGGCCGAGGTCTTGGGCGCGGCCGACGCCCGGTGGGCGGCCTCGATTCTGTCCTTGATCGCCGCCATCTGGATGCGTGAGTTGGTGTTGATACGCTCGGACATGGCCCTGTCGTCGACCGGGGCAGTTGGCTTCATGTGGAAGTCTTGGCGCCAGGCCATCCAGGTCCCGCCCGCGTCCGTCCGGTAAGTCCAGTTGATATACATGTACTCGAACGGGCCCGTTTCGACGCGGTGCGCGTGAACCTCCCTCGCGGCCGGGTCGCCGGTCCGCTCGCTCACCCAGCTCCAGACCTTTCCGTTCTCGTCGGGGTGCATCGTCAACCGGAATCGGACCGTGTTCCCGTCGGTGTGGATCACCTCGACGCCGGCGTACTCGGTGTACAGATCCGTCCAGTGGGCAACATCGTTGGTCATGTCCCAGACGAGCTGGAACGGGGCGTCGATGTAGATGCTCTGCTCGGTGTGACCGGCGTCGTCCGCACTCGAACCGGAACCGACCAGGGCCGCGATCTGCCCGATACTCATCTCCAGCGCATGGTCGGGGATGACCACATCGTACCGTTCCTTCACCACGGCCTGCAGTTCCATCACAGCGAGCGAGTCCAGGCCGAGGTCGGCCAGGCTGCGCTCCGCTGCGTCGTCGAACGTCGAGGGCGCCAACCCGGCGCTGCGCACGAGGATCTCCTCGATCTCGCGGTCTGTCTCGTTCCTGTCGAATTCCTTCCGGATTCCCACCTCGGGTGCCTCCTCTGTACCACCTCGGACCGCTCAGGAGCGGTGCTCCCGAATACGGTCCACCAGCGCGGTGCTGTGCTCGGCCTTTCGGAACTCCGGGTCGCTGATCACCCTCCGGAGAAACGGGATCGTGGTCCGTACCGTGCGCCCGGCCACGTCGAACTCGGTCAGCGCGCGGTCCATCCGGTTCAGCGCCTGCTCGCGGTCCGGCGCCCACACCACGACCTTGGCCAGCAACGAGTCGTAGTAGGGGCTCAGCAGGTAGCCCGCGAAGCAGTGCGTGTCGATCCTGGTGAACGGGCCGCCGGGAGGATCGAACCGGTCGATCATGCCCGGCGTGGGCGCGAAGTCGCGTGCCGGATCCTCGCCGTTGACACGGCACTCTACGGCCACCCCACGGAGCGTTATGTCCTGTTGGGACAGACCTAGCGGCATACCGTCGGCGATGTAGATCTGTTCCCGGACGAGGTCCACACCGGTGATGGCCTCGGTGACCGGGTGTTCAACCTGGATCCGGGCATTGAGTTCCATGAAGTAGAAACGCTCGTCCTCATCGACCAGGAATTCGACCGTCCCGGCGCCGAGGAAGCCGATCGCTCGTGCGGCCCGTGTCGAAGCGGCCGTCATCGCCTCAACGGTCACCGGGTCCAACGCCGGTGCCGGCCCCTCCTCCAACAGTTTCTGGTGCCGGCGCTGCACCGAACAGTCACGAGTGCCCAGGTGGATCGCGCCGCCATGGCTGTCGCAGAGGATCTGCACCTCGACGTGCCTGCCGCGGGTGAGACAGCGCTCCAGGTAGACCCGGTCGTCACCGAACAGGTGGCGGGCCGCGGACCGAGCCCGAGCGAACGCGTCGGGCAGTTGGGCGGCCGAGCGCACCACGGCCATGCCCTTGCCGCCACCTCCCGCCACGGCCTTGACGATGACCGGGTAACCGATCGCGTCGGAGGTCGCACGAGCCTGGGTTAGGCTGGCGAGTGGTTCCACGCTGCCCGGCAGGAGCGTGAGCCCGGCGTCCCGCATGACTGTGCGCGCGGTCACCTTGTCGCCCAGCATCCGCATCTGCTCGGGTCGCGGGCCGATGAAGGTGATGCCGACGCTGGCACACACCTCGGCGAAGTCCGGATCCTCGGAAAGGAATCCGTAGCCGGGGTGAACGGCGTCGGCCCCGGCCTGGAGTGCGGCTTCCACCACTGCCGCGGTGTTCTGGTAGCTACGTCGTCCCGGTGCGGGTCCGATATGGATAACCTGGTCGAAGTGCCGTAGCGTACGAGGATCCCGGTCGGCCGTCGAGTAGACTCCGATCGACCTGATCCCCATTTCACGGCATGCCCGCGCCACCCGCAGTGCGATCTCGCCCCGGTTGGCAATGAGCACCTTGCTGAACATCTCCGCTACCCTATCCGTGGCTGTTGGTTGTCGCGATTGGATCTGTTCCGGCCCGACCGACGGAGGCGTGGTAGATGGAGCCGGGGTCGGGAGTGACCCGGATGAGCGGTTGTCCGAACTCGACCGGCTGCGCGTCCACCGCGAGTATCTCGGTCACCACGCCGGTGCAGTCCGCGCTGATTGGGTTGAACAGCTTCATCGCCTCGATGACGGCCACCGTCTGGTCCTCGTCGACCACGTCGCCGACCTGCACGAATGGATCCGAACCGGGGTCAGGGGCGCGGTAGAACGTGCCGACCATCGGTGAACTGATGATCACCTCTCCGCCAGCCTCGGCGTCGCTTCGGCCGACTCCGGCGGTGTCCGCCGGTTCGGGCGGGCGTCCGCCCGGAGGATCGACGCCCTGGGTTCCGGCTGGCGCTGTCGGCACAGGTTGCCACTCCACCTCTACGGTCGAATCGCCTGACCGCACGCGCACCCTGCGCAGGGATCCCGCGACGTCGGTCGCGAGCTGTCTGGCATGCTCCCGCAACTCGTTCAGTAGAGTGCTCGCGGCCGGATCGTGCCGTTCTGGCATCTGGACCACCACTTCCTCACGCCACCTCGGTCAGCAAGAGCCCGGACGTGCCGAACGAACGGAATCGTCTACGGCGAGAATCGACCAGTTTTGCGGAGTCCATCTCGGACAGATGCGCGAACGTCCGTCGCACCGCGTCACACAGTATGTCGGCCATCGCGGTCGGATTGGTCGGGGCACCGCCGAATGGTTCGGGCAATACGCCATCGACCGCCCCCAGGGCAAGCAATTCCCGTGCGGTGATCCGCAGCGCCCGCGCGGCCGCGTCAGCGTGCTTCGGGTCACCCCACAGGATCGACGAGCACCCCTCAGGACTGATCACCGAGTAGATGCCACGTCCGAGGATCAGTGTCCGGTCGGCGACCGCGAGGGCCAGCGCACCACCGCTGCCGCCTTCGCCGATGACGACAGCCAGGACGGGCGTGGGGAGCTCGAACATGGTGAGGATGTTCTGTGCGATCGCGCTCGCCTGGCCGTTCGCCTCCGCACCCATCCCGGGATAGGCGCCGGGTGTGTCCACCAACGTCAGTATCGGCACCCGCAGCCGGGCGGCCAGGCGCATCACGCGCAGCGCCTTGCGGTAACCCTCCGGTCCTGGCATGCCGAAGTTCCGGGCGAGGAGTTCCTTGGTCTGATGGCCCTTCTGGTGCCCGATCACCGCCATCGGTCCGCCAGCCAGGGTGGCGAAGCCCGCCACGACGGCGGGACAGTCTCCCGATGTCCGATCGCCGTGAAGTTCAACGAATCCGTCGAACATCCTGTCGAGATAGTCCAGCGTCGTCGGCCGGGCCGTGTCCCGGGCCGACCCGACCACGTCCCACGGGTCGAGGTCGGCCAGCAACCGCGGGTCGCGGACGATCGGGTCTGGACCGACCGGCGTGTCCCAGCGCACATCCCGGCGAGTCGCGGCGAGCAGCCGTGAGAGCCACTCGCGCAGGTCCCGCCGGTGCAGCACCGCGTCGACCTGCCCGTGTGCCAGCAGGAACGGCGCCGTCTGGAAGTCTGCCGGCAACGACTGCCGGATCGTCTGCGCGATGACCCGTGGTCCGGCAAAGCCCATCCGGGCGCCCTGTTCGACGATGACCACGTCGCAGCTCGTGGCGAAGGATGCGGCGACACCGCCGTACGTAGGGTCTGTTATCAGGCTGACCGACAGCAGCCCGGCGTCCCGGACCGCCGCCAGGGCCTGGCTGGTCTTGGCCATCTGCATCAGCGCGATGATGCCTTCCTGCATCCGAGCGCCACCGGACGCGGTCAGAATCAGCAGCGGCGTGCGGTCGCGTACGGCGAGTTCGGCCGTCCTGGTGATGAGTTCACCGACCGCGGCGCCGAGGCTGCCCCCCATGAAGCGGAAGTCCATCACCGCCAGGGACACCGCGACCCCGCCGATCCGACCGGTCCCACACACCACCGCGTCTCCCAAACCAGTTGCCGCACGGGCGTTGGCCAGGCGGGCCTGGTAGGGCTGCGAGTCGGTGAAGTTGAGAACGTCAGTGGCGACCGCAGTGGTGGTCAGCGGAACGAAACTTCCCTCATCAACCAGGTGGCTGATGCGTTCCGCGGCGGAGATCCGGTGGTGGTGCTCGCAGTCCGGGCAGACCCCCAGGCAGCGGGCGAGCTTCTTGGCGTAGTGCAGCGTCCCGCACCCGGCACACCGCGTCCAACTCTGCCCGGACGCCTCTCGGGTGGTTCGCTCCGGGTACGCCCGTGGTCCGTTCGTCACGGCAGCTCTCCGCCCGGCTCCGGCTCGCCGCCGCCTGGCTCCCACAGGTAGAAGCACTGCGCCTGGGCGTCCCGTGGTGAGCGCCAGGTCGGTAGGTAGGGGGTGATGTACGGACACAGCCGCGCGCTCACGGCGGCGAACTCCGGGTGGACGCGCGCCGCATCGATGGCGTCCTCACCTCGCTGCTCGGTTTCGACCAGGTGCGCGTACAGGTCACCCAGTCGGTAGAGGGACCGGTGCCTCACCCCGACGACCCGAGGAAGTTCGGTGCGATCCGACGCCGCGAAGATCGCCGCGACTTCCTGCTCCGAGTCGGGAACGATCCTGGCGAGAATGAGTGCTCTGTGCATGAGTCCTCCCGGGTCACTGTGCACGGCTTACTCGACGAGCCGATCGCCGTTGCCACACCGGCGACCGATTCCGGAGCACGTCACATCGGAAGTGTCCGAACCGAGTTCACTCCGGAGCGATCCCACCGTCGTGAGCCAGCCGTCCTGCCGGTTGTGGGAAACTCAGGGACCCGCCGCCGTGAATGGTTTCGGCGCAGCCTGTTCCAGGCCTTCAGCAGTTCGGCCGGCCACCAGCGACGCCAGCCGGCATGGGCGACGACTCGGCGGACCACCCGTCGCGCAGCCGCGGAATCCAGCCGCGTTCGGTGACTGACTCCAAGCTCGGACTCCGCGGTACCCTCGGCACGCCGCCGCGACCTCGGATCCAGGCAACATCACTGGCCACACCATCGATCCCCCCCCGGGCGGCCGGACCGGCCCGGTCACTGGTCTGGGCCGTACCCGCACCACACGCACTGGCCCGGCCCGCACCTCGCCCAAGCCGAAGCGGCGCGCCACGCCCAGGCGCGCGGGTTCAGCCGGGGCGGGTCGCTCGGCGCCGGACCCGGCACCGGGGAACCTGCCGCCCTGATCGGCCCAGCCACGAGCCAACGCCGGTCCTGATCCACGTCGGCCCATCCGGTACGCGGCTGCCAGGATCGTCGACCGGAGTTCCGGTGTGGACAGACCAGGTCAACCCCAGACCGGCCGAACGGGCGACCTCATCCGGCGCTCGGCTCGGGTGGCGGGGAAATCCGTTGGAGTGGTACCTGCGATTCCACCGACGGCGACAGGACGACGGAGCCGGTCAACCAGGCGCGTGGTCGGCGTCCGGCGTGCTGCCATCCAACCGAGTCCCGCCGCGCCGAGACGATCAAGCCGGGTACTGGCACAGTCGGTGATGTGACACCTGACGGTCGATCGATCCGATCAGTTGCCCAGACCGGAGCGACGCGCCTGTACCGCTGCCTCGGTCCGGTCAAGCACCTGGAGCTTGGCGAAGATGCGCGAGAGGTAGTTGCGTACGGTCTTGATCGACAGGTGGAGCTCACGGGCGATCACCGCGTTTCCCTTGCCATCGGCAACCAGTTCGAGGACGGTGCGCTCCCGGTCGGTGAGTTCGGGGAACGGTTTGCCGTACGTCGGTGGTTTCGTGAGGTACTCGACGACCCAGTTCGAAACCTGTGGGTCGAAGACAAGGCTGCCCGACCGGACGGTATCTATGGCCCGACGGATGTCCTCCGCGCTGGCGCCCTTGAGGAGGTAGCCGCGGGCGCCCGCGCGCATCGCGGACAAGAACGTATCCCGATCCTCGATCATCGTCACGATGATGATCGATGTGCAGGGGCACCGGCTAACGATGGTCTTGGTGGCCTCGATTCCACTGATCTTCGGAAGGTTGACGTCCATCAACGCCAACTGGGGTCGCAACTGGTAGGCCATCGTCAGCGCCTCGGTTCCGGTCCGAGCCTCACCAACGACCCGCAGCACGCCAATGCTGTTGAGCACGGTGCGCAGACCGGAGCGGTAGACTGGATGATCATCGGCGATCAGAACATCGATCTTCGGTTGGGTCGAGCCGCTCACCGAAGCTCTCCAGGGCCGGCATCCGACCGGTGCTCCAACTTACGTCGCGATGCCCGAGCCCTGGCCAGCGGAACGTCGACCAGGACAACGAAGCCGCCAAGTCCCGCCGGGCTGGTCGTACACCATCCGCCGTGCTGTCTGGCCCGTTCGAGCATGTTCGACAGGCCCGCGCCGCGACATGCGTCAGACCCGTGCGGCACCGGCGCCCCCACACCATCGTCCTCGACGCGCACGTACAGTCTGTCGTCCAACCTGCCCAACGAGACCGAACAGTGCCGCGCCCCGGAATGCTTCAGGACGTTGATCATCGCCTCGCGTACTATCAGGAAGACATCAGACCCGACGACATGATCAACCTGGTCCACCTCGCCGTCGATCCGCAGAGCGATTTCCATGCGACCCGCGACCATCCGCCGCATTCTGTCGACCAGCGCACCAACAGCAGCGGCAAACTCATTAGCCGAACTCGGCCATTCTCGATGCGAAACAAAACCGCGGATCTGTGCCACCAGCGCGCTGGCTTCCGACCTGGCGTCCGAGATCAGCCTGTGCGTCTCCGCCGGACCGGCTCTGGTCAGCCGCTCCGCCGCCTCCAGTTGCATGGCTATCCCAACGAGCGAGGAACCCACTTGGTCATGCAGATCACGCCGCAGCCTGCGGAGCGTGGTGTGGTGCTCACACTCCAGGTACCTGCATTCTGAGTCCGATCCGGAACCGTTCGATAATGCCGCCAGTCCCACCGGCTCCTCGGTGTGCCTTTGACTGGTGTCGCGTCCAGCCGAACTGGTCGCGCGCTGTTCATCCGGGCCCGGCCCGGTCGTCCACATGGCCGAATTTGCGGGGAAGCGGCGACGCCGACCGAACTCGATGTTGTGCGTCAGCAGCTTCGGTAGGGCAATCCTCCGGCGTGCCGATTGTAATGGAAGGACCCCAAACAAACTACATAAGAAGCTGATCATGCCCACAGCCACTCCTCCCCGATCGTCGATTCACGTTCGGCGGGCATCATGCGACTGAATGATCATTAGCCGGGCTACAAGCTATCACCGCCATCAGGCCGCCGCAAGACCTCTACTGCTTCGGTCCAGCCGTACGATCACAGGTTGGCACAACCGCAAGTCGGTAGTGTCCAGCCGTGATCAGAAACGGTTTCGCCGCACCGTCGCAGCGCACGCCCAATGCGGAGGGGAATCCTGTCCAATAACACTGGGCAGGATTCCCCTCCGATTGTGATTGAAGCCCCGGGCGGGTGGGATCAGTTGTCGAACGGCGGACGTCGGCACCCCACGTCGTACCTCCTATTCACGTGCGCTGGGTACTTCAGACACGGCTCCTCCAACGCCATCGGCGAAGTTCCGGAATCGCTGGATCACCCGGATGGGGCAACACACCGATGGGTTGTCCCGACCGTGGGTCCTGAATTAGGTTCAGCGCTCGATGATCGGGCCTGCGGCGAAGACCTGGTATCGGGATTCGGTGCTTCGTTGGGAGTCCGCGGTGCGGTGAGACGAACGGCGCGCGACCAGACTCAGCCACGAGCTGCCGGTGGAGGTGAGGTGCAGGGTGGAGCCGAGGGTGAACCAGCGGCCGCATCTGTACTGCGGGATCCGCGGGTGGTGTGGCCGGCCGGACCGGTTTCAGGCACGGCTCGACCGAGTCGGGCCGGTTCGCCGACAGCAGGCCATGCGCCAGTCCCTCGCGCCACTTAGCGGGACATCCCGGTTACGGGCTGGTTCTGGGCAGGAACAGCCAGCACGTGACTCGACCCGACCGTTCCGCCGACGTCCCGAAGGCGACCCACCTACCGCTGCCCGCAGACGCCGGCATCGCGAACCGCGAGCCGCGTTGCGACCACCGGCGGCGCGATCCAGGCCGTTATTCAACCCGGAGATCGGCACCTGGCCCGGCCACGTCCCACAGCAGCGTCGAAAGGCGTCAACCATGCCAACGAAAGTCGATGCCAACAGTATCGATCAGGACCAGTTACTCGCGCTGTATCGAACAATGCGCACCATCCGCGTGTTCGAGGAGCGGGTACACGTCGAGTTCCCCACTGAAGCAATTCCTGGCGCCGTACACCTCTATGTGGGTCAGGAGGCGATCGCGACCGGTGTCTGCGCCGTTCTGGACGACGCCGACTACATTGCGAGCACCCATCGCGGCCACGGCCACGCCATCGCGAAGGGATGCGATGTCACTGCGATGATGTTGGAGATCTATGGGCGGGCCGGCGGGCTGTGTGGCGGCAAGGGCGGTTCGATGCACATCGCCGACTTCGACCGGGGAATGCTCGGCGCCAACGGTGTCGCGGCCGGCGGCGTGCCACTCGGTTGCGGCGCGGCGCTGTCGGCACGGGTACGTGGCACCGACAGGGTCGCCGTCGCCTTCGTCGGCGACGGCGGTGCAAATCAAGGGTCGTTCGCCGAAAGTCTGACACTTGCCGTGGTGTGGCGGCTTCCCATCATATTCGTGGTGGAGGACAACGGGTACGCCCAGTCCACCGGTACCCGGTTCCACCTGGGCGGACGTGATCTTGCCCCACGCGCGCAGGCGGTGGGCATCCCGGCGCGGGTCATTGACGGCTACGACGTCCTCGCCGTGCGTGCGGCGGCAACCGAGGCGGTCGACCGAGCGCGGTCAGGAAACGGGCCGACCCTGCTGGACTGTAAGGCACAGCGGTTCTTCGGCCACATGGAGGGCTGGGACCAGCAGGCCTACCGCAGCGCGGGTGAGGTCGATGTACTGCGCGCCGAACACGACCCCGTCCGCCTTTTTGCTGATCGCCTGATCAGGGAACGCTTGGCTGGCTCGGAGCAGATCGCGGCGGTGGATCTCGCGGTCGCCGCCCGGATCGACCGGGCGGTCGAGGAGGCACGGTCCGCAAAGGACCCCGACGTTGACCAAGTGCTCACCGACGTCTACGTCGATTACTGACTGCACCTCGACCAAGGAGAAACACGTGACCAGAATCCGATCCTATCTGGAGGCCGTGGGCGAGGCGCTGGAACAGGAAATGCGGCGCGATCCCCGCGTAGTTGTGTTCGGCGAGGACAACATCGGTGGTACCGGCTGCGACGGCAGGCTGGGCAATGCCTGGGGGCCCACCCAGGGGCTACACGAGAAGTTCCCCAACCAGGTCTTTGACGCCCCCATCACCGAGGCCGCATTCGTGGGCGCGGCGGTGGGCGCCGCGGCCACCGGCCTTCGACCGGTAACCGACCTGCTGTTCGTCGACTTCATGGGAGTCTGCTTCGACCAGATCCTCAACCAGGCAGCCAAACTCCGCTACATGGTGGGTGGCAAAGCAAGGGTACCCCTGGTCCTCCGCGCGATGTGGGGCACCGGCATGCGCCGTGGCGCCCAGCACTCCCAGGCCCTATACCCGATCCTCACTCACATCCCCGGCCTGAAGGTCGTGCTCCCCTCCACACCGGCCGATGCCAAGGGCTTGCTGGCAGGGGCGATCCGGGATGACGATCCGGTGATCTTCCTCGAGCACAAGATGCTCTACTTCAGCCGGGGTGAGGTACCAGAAGATCCGTACGTGATCCCGCTCGGTGTTGCGCGCACCGTCCGCGCCGGCAGTGACTGCACCATCGTCGCGCTAGGACGAATGGTGCACGAGGCAGCCCGCGCGGCGGAGGAACTTGCCACCGAGGGCATCGAGTGCGAGATCGTGGATCCCAGGGTGGTCTCGCCGCTTGACAGCGAGGCGATCTACGCCAGTGTCCGGCGAACCGGGTACCTGATCGTGGTCGACGAGGCCACTCCGCGCTGCGGACTGGCTGGCGACATCGCCTCACTGGTCGCGGCGAACGCGTTCGACGCTCTTCGCGGCCCGGTGCGGATACTGACCTCGCCGCATGCCCCGGTCCCCTTCAGTCCGCGGCTGGAGGATGCTTACGCGCCGTCGGCAGCCCAGATCACCGACGCCGTGCGCAGCACCGTGCGGCGGGCCTCCCACGTCTGAGCAACCCCGAATCCGGACAACGAACAGGAGCGAACGTCGTGAGTGAACACCGAAATGTCGAGCTCATGCACAAGGTCTACGCCGCCTTCGGCACCGGCGACGTGGACACCGCCGGTTCGTACTGGACCGAGGACGCGGTGCATCACTATCCGGGACACAACCCGCTCTCCGGAGAGCACCACGGATTGGCGGAGTCGATCGCCTTCGCCAAGCAGATGTTCGAACTCACCCAGGGCAAGCTCCACATGGAGACCGTCGAGATTGGCGCCAGTGAGAATCACGCGTTCGCCCTGCTGCGCACACACTACGAACGCAACGGTCGGGTGCTGGACATGCCGTTCATCAACGTCGCGCGAATCGAGAACGGCAGGATCGCCGAGTTCTGGACCTATCCCAATGACGTCTACGCGATGGACGAGTTCTGGAATTCCTGAACGGTAACAGGACGACGAGGAGTGATCCAGCATGAGCAGGGTGATCATCGCCGGTGGAAGTATCGTGGGGCTCGGCGCCGCCTTGGCGCTCGCCGACCGCGGCCACCAGGTCGAAATCCTGGAGCGTTCCCCGGACACCCCACCGGACACTGTGGACACAGCCGCCAAGTGGCTTCGACCCACCGTACCCCAGGCCGTACAGTCACACGCCTTCGCATCTCTGGGCTGCAATCTTCTCAGGGACCGGGCCCCGGACGTGTACGACGGCCTGCTGGCGGCGGGGGCCAGCGAGGTCAACCTCGCGGACTACGCTCCCCCGACGCTGTCTGAGTTCCGGGGTGATCCGTCCGACAGCGACCTGCGGATGGTTCTCAGCCGCAGGTCCACATTCGAGCTCGTGCTCCGGCAGCGGGCACTGGCCAGGCCAGGCGTGTCGATGTCGTCAGGCAGCACGATCCGGGGGCTGGTGTTGGACAGGACCGACCACCGCAGAGTGCGCGGGGTGCGGCTGGCCGACGGCAAGACCAGGGCCGCTGATCTGGTCGTCGACGCGACTGGACGACGCTCCGCGGCGGAGGCATGGCTGAGCGAGGCGAGGCTTCCGGCACCGGGTGTCGTGAGCGAGAGCTGCCGAATCGCGTACTACACGCGACACTACCGAATGATGAGCGAGGTCCCTGCCGGCCCGCTGAACCGTGGGTTCGGTGCGGGCGGCCTGTGGGACCACTACACTGCCGTCCTGTTCCTCTGCGACAACAGGTCGTTCACAATTTCGCTGGGCGTGCTCCCCGAGGACAGCCAGTTGAAGGTCCTTCGGCACGAGTCGGCGTTCACCGCCGCGGTCACTGCCACCCCGCTCCTCGCCGGTTGGCTGGCCCCGGAGATCTCCGAGCCGACATCGCCGGTGTACTCGATGGGGAGCCTGGACAACTCCCTGCGGCTGTCCACCGAGGACGCACCGCAGATCAAGGGATTCTACGGCCTCGGAGATGCGATCTGCACCACCAATCCCTCCTACGGCCGGGGGGTGTCGCTCGGCCTACGGCACGCGTTCCTGCTCGCCGACCTGCTCGACGAGCACTCCGAGATCGACGACGCGCAGGCGCGTGAGTTCACCCGGCGTACCGACCAACTGGTCAGACCATGGTGGAAGGAGGCTGTCGCCAACGACCGCGAGCGGGCCGCGATGTGGGAGGCAACACTGCAGAGCCGGCCACCACAACGCCCGCCGAGTGGCAAGGTGACCTTCGGCCTCGCGGTCGCCGCGTCCACACGGGACGAGGAGGTCTGGCGCCGTGTCGCGAACGTGATGATGATGCTCAAGCCGCCGAGTGCGCTCTATGGCGACGACGAAGTCCGCGATCGGGTCGGGCGGGCACTGTCTGCCGGCCCACCGCCCCAACTGCCCGGTGCCAACCGGGCGGACCTGCTCGACGCGGTCACCGTCACGACCACCAGGAATCGGCGGAGCACCTGAGCGCGATCAGTGCTGTCCGGGTCGATGATCCGGGCGCCGATCCGGCCGGATCCCGATCCCTCTGGATAATCACCTGGTATAGAAGCCTTGATCTGTCGACTCGGAACGGATTCGCGGCGGGGAACCGCTCGGCCGTCACCACAACCCCGCCGCGCGCCGAGCCAGGCCGGAACACTGACCAAGCTGACGGCACTTACCAAACTGTAACTGGTCACCTGGTTGACTGGGCTGAGTGCCGTCATGGGATGGTCCTGGTGCGCCGGCTGGGGATGGGTGTCCGTCGTATGAGGACCCTGTGGCCTTGGTGGAGGAGTTTGGTCGGCAGGTGCGGTGTTCGCCCTGATCATTCGCGGGGGTGGGTGAGTCTGCCTGCTGCGGCTGGTGTTGTTGATATTGATTTTCTTTCTGGGTATGTGGGTGTTGTTGGTGGACCGACTGTCGTGTCGGTGGGCGCCGGTTCCATGTGCCGGGGTTTTCGGGTTGGTCGGGTGGGGTTGGGGGTGTGTCAGGTGGGTGTGGTCAGGCAGGTGGCGAGGTCACGTGTCCAGGGCCAGGTGTCGGGGATGCGGATTGTGCGTTTGCGTTGGCCTCGGACCAGGCGGGTGGCGGCGTGTAGGAGCCGGTAGCGCGAAGTTTTGGGTTCGGCTTTGGCCAGGTCGCCGTCCAGGCGGAGCCAGGCCGGTAGGTCGCAGGCGATCGCGGCGGCGAGGCACCATGCCTGGTTGATCTGAAGGGAGGCTGAGGGGAGGTGGCCCAGGCCGGTGTTCTTGGCGTTGCGGATGCAGTCTTCGACGCGGCCGTGGGCGCGGTAGCGGGCTTCTAGTGGCGTGTCGGGCAACGTTGGCTGGGTAATGAGCCCAGGTTCGGATGGGTGAGTCGGTGGCGAAGTTGGTCTTGGGTCCGGTTCGGGTGTTGCGCCAGCGGATGTAGGCGGCGATCGCGGCGTTCTGCTCGGTGTGGCTGGCATGGTCGGTGCCGTTCAGGGCGAAGTAGCGCAGGGCGGCGAACTCAGCCTCGATCCAGTTCAGCCAGGAGGCGTAGGTCGGCCCGAACCCGACCGGCGCCCCACGACCCACCTCCAAGATCAGATCCCGGAGACAGTCTGCCGGCCACCGACGGACACGTCGATTACCCGGCCAACGATACGAGCCGAGCCACTAGGCAATCCGAGCGCCCAAGTGGTGGCCGTGCAGGTGGAGCAGCACCCACCGAAGCCGAGGACCAACCGATCGACGGTGTGCACGATCGGGCTGTGGTTCAGGACGCGGGCGGGCCGCCCGACCGATCGCGGAGACCCCGACACCGGTATCCAACAAGGCACGGACCTCAGTCCACCGCTGTTGGTCGTCTGGGCCCGCCGCCCTTGTCTGTCGTGGTCGGCGATGCGGGCTTGCCAACCAGGCTTGTACTCGACGTTACCGATCGTCATGTATGACTCGGGGCGGAACTCGGGCCAGGTGGATCTTCTCGGTCTGCCTGTTGTCCTCCTCCCACCGGCCGTGCCGGTGTGCTGGTTGTAGTAACTTTTCGGGCGGAGGGCTTCGAAGAGCCGGCGGGTGTGTGGGTTCGGGGAGTTCCCAGCGCATACTGCCAACGAGTTAACGACTCACGACATCAGCCTGTCCCGCGTAGTTCCGCGCGTGCCTCGCCGATCGAGCGCAGAATTCGCTGAGAATCGCTGATCCCGGCGATCTCGTCCGCCTCGTCAAGCAGCACCGACGCATCGTCCAAGCGCCCTTGGCCCGCGGCGATGTAGGCGAGACCGATGAGGTTCGAGGCCACTCCTGGCAGTAGGCCGGCCTCGCGGCGTAACCGGGTCGACTCCTCCAGCCGCTCACGTGCCAGGTCCGGCCGGCCGGCCGCGTGCGCCTGGATGCCCAGGTAGCGGAGCGCGTCGGACCTGGTGACGGAGTCGCCAACCTGAACCGCGAGCTCGAAGGATCGGTCCAGAGCACGGGCCGCAGCCTCGTGGTCGCATCGCACGACCTGGTGAAAGCAACCGACCCACAGCAATGCCCCCGCCTCGCCGCGAATGTCGCCGAGTGCCCGGTAGAGCTCTGCGGCACGTTCGAACAGTGCGAGCTCGTCGGGGTCCTCGCGTGCGCCGTCTGGATCCTCGTCCCGACATGCCAGGAACCGTGCGTGGGTTATCCGGCCACGGGCCAGGGCGAGATCCGCCTCGACCGCGTCCAGCTCCCGGTCGGCTTGGGCGTGTGCGCCAATATCACCACCGTAGACGGCACGCTGGTAAAGCAGCTCGGCCTGATGAATGCGCTCATCCACGCTGATGACCACCTAGCCTGTCTGGGACCGGCACCGCGTGGACGCCCCCGCAGGTACCCGTCCGTTTGGTATCTGACGCAGTCTAACCTCCCATCGATCCAGAGATCAGGTACAGGTTCCGGTCGCTATCGCACGATCCCTCGGCGTTTCATGGCGTCGAGGGTGGTTCGGCGCGGGCTGACTGGTCACCAGGTTCCGGCACGGGACGGTCTGTTACCGCCGTTGTGGAGGTGGCCCGACCGGGCGACCGAGGCCGGATGTTGCCGTCCACCGCGCCGCTGCGCCAGGTGAAATGAGTCCGTTGCGGACGGCGTCGGCGTCTTGGTGGGCCGGTGGTGAGCCCCTGGAGTGCGGATGTCGCTGGCTTGGGCGAGCCAGGCGTCCAGGTGCTGGCCCCGCCGGTGGCGGAGCATCCGACCGAAGTCGGTGGCAACCGGTCGATGGTGCGCAGGGTCAGAATCCACAGCATGGTGGCAGACATCCGATCGAATTTACTACCACCGGTCAGCACCTATCAGCCGGTTGGTGGACACGGGTTCAGCTCCGAGGTATCCTTATTCATTGGAGCGACCGAGATCACGAAATGCCGAATTCGTTATCTGAATCCAACTGAGGATATATAATTTGCCTGAAGAACGTAGACTAGTCGAATCCCCGCCGGACCGGGAACGGCTCGGTCTGCGGGCCGACTGCGCGCGGTGCTTCGGGCTGTGTTGTGTGGCGCCGGCGTTCTCCGCCTCCGAGGACTTCGCCATCGACAAGGGCGCCGGGCAGGCGTGCCCCAATCTGCGGTCAGACTTCCGCTGTGGCATTCACCCGGTCCTCCGGCAACGAGGGTTCCCCGGCTGCGCGGTGTACGACTGCTTCGGCGCGGGGCAGAAGGTCGCCCAGCTCACCTTCGGCGGACGGGACTGGCGGCAGCACCCGGAAACCGCGACGCAGATGTTCGAGGCATTCATGATCATGCGGCAGCTGCACGAGCTGCTGTGGTATCTGGCCGGAGCATTGGCGCTGGAACCGGCCCGCCCGCTGCACGGTGAACTTCGCACCGAACTCGACCGGATCGAGCGCCTCACCCGATACGGTCCCGGCGACCTTGCGGATCTAGACATTGCCGCGCACCGGCGGGAGGTCAACGACCTGCTGCTACGCGCAGGTGACCTGCTCCGCGCCGCGACTCCACAGGCGCGACACGGGCAACGGAGGTAGGACCGGCAGTCGCACGCGACCGAGCAGTCCGGGGGCCGCACAGCAGCTCGACGGTCGTCGCCACAGCCCTGGGCGGACCGCCGGGCCAGGGCACAGCCGATCTGGTCGTTGCACCTGAGCATCGCGTCGGCCCGGTCGCGAGGGTGTCCAGATCGGTCGTCACAAACCTGATCTTGGTCACCCGTGCCTCGGCTACATCACCGCCTGCGCTTTGGCGTCAATCTCTGGGCGGTTGATGCCAAAGGGGCTGGGCGTGACCGTGTCACCTGGTCGACGCCGTTCCAGCAGCGGTTCCATTACCTTCCCACCCGGCTTGACAGCCACCCCAAAACCACTGTGTGGCCTTGACACTAGTACGGCGGCCAGTAACGTTGTCTGGGGCCGAGGCCGAGGCAGCGTGCCGATGGCACGGCGGAGGAAGCGTCGGCAGCGGCACTGTCAGCGACCACGGCAATGCCGTCAGCGGTGCGCTGGACCAGCCGAAAGCCGGCGAATGTTACCAGTCGGTGGTCAGCCGAGGCGGGCTCCGTCCACGTCCGTGGAAGGAGTCCGCAGTGAGCAGCAGCGGAGGGTACGAGCCGCTGATACACCGCGCCGTGGCCGCTCAGGCCACGCTCCGCCCGGAAGCGACCGCCCTCGTCCACCGGGACGATCACATCGCGTACCAAACGCTGGAGGCCGCGGCCACCAGCTACGCCGCCGAACTGACCGAGCTGGGGGTCGGCGTGGGGCAGGTGGTGCCGCTGCTGCTACCGCGCTCCCCCCAACTCGTCGCCGTGCAACTGGCGGTGCTCAAGTGTGGCGCGGCGTACGCGAACCTGGACCGACGATGGCCGGCGGACCGGATCGCCGGGATACTCGAACTGACCTCACCCATCTTGGTGGCAGCCGAAGGTGTGCTGCCACCGGGCCGCCGCACCGTGTATCGGCCGCCGGCAGAGGACGTCCGCGCCGCAGCCGCCAGGGCCGGTGCCCTTCCACCCACCGAAGTGAGCGGTTCCGATCCGGCCACGGTGTTCTTCACGTCCGGGACCACGGGTCGTCCCAAGGGCGTGGTCTCACCCCACCAAGCCGTGACCCGCCTGTTCGGGCCGGGCCGGCTCCCGGGCTTCGGCACCGGGCACGCCACACCGCAGGCGGCACCGCAGCCTTGGGACATGTACGCGTTCGAGTTGTGGGGCCAGCTCACCACCGGAGGCACCACGGTTCTCGTCGAGGCCGACCATCTGCTTCCCAGCTCCCTGCGCGGCCTGGTGCGGACCGCTGGCGTGGACACCCTGTGGATCACCACATCGCTGTTCAACCTTTTCGTAGACGAGGATCCCGACTGCTTCGCCGGACTGGGACACGTCCTTGTCGGCGGCGAGAAACTGTCCCCCCAGCATGTCCGGAGCTTCCTGCACCGCCACCCGGGCATCCCCCTGCGCAACGGCTACGGTCCGGTCGAGAACTGCATGCTCACCACGACGCACGTGCTCCGGACCGAGGATTGCGACCTTCCCGGCGGGCTACCGGTCGGAAGGGCGGTGCCTGATTCGACCGTCCTGGTACTGGACCCGGACGATCGGCCGTGCCCAGCCAATGAACCGGGCGAGATCTGCGTCGCCGGCACCGGGCTGGCGACACGCTACCTCGGGGACGCCGAGCTGACCGCGGAGAAGTTCCCGGTGCTGGAGTTGGGCGGAGCACCGCTGCGCATCTACCGAACAGGGGACATCGGACTGGTGGACGACAACGGGGTACTACACTTCCGGGGCCGCCGGGACCGGCAGGTGAAGATCAGTGGTTACCGGGTCGAGATGGCGGAGATCGAGGTCACCGTCGGTGGGTTGCCTGGCGTGCGTGACTGCGTAGCGCTCCCCCTGACCGATTCCGAGGGCCGGGTGCACCGGCTGGCTCTGTTCTACCTCACCGATTTGGACGGCCGCGAGGAGTCCGCCGGCGTCGATGACCCGCTGCGGATACGGGACCAACTGCTGGACCTACTGCCTGGCTACGCGGTACCCACCATCGTGCGTGGGCTGGACCGGCTGCCCATCACGGCGAACGGAAAGCTCGACCGCCGGGCACTCGTGGAACTGGCCCGGAAGTCCCGCGCATCCCGACCGGCGAAGGCCACCCGGGTCGCCAACCGTACGCAGGCGAGACCGTGATCGGCACGAACGGGACCAGGGTCTATCCGATGACCCACGAACAGGAAGCGGTCTGGCTGGCCGACCATCTGGACGACGGGCCGTCCCGATATCTGGAGTCATGGGCCTATCGGTTGTCCGGTCGGCTGGACTCGGACGCGGTGCGATGGGCGGTCGGCCGGCTGGTCGACCGCCATGAGCCGTTGCGCACCTGGCTGACCGTGGATGCGGACCGACCGGTCCAGGTGGTGCTCCCTGGACACGACCCGCCGATAGAGTGCCGCACCTGCCCGGCCGCGACGATGGATGCCGTGCTGAGTGAGACGGTCAGCCGTCCGCTGGACTTGCGGCACTCGCCGTTACGGGTGGTTCTGCTCAGACTGGCCCCGGACGACACGGTCCTGGTGATCCAGTTCCACCACGCCGCCATTGACGACTGGGCGCTTGCCGTGTTCGGCCAGGAATTTGGTGAGTTCTACCGGTCCCGGGTCACCGGATCCCCGCCTCACCTGGAGCCGTTGCCGTTGCAGTTGGGCGAATATGCCCTGGTGCAGAGATCGGCCAGCGTCGCTCCCGGCGTCCTCGCCTACTGGCGGCGGCGCCTCACGGACTTCCCGAAGAAGAACTCGCCGCCTCCGGACCACCTGCGGCCGGCGACGCCGAGCCATCTGGGCGGTCAGGTCCAGTTTCGGATCGACGCCGAGGTCGCCGAACTCGTCCGGGCCACCTGTCGAGCCCGACGTACCACGCCGTTCACCGTGCACGCGGCTGCGTTGACGGCGCTGCTCTGCCACTACAACGGCACCACCGAGGCGATCCTGGGCACACCGGTGTCTCACCGCGATGCCGCTCTCGACCATCTCGTCGGCTGCCTGACCGACCTTCTGCCACTGCGCCTGGCGGTCCGCGACATCGACTCCTTCGCCGACCTGGTCACCTCGACCCGGACCGTGGTGTGGGAGGCTGTTGCCAACAAGGCGATCCCCTACACTGCGTTGATCAGCCGTGCCGTGGCCCGTAGGGAACTCGGGACCCTGCCGCTGTGCCAGACAGTGCTGGTTATGGATGACGCGGGCGGGCCACCGTTCACCCTGCCCGACGTCACCGCCGAGCGGCTCTATCCGCATTCCGGGATGGCCAAGTTCGACCTGTGCGTCACGCTGGTGACCGATGGTGGCGGATACCGGGGTTTCCTGGAGTACGCGCGTGATCTGTTCACCCAGCAGACCGCAGAGCGCATCGCGGCGGACTTGCGGGCGGTACTCGCCACGGCCCTACGGCTCCCAGACAGACCGCTGTCGGAAGTGCTGACCCGTGCCGTCCCCGACCCACGTCGATACGTCGATGCCCGATAGAGCCGTATTCCGGTTGGCCTCACGGAAGAAGCACGCCCTATGACGGAACGCCGGGTCAGGAGCCTGTGGCTGCCCTTCGGGACTAACCCGGCCGCCAGCATCCGGTTGCTGTGCCTGCCTCATGCCGGTGCTGGGGCAACGGTCTACCGCGCCTGGGGCTCCAGCCTGCCAGCGTGGATCAATGTCTGCCCGGTCCAGCCACCTGGCCGGGAAAAGCGGCAGCGGGAAGCGCCCCTGACTTCGGTCGAACAACTGGTTGCCCGGCTAGCCCCCGAAGTGCTGGCGTCGGTCCGACCCCCATACGCGCTCTTCGGGCACAGTACAGGCGCACTGTGCTCCTTCGAACTGATCCGTGAGTTGCGCAGGTTGGGCGGCCCGCTGCCGGTCCATCTCTTCGTCGCTGGCCGGCCGGCACCGCAGTTGCCGATGCAGCGCACCCGGCTGAGTGGGCTGGCAGCGGATGAGTTGGCGACCGCCCTGCGCCGCCTGGGCGGTACCCCCGAGGAGGTACTGGCCGACCACGACGTCCTGCGGAGGATCCAGCCGTTGCTCGTGGCCGACTTCTCGGTCAACGAAGCGTATTCTCACCGCACCGAGTCCCCACTGGACGTTCCCATAACGGCGTTCACCGCGACGAACGACGCTGGAGCGGACCCTCCCAAGGTCGCCGCCTGGGCAGAACAGACCTCCGCCGGATTCCAACTCCGCACGCTCGTCGGTGGGCATTTCGCGGTGTTCGATCGCGCGTCTGAGGTGCTCGACTGCATTGCTGCGACACTGGAACCTTGGTCCGTGGAGCGTTGACCGTACTCGGGAAGCCAATAATGACGATGTCTCGAATCGGCGAGAAGATGACAAGTATCTCATCCCAACGTGGCGGCGGCTGCTCGAAGACGCCTTGGCCGACAGCTTCACCGAAGCGAGTTGTCGCTGTGGTCCTCGATGCCGTGGTCCGCTCGGCGATAACACCGTCTACGCCCACCGCCGGCCGTGGCTGAGGCGCTAATGTCGCGGCGTAAGCGGCGCGTGAGATGCGCTACTGAGAGTGATTGACACGATTAGACAAATTTTAGCTTTACCCACCTGACGTTACCTGGTACCGTCAACGCCACGCGTACGTTCCGTTCCCGGGGGCTGGCGCGTACCCGTCCCGAGGGCTGGGGGTTTGTCATGCATACGGCGAGTTCGGTGGCCGGCTCAACGCGTGAAGCGGAGTTCATACGCCAGTCCGCGGTATGGCATGATGACAGTCGAAATGCCGTCGATTTCCCGTATGACCTGGTGATGGCATGTTACCATGCGCACGGAAAACAATTCGTGTCCAACCGACTGCTCCAGGCACTCGATTCGATACGGGCGCACCTCGGACCGGTCGACCGGGAGAACAGGCATCGGGCACTTCTCGACAAGTTCCTTTCCGTCGCGCTCGACAAGTGGGATCAGAAATACGATTACCAGACTTATCTCGGTATCGATCTGCTCGATCTTGCGCCGGACGCAGACGGGGAGACCGGCCGACGCCAGTGGGATGAATGGTCCGGACTCCTTCTGGCTGACACCTGGGCCTTCGAGAGTGGAGCCCGTGACAGCAGCCACGACTGGCTCTCGCTGTTACGTCCGGGCCCCGAACTGACCATCAAGCGGATGCACATACTCGGTACCACCATGGCACGGATCCTGGCCCGGCGGACGATTTCCGTAGAGAGTGGCGACGACGTCGACGAGGCGGCTCGGCAGATTGTGGAATCCGCGCCCGCAGAACGGAAACTCGCTCTGCGATTATGCATGCAGCCGGTCTACGTCGTGCATGACGAGTATTTGTTCATCCGTATCTTACAGTGTTTTGAGGTCGTGTTCGCGGCCATGTCCGCGGAAATGCGGGACGCTATCGACGCGGTCCGGCGGAGGCAGCCCGCACATGCCGCCGCCTGTATCGCCCGGTGTGGCGACGTGCTCGCGACCAGCCGTTGCCTGTTCACGTTGCTGGCCACCATGCAGGCCGAGGCGTTCCGCGCCTTCCGCGTGTACACGGTTGGCGCCAGCGCGATACAGTCCAGGAACTACAAGATATTCGAAGCGCTCTGCGCATCCCCGTCCCCAGCTCGCATTGATTCGCCTGCCTACGAGTCGGTCCCGCAGGTTCGGGAGCGTATCGGCAACGGTTGGCTTGACCTTACCTCGGCCGTGCGGGAGGCGGTCTCGCATGACTCGCTGGAACCGCGTGACGTGAGCCTGATATACACCGCCGCGCGACGGTTGGATGCGATCCACCAGGGCTGGAAGCAGACACACTGGAAGTTAGCTGCCCGCATGATCGGTGACGACCGCGGGACGGGTTACACGGTGGGCGTGCCGTATCTCAGAGATGCCATCGAGAACCGCCTGTTCCGCCACCCACTAGGACCGGATGTCGAGCGGTCCCATGCCCGGTGACCCGAGGCCGAAACTGGGCGACCTTCTGCTCCGGGCCGAAGCAGTGGCGCACCGGGCAACCAGGAAATCCCTGCCGCCGGAGCCAGTTGGCGGATTCGGCACGTCGCCACTCCCGGTCACACCAAACAGACCGAGGTATCTTGGAGGTGAACCCGTGTCCACCGACCGGTTGATAGATGGCAGTAGGCTGGATGGGGTGTCTGCTACCACGTTGTGGACGCTGCGCAACCGTGCGATCGAGGCGTTGCGACCGGACTCGCTGATCGACGACCCGTGGGCCGTGCGCATATATGAGGCGATCGAGTATGACTACGACCGGTTCGGCCCACCCAGCCAGTCCCACGCGCTCCGAGCACGTGCATTTGACAAGGCGACCAAAAGGTACCTCGCCAAATACCCCGACGCCACGGTCGTACAGCTCGGTGCGGGGCTACAGACCGCGTACTGGCGTCTCGGCCGGCCAGATGTGGACTGGTTGACGGTTGATCTCGCCCCAATCACCGACCTGCGTGCGACGCTGTTGCCGGACGAACCACGGATGACGGCCATGACGATCTCCGCGCTGGACCGGGGTTGGTTGGATCGTGTTGATCCAACGCGCGGTGTACTAATCTGCGCGGAGGGCCTCTTCATGTACTTCCAGCGTTCCGAGGTGATGTCGCTGATCGCGGACTGCTCCCAACGGTTTCCGGGCGGGCAGCTAATTTTCGATTCCATTCCGCCCGCCTTCAGCGAACGGACCCTGCAGGGTGTCAGCTACACTGATCACTACTCCCTGCCGCCGATGCCGTTCGGTCTCACGGTGTCAGAGGCCGTGCGGCTCCCGCGGACGATCCAGTCGGTCATCCGGGCACGAGACGTGATGATGCCCCCGGGTCGCGGTGTCTGGAGATACCGGTCGATGCGCATGTATGCGAATCTGCCGTGGATGAGGAACCAGCGGCCATCGATAACGCTGCTCACGTTTGCCAAGAAAACTCCGTCTGGTTAGGTGATGAAAACCCTGTGCGGGTTTGGTGCGATTCGGGCGGGCCGGACCCATGTTTCCATCAGCCTGCTCCGTTTTAGCGGACAGAGCGGGCGGACGACTGCGTCGACACATGGATCACCCGGGTCCGGCCATCGCGCGTGCGACCCGTCCCTGTCCGAGCCCACCAGGGCCGTGCCGTGATCGACGTCAAAGCGATTCTCGGCGCGCTCCGGGCCGCGGTCGACGCGGGCAGCCTGCCCGAGCCCGTGGTGCGCTCCGCGCTCGCGATGGCAAACGATCCGGTCATGATGCGGCAGGCCGGCCGGATCCTGAGCAGGCTGCGGCCCTCGGACAACACTGTGCATCCGGTACGGGTCCATGTCCTGGCGACTGGTACACCGGACCCATTCCAGTACTTCCTACACAGCGCGTTGGTCGGTGCGGGTGTGCTACCCCTCGTCGGTCTCTCCGAGTACGGCAGGTTCGAACTGGCGCTGGGCTCGGCGACGTTCACGGCCGACGGTGATCCAGATGTCGTCTCCTGCCTGATGGATTCATCGTATTTCCTGCCCGCCGACTGGGACCCGACGGACGTCGAGGCGCTCGGTGGCCGGTTCGAGTCGCGGCTCGCGGACCTCCGGGGGCTGCTCGCCATGGCAGTGGGCCGCTCGGCGGCCACGTTCGTGCTCCACACCATCCCGCTGCCGGCGGTGGTTCGCGACACGGTTATCGGATGGCGGAGCCGTACGGCCCTGACAAGGCTGTGGTACCGGCTCAACGCGGACATCCTCGGATTGGCACAGGAGTACCGGCAGGTGGCGGTCGTAGACCTGGTCGGTGAGCTGGCCGAGACCCCGGCCACCGCCCGCGACGATCGGCTGCACCACTTCGGCGACATTCCCTACACCGACGGCGCACTGCTGGCCCTGGCACAGCAGGTACGCCGTGTCGTGCAGTCCAGGCTCGGCCTGTCCCGCAAGGTGCTCGCCGTGGACCTCGACAACACGCTGTGGGGCGGAGTGGTGGCCGAGGTTGGCGGGCATGGCATTGAGCTCGGCGGCCTGTACCCAGGCCGGAGCTACGCCGAGCTGCAACACACCGCGCACCGGCTGCACGAGCAGGGCGTGCTACTCGTCCTGGTCAGCAAGAACGACCCGGATCTCGTTGAGGAGGTCATAGCCGAGCATCCGGCGATGGTGCTCCGCGGGGAGACCTTCGCCGTCCGGGCCGTCAACTGGGGACCGAAGCCGGCCAACCTGCGGAAGGCCGCGCACATGCTGGACCTGTCACCCGAGTCGTTCGTCTTCATGGATGACTCCGAATTCGAGCGCGAGCAGGT
>DASUJK010000133.1:0-5064 GCA_036279295.1 Pseudonocardiaceae bacterium | reverse complement strand
CCCTCGACGACCTTGCCGTCCCGCCAGGTCAGCAGATGTGCGACGTCGATGTTCAGCTGCCGGCTCGGGTCACCGGCGCGGGTGCCGGTGTTGTGGCTCAGGTCGATGGTCTGGTCACCCGACACGAAGCAGCCGGTGCGTTCCATGTTGAACGAGTACTCGGACAGCTCACCGACCAGCTTCATGAAGTTCAGGAAGTCCGACAGGCCGGTCTTGAGCCCCGACACCCGCGACTCACCCGGCACCAGCCAGGCGATCTCCTGGTCCCAGTACTCCTCAATCTCGGCCTGGCCGCCGCCGGCCAGCGCGTCGTACGCGGCGTCGACCCGGTCCGCGGTCACCTTCGTCGCGAGGTAGGCCTGCGACGCGGCGCGGCCACCCTGGATCATGTCCTCGTTGGCCACCTGGCCACCGATCGACCACGTGCCGGGCATGACCTCTTCGACGATCGAGAAGATGTAGGGCTTGGTGACCGGGCCGAAGACGTCGACGACCGTGTCCGCCAGCCTGCTGACCAACTCCGAACGCTGGTCGGCCGTTGCGAAACCCTCCAGGAGGGTGGTGCGCACAATAGGCATGACAGTTCCTTCCGAGAGTTACTTGGCCCAGCGATCCGGAATGCGGGCCAACTGGAATGTGGCCCAGAAGAAGTTGTCAGCGCCGTACTGGTCGCTCAGGTACACCTGGACTTCCTTGATACGGCCGTTCTCGATCCGGTAATGCGTGCAGTTCAGCGCGTCGAGCGTGGCGCCGTTCGACGTGCCGTGGCCGCGGTGCACCTCGACGACGGTGTCGTCGCCCCAGGCGTCGATCCGGGCCAGGTCCACCTTGATGCCGGTGCTCACCAGGCCGCCGAAGAACGCGATGACCTCGTCCGGGCCGTTCTTCGTGCCACCGACGGGGCTCCGTCCCGGCAGGTGCCACACCATGTCGGGTGCGAACACCTCAGCCTTGATCGTCGCCATGTCACCACGGTTGAAGCACTCGTACATCTTCTCGACCAGCCCGACGTTCTGAAGCCTGGTGGTCTCGGCTGCTGAGTCCATGATCGTCTCAGTCACGGCTATTCCTCCAAGGACTGCGGATTGTTGACGACGAAACCTGCCGAATGGCACCCGTTGGACCCGCCGACCTGGTCAGTGAACGCGGTTCGCGCCGGTCGCCGCAAGAAATGCCGGGCAGAGGGTCGATACTTCCCCAGGTCGCACCCCGCCCACCGGATTGCGTGCAATGCACTGACTGCTTCGGCGCGAAGCAGGAATTCGCAATACCAGCGGACGCCGGTCCTGGATAGACAGGCAGGAATGCCGCAGGCTGACGGCGACGGACCGTTCCGCGCCCGGGGCGCACCACGATGGAGGACGCCATGGCGATGACCACCGCCCGGACCACCCGAGGGCCGTGGGCCGTACTGTGCTGCGTGCTCGTCGGGGCGCTGATGGCCGTGATCGACGTGACGATCGTGAATGTCGCGGTGCCGTCGATCCGGGCCAGCCTGGGCACCACGATCGGCGAGATCGAACTGGTGATCACCGGCTACACGGTCGCCTACGCGAGTCTGCTGGTGACCGGTGGCAGGCTCGGTGACATGCTCGGGCGACGTCGGATGTTCCTCTGTGGACTCGCGTTGTTCACGCTGTCGAGTGCGGCGTGCGGCGCGGCGCCGATGATCGGCCTGCTGATCGCCGCCCGCACCACCCAGGGCGTGGGCGCGGCGATGCTGTTCCCGCAGGTGCTGGCGATCATCCAGGTGACGTTCCCGGACGCAGACCGGCCGAAGGCGCTCGGCGTGTTCGGTTCCGTCATCGGCATCGGCGCGATCGCGGGTCAGCTGATCGGCGGCCTGCTGCTGGCCCTGGACCTGTTCGGGCTGGGCTGGCGGCAGGTGTTCCTGGTGAACGTGCCGATCGGCGTCGTCGCGATCATCGCCGCGTCGGTGATCCTGCCGAAGGACGAGCCCGGCGAGCACGGCCACATCGACTGGCTCGGTGTCGTGCTGGCCACCAGCATGCTGATCCTGTTCATCGTGCCGCTGCTGGAAGGCCGCGAGGCAGGATGGCCACTGTGGACGATCCTGAGCCTGGTCGCCGTCATCCCGGTCGCGATCACGTTCGTCCGTCACGAGATCGCCGTCGCCGCCCGTGGTGGCACCCCGCTCGTGCGGATGGACCTGTTCGCCAACCGGGGATTCGCCCGCGGTGTGCCGCTCGCGATGCTGTTCACCGCTTCGTATGCCGGATTCCTGCTGCTGTTGTCGGTCTACCTGCAGATCGGCCTGCGGTTCACACCGCTGGCCGCGGCACTGGTGTACGCGCCCAACGCGGTCGGCTTCTTCGTGGCGTCCCTGATCGCACCCAGGCTGACCAGGCAGCTCGGCCGGCACGCGCTGACCCTGGGCTACCTGCTCGCCGCACTCGGCCTGCTCGGCGTCACCGGCACGGTGGCGGCGGCAGGTGCGGACATCGCGGGCTGGCAGCTGGCCCCGGTGCTGTTCGTCGCCGGCCTCGGCCAGGGCCTTGGCATGACACCACTGATCGGCACGATCATCGGCACCCTGTCCGGCCGGGACGCCGGTGCGGGCGCCGGGGTCGTCACGATGACCCTCCAGGTGGGCAACGCCGTCGGTGTCGCCACGATGAGCCTGGTGTTCTTCGGTGTGCTCGGCACGGCCACCAGCCCGGGCAGTTATGCCCACGCGTACTCCACCGCGTTGCCCGTCACGGCCGCGCTGATGATCGTCGCGGCGCTGCTGGTGCTGCGGCTGCCGGCCACCGCGCAGGGCAACCCGCTGTTGGAACGCCTGCCCGGCTGGGCATCCGGGTTCGCCTATTCGACCTACCTGATGACCGGCGGGCGGCTCGGCGACCGGTTCTTCCACAACCTGCTGGAGGACGTCATCGACCGCAGGGTCCGGCGCATCGCGGAAGCACCGCGGCCGGCGGGCGACTTCCTGGCCCACCACTACCGGTCCGCCCGCGCGAGCGATCGGCGTTGGCTCGGCTACCTGGTCCGGGAGGCGCTGGCGCACGGCGACGGTGCCGTGGCGCACGAGGACGAGCGCGGCAAGGTGATCGCCGACCAGGTGGACGAGATCCGTGGTCGGCAGGCCACCGGTGACTTCCCGGCCGACCTGGACCCGAAGCTGTTGCGGCTGATGAGCTTCGCGCTGGTCAACTATCCGCAGCTGTTACCCCAGATCACCAGGATGACCACCGGCCGCACCCCGGACGACCCGGAGTTCGGCGACGCGTGGACCGAGTTCCTGCGTGAGGTCGGCAACCGGCTGGCCGCAGCGCTGCCCGAACACGCAGCGCAAGCACGGGTAGGCCCGCCCGGTCGAGCGAACGTCGCAGGCTAGCGGCGGTTTACCGCGAAAATCAATCTACCTAAGACCCGTATTGTCCTGCTAAGTTGGCTATTGTCCGACTACACACAGTGGTCCGGGGCAGGACCTGGCACCGATTCATGGAGTGCTGCCGATGGGCAGGGGCCGGAGGCATGGCTCGTGACCAGACCCGCGCATCCCGATCCGCTGGTGGTGACGGTGTGGTCGGACATCGGCTGCCCGTGGGCGAGCCTAGCCCTGCACGTGTTGCGGGACCGGGCTCGTGAGCGGGCCATGCGGCTGCTCATCGACCACCGGGCGTTCCCCCTGGAACTGTTCAACGCTGAGCCGACGCCGAAGCGCACCCTGGACGCCGATGTCGCCGTGCTCAGTGAATACCGGCCGGAGCTGGGGTGGGCAGGCTGGCAGCGACCGGACTGGCAGTACCCGGTGACGACGCTGCTCGCGATGGAAGCCGTCCAAGCCGCGAAGGACCCGACGATCGGCGGATTGCTCGGCAGCGACGAACTGGACGAGGCGCTGCGCCAGGCGTTCTTCGCCGAGTCACGCTGCATCAGCCTGCACTCGGAAATCCTCGACGTAGCCGCGGGCTGTCCCCACGTACACAACGAGGCCCTGGCCGACGCACTCGCCGAGGGCACCCACCGGGCCGCGCTGCACCACCAGTGGCGGGTCGCGTCCCGGCCCGACATCCAGGGCAGTCCACATCTGTTCACGGCGACCGGCTATGCGGAGCACAATCCAGGGGTGCGCTTCCACCGAGCGGGCGACGAGCCGGTGATCGACCACTTCGACACCCGGTGGACCGACGAGCTGCTGGATCGACTGCGAGAGCCGAGAACGTGATCGTCGCTGTCACTTCGACGGGGTTCGGTTCGGCTTGAGGTTTCGGGTCGGGTTCGCCTTTGAGGTTTCAGGGAGTGCTGTCCATGGCTCCTGCGCCCAATCGGCCAGAGTACCGACTTCGTCCCACCAGATGAGGGTCAACCAACGTCAACCTCAAGGCCGAAGCTGCGTGCGGCGTGGACTGCCCAGGATCGGCCGACGGTTCTCCGCCCGCAACGCGGTCAGCTCGGCTTTCTCGGTACTGCTCAGGCCGTCGGTGCGGACGCCGGCGTCGAGATCGAAATCGGCCACGACCTGGGCGACCGTGCGGTCACCCCGCCGGCGCAGGCCGATGATCTCGGTCTTGAACCCCGGCGTGAACTCCCGCGGGTCCCGGCGGAGTGTCTGCTTGGTCACGGGTTCCATGACGAGGGACATCCTTCCGGGACGTGTGGTCCCTGATCGAAGGCGTCCGTCAAAACGGGGCAAGCGCACTCCGTGCGAGAAAGCGGGGAAGGTGTTGCGCGTGTCGCTCGCGTCTCGCCGGTGGTGGCCGGTTCGATTCTCCTCCTGCTGGCACTGACGACCGTCTGTCCGGCAACGGCGAATTATTCCTCCGTGGTCATTGACAATTCCAACACCGCCCGTCCGGCCGGAGCGTACGTCCTGGGCGGCATCGGGTTATCCCCACACACCAGCGATACTGGCTCTGTCCGCATGACGATCACTCGCAGGCGCGCCCCGTACGAATTCTCCGGCGGGTACGGTGTCCGCACCTCGGGCGACGTCAGGTAGGTCGACGTCGATTGGTACTTCTCACCCAGGCCGACCAGCCGAAATCCGATCGACCCCTCTGGTGCGCCGTTTGTCAGGTCGTCGATCACTTCATTGTC
>DASUJK010000132.1:0-9590 GCA_036279295.1 Pseudonocardiaceae bacterium | reverse complement strand
CTGACCGGCACCGTGCCGATCGGCAAGCCGCTGGCCAACAAACGGGTCTACGTGCTGGACGATCGACTCCGGATGGCGCCGATCGGGGTGCTCGGCGAGATCTATGTCGGCGGTGTCGGCCTCGCGCACGGTTACGCGGGCCAGTCGACCATCACCGCGCAGCGCTTCCTCACCGACCCGTTCCGCCCGGCAGGCGCGACCATGTACCGCACCGGTGACCTCGGCCGCTGGACGGCGGCCGGCGTGCTGGAGTTCGCAGGCCGGGCCGACGACCAGGTGAAGATCCGGGGGTTCCGCGTCGAGCCGGGGGAGGTCGAGGCCCTGCTGCTCACCCACGAGCACATCACCCAGGCCGCCGTGATCGCCTGGCGGGCCACGGCGGAAGCACCGGCCCGGCTGGTGGCCTACGTCGTCGGCGACGTGACCGCCGACCAGGTTCGGGCCTGGATCGCCGAGCGGACACCGGAGCACATGGTGCCCTCCGCCGTGCTGCCGTTGCCCGCGTTGCCCACCACACCGAACGGCAAGCTGGACCGTGCGGCGCTGCCGCCGCCGGAGTTCACGGCGTCGGCCGTCGGGCGGGAACCGAGGGACGACCGGGAGAAAACGCTGTGTGGGCTGTTCTCCGATATTCTCGGAGTCGAGCACGTCACCATTGACGACGTATTCTTCGACCTCGGCGGCCATTCACTGTTGGCCGCCCGGTTGATCGCCAGGATTCGATCCGCACTCGGTGTCGAACTGACCATCAGGGACATCTTCCAGGCCTCGACGGTGGCAGCGCTGGCCGAGCGGATGCCTGCCGCAGCCAAGGTCACCAAGCGCCCTGCGCTGCGCAAACGCACCGCTGCCGGTGCCGCGCTGTAGGCAGTCAACCGGGGTCGCAAGCTGCCGGTGGCAGCCGCCGCAGTTCGACCGGCAACGCCCTAGAATTTGTCGCAATGACCGAATGAGAACAGAAACCAGAAGTGTTAACCGCGCGGCGCGTCGGCGTGCGCATTCAACCAACACAATGGAGTCAATCATGAGTCCTGTCCCCAGCCCCGGCGCCCTGACCACGGCCGACCGCGAGGACGTCGTGTGGTCGCTGCCCGAGGGAGGTGGTTCGACGGCGACCGTGTCACTGCTCGTCCTGGCGCACGCGGGCGGCAACGCACACGCCTACGCCGAATGGCGGGAGGCGCTGCCCGCATCGACCCGACTGCTCATCGGCCAGTACCCGGGCCGTGGCGCCCGGTTCGCCGACCCGCTGCCGGAGTCCATCGAGGACCTCGCGGTGCCGGTACTGGAATCGCTGCCCGAGGACACCGGTGACCTCGTGGTCCTCGGCCACAGCATGGGTGCGCTGGTGGCGTTCGAGATCGCCCGCAGGCTCACCGACCAGGGTCGGCCGCCGCTGGCGTTCATCGCGTCCGCCTGCCGCGCCCCGCACCTGCCCAACCCCAGCCCGGTGCACGCCGAGGTGCTCGACGACGACCAACTCGTGGCCGCGATCAAGGCTCGCGGCGGCACGTCGGACGGCATCCTGGACGAGCCGGAACTGCGGGAGATCATCATCCCGTCGATCCGGGCCGACTTCGCCATCGACGACGCCTACCGGTTCGCCGGGGAGTCGCCCGCGTTGACCTGCCCGATCACCGTGTTCGGTGGCGAGGACGACCCGATCGTGCCGGCCGCCGAACTGCCCCTGTGGTCCACCGCGACCAGCGGCACGACGTCGCCCGTGTGCCTGCTGCCCGGTGACCACTTCTACTTCCAGCGGCAACTGCCCCGGTTCGTGGCACTGGTCACGGACGTGGTTTCCAGCGCGGTGGCAGCCAGGAACGCCAGCGCCTGACGCGCGAAGCACATCCATCACCAGCACCCACCAGGAGGACACTGCGATGACCACGATCGAGAACGCATCCTGCGTGGCCCCGGCGATCAGCCGTGAGCCGGGCAAGCCACCGATCCTGAGCACCCCGACGTTCGACGACATGACCGACGCGACGAGCTGGCTCACCGCCAACCGCACCGACATCCGCGCCGAGCTGCTGCGGTCCGGCTGCCTCATGGTGCGTGGCCTGCCCGTCGCCAGCACCGACGACTTCGCCGTCGCCAGGGACATCCTGATCCCGAAACCGGCTTCCTACAAGGAGAAAGCGACGCCCCGCTCGGACTTCGGGTCCGGTGTGTTCTCCTCGACGGACCTGCCGGCCGTGCAACCGATCCGGCTGCACAACGAGAACAGCTACACGCTGGACTTCCCCGGTGTGCTGATGTTCGGCTGTCTCATCGCCCCCGACGAAGGCGGCGCCACGACGGTCGGCGACATGCGCAAGGCCCTCGCCATGCTGCCCGAGGACCTGCGGACGCGCTGCGAGCGGGCCGGCTGGCTGCTGGTGCGCAACTTCTCCGAGATGGCCGGACTCCCGTGGCACAAGAGCTTCGCCACCACGGATCGCTCCGTTGTGGACGCCTACTGCCAGGAGAACATGATCGGCGTCGAGTGGCTGTCCGAGGACGAGCTGCGCTCCTGCCAGCGCCGGTCGGCGATCGTGACCCACCCCGTCACGGGTGAGCGGTCCTGGTTCAACCACATGGCGTTCTGGAACTCCTGGACGCTGGACCCGGACATCCGCGACGTGCTGGTCGAGACCTACGGCGAGGACGGCCTGCCGTTCGCCACCTACGTCGGTGACGGCACACCGCTCACCCAGACCGAGGCCGCGGCGCTGAACGCCGTCTACGACGAGGTCACCGTGCGGGAGAGCTGGCAGCAGGGCGACCTGATGCTGGTCGACAACATCCTCTGCGCACACGGCCGGGAAGCATTCTCGGGCAACAGGAAGATCGTCGTCGCGATGGGTGAACCGGTCGCACTGGCCGACTGCGCCCCCGTGACCCAACCCGCCACGACGGCGTTCGGGGAGTGACCGACATGCGACGCACGAACACGGAGGAACAGGCCGAGCCGGGGGATCTCATCCAGCGGTTGGCCACGGTGCCGGCCGACCGGCAGGCGCTGGTCGCGGGTGGGCGTGAACTCACCTTCGGCGAACTGCGGGCCGAGGTGGCTGGCGTGGCAGCAGGTCTCACCGCCCGGGGTGTCGGTCCGGAGAGCGTGGTCGCGATCAGCCTGCCGCGTGGCGCCGACCTGGTGGTCGCGCTGCTCGGTGTGCTCACCGCGGGCGCCGCCTACCTGCCGGTCGACCCTGCGATCCCGGCGGCCCGCCGGGAGTACCTGGTCACCGACGCAGGTGCCGAACTGATCCTGGACGACGGCACCGGCCAGCCGGTGACCGACACGGTGCCCAGGGGCACGCCTGCCGCGATCAGCGTGCCCGGGGCGGAGTTCGCACCGGTGCGGGTGCGGCCGGACAGCCTGGCCTACGTCATCTACACGTCCGGTTCCACCGGTCTGCCCAAGGGTGTCGAGGTGCCGCGCCGCTGCGCCGCGACCCTGCTGGCCGACCTGGAGAGCGCGGGCCTCACCGGTCCGGCCGGCAAGCGGGTCGGATGGAACGCATCGGCCTCGTTCGACGCGTCCGTGCAGCAGTGGGTCCGCCTGTGCCGCGGTGACACCGTGGTGCTGCTGGACGACGCCACCAGGGCCGACCCGGCGCTGATGGCGGCACTCATCCAGGATGCCGGGCTGACCGACATCGACCTGACCCCGTCGCACGCCGACCCGCTGCTGGCCCACCTGAACCTGGCGCTGGCCGACCGTGCGGAATCGGGTCACCCGCTGACCATGCTGATCGGTGGTGAGCAGATCAGTCCGTCGCTCTGGCGGCGGATCACCGAACTGGTGGACAGCGGCGTGTTGCGGGCGTGCAACGTCTACGGCCCGACCGAGTGCACCGTGGACTCGACGGCCGGTTGGCTCACGTCGGACGCCCAGCCGCACATCGGCAGCGCACTGCCTGGCCTGAGCCTGTACCTGTTGGACGACAAGCTCAACCAGGTCGGCGACGGCGAGGTCGGCGAGATCTACCTCGGCGGCTCCCGGGTGGCCAGGGGGTACCGGCGGCGGCCGTCACTGACCGCGCAGCGGTTCATCGCTGACGTGGTCGCCGCGGACGGCAGCCGGATGTACCGCTCCGGCGACCTCGCCCGGCGTGGCGCGGACGGCAGGCTGGAGTACCTGGGCAGGCGGGACGGCCAGGTCAAGGTGCACGGCTACCGGATCGAACTGGGCGAGATCGAGGCCACCATCACCGGGCATGCGGACGTGGCCGAGGCGGCCGTGCTCTACCGCGACGACTACCCGGCAGGACCGGGCCTGGTCGCCTACTACCGCACACTGTCCGAACTGGACACAGCAGCGCTGCGGGCACACGTGGCGGCGGCCCTGCCGGCCTACATGGTGCCCTCGGTGTTCCTGCCGGTGGCCGGTTTCCCGAGGACCGTCAACGGCAAGCTGGACCGGGCCGCGCTGCCCGCGCCGACCGCCGCAGCAGCCGAGGGCGGTGTGGTTCGCGGTCGGGTGGAGACGCTGATCGCGGACGTCTGGTCGTACGTGCTCGGTGTCCCCGACATCGGCCCGGACGACAACTTCTTCAAGCTCGGTGGCCACTCGTTGCTGGCGATCAAGCTCGTGTCCAGGGTCCGCGCCGAACTCGGTGTGCCCCTGCCGGTGAAGGCCGTCTACCGCAACCCGCGGCTGGCCGATCTCGCCGGTTTCATCGAATCCCTGGTCGAGCAGACCGCTTAGTACCCGTCCGCCCCGAGGTCGGTCCGCACTGGAGGAGTTCCCGTGATCACGTTGTCCTACGCGCAGCGCCGGTTGTGGTTCGTCCACCGGTTGTCCGAACCGAACTCGGCGTACAACGTGCCGTTGGTGTTGCGCTTGACCGGCGAACTGGACGTCACCGCATTGGATGCGGCGTTCAGCGACCTGATCGAGCGGCACGAGGTGCTTCGCACGGTGTACCCGTCGGTGGCCGGCGAGCCGTACCAGCGGGTGTTGGGTATGCCGGCGGGACGGCCGGAACTCGTGCGGCAGGGGTGTTCCGCCGCCGAGGTCGACGGTGTGGTGAGTCAACTGGCCAACCAGACCTTCGACCTCGCGGCGGACCTCCCGGTGCGACTGTGGCTCCTAGAGGTCAACGACACCGACCACGTGCTGGTGGTGCTGATGCACCACATCGCCACCGACGGGTGGTCGCTGGTGCCGCTGCTGCGTGACCTGTCCGCCGCCTACCGGGCGCGGTCGGCGGGCCAGCGGCCGGACTGGGAGCCGCTGGAGGTGCAGTACGCGGACTACGCGCTGTGGCAGCGGGAACTGCTCGGCGAAGAGTCCGATGAGGACAGTCTGTGTGCTGTCGAGTCGAAGTTCTGGCGGGACAGCCTCGCCGGTGCGCCCCAGTTGCTGGCGCTGCCGGCGGACCGGACCCGCCCGGCAACGCCGACCAATGCGGCAGCGCAGCTGACCGCCGACATACCGGCCGGCGTGCACACCGGGCTGGTGGAGCTCAGCCGGCAGCGTGGCGCGAGCATGTTCATGACGCTGCGGGCCGGCCTGGCCGCCGCGTTCGGCAGGCTGGGTGCCGGCACGGACATCCCGATCGCGACCGCCGTCAGCGGCCGGTCCGACGAGGGACTGGACGAACTGATCGGGTTCTTCGTGAACACGATGGTGCTGCGCACCGACCTGACCGGCGACCCGACCCTCGGCGAGTTGGTGGACCGGGCCCGGGAGGCCGACCTGACCGCCCTGGAACACCAGGAACTGCCCTTCGACCTGGTCGTGGCGGCCACCAACCCGGTGCGTTCGCTGGCGTGGCACCCGCTGGCCCAGGTCATGTTCACGATGCAGAACAACGCGGCCGCGCAGCCGGACTTCCCCGGCCTGACCGTGACCGAGTCGCACCCGCTGGTCACCACCACCAAGTTCGACCTGATGGTGTCGGCCACCGAGCGATTCGACGCGGGCGGTGCGCCGGCCGGGGTGGAGCTGGTGGTGGACTACGCGACGGAACTGTTCGACGCGGCCACGGTCACCACCGTGCTGGACGTGTACGGCCGGGTGTTGGCCGCCCTGGGGGCCGACCCGACCGCCCGGGTGGCGGCGATTCCGGTCGTGACGGACGAGGAATACCAGCGGCTGGTCACCGACCGGGCGGGCATCCGCGCGGCGGCCCAGGCGTTGCCGGCGGCCGGCGCGGCAACCGACGATGTGCGTGCCGGTGAACTGGCGCCGCGCACCGAGATCCTGTGTGGCCTGTTCAGCGAGGCGCTGGGTCGGCAGTGCGGCCCGGCCGACAACTTCTTCCGCAACGGCGGCCACTCGCTGCTCGCGGTCCGGCTGACCAGCCGGATCAGGGCGGTGTTCGGCGTCGAGATCGGTGTGCGGGACCTGTTCCAGGCACCAACGGCCGCCGGCCTCGCGACTCGGATCGCGGAGCGCGCCGGTGCCCCGGTCCGCCCGCCGGTGCTGCCCGCCGCCCGACCCGACCGGCTGCCGCTGTCGTTCGCGCAGCGTCGGTTGTGGTTCGTGCACCGGATGGACGGCGCGACATCCTCCTACAACGTGCCCGTGGCGCTGCGGCTGGCCGGGCCGCTGGACACCGAAGCGCTGGCCGGCGCGGTCACCGACCTGGTGGCCAGGCACGAGGTGCTGCGCACGGTGTTTCCCGCGACCGACGGTGAGCCGTACCAGCTGATCCTGCCGGTCGGGCAGGCAAGGCCGGACTTCCGGGTGCTGCCCTGTGCCGTTGCCGAGATCGACGACCGGGTGGCCACGCTGGCCAACGAGACCTTCGACCTGGCCACCGACCTGCCGATCCGGGCCGCGGTCCTGGCGATCGGGCCGAGCGACCACGTGATTGTGTTGCTGCTGCACCACATCGCGACCGACGGTTGGTCGATGGCCCCGTTACTCAGGGACCTGGCGCGCGCCTATGAGGCGCGCAGGGTTGGCGGCAGGCCTACGTGGTCGCCGCTGCCGGTGCAGTACGCGGACTACGCGCTGTGGCAGCGGGACACGCTCGGTGACGCCGATGACCCGAGCAGCACGCTGGCCGGCCAACTGGACTTCTGGCGCCACGCCATGGCGCGCGCACCCGAGGTGATCGCACTGCCCGTGGACCGGCCCCGTCCGGCCACGCCCAGCTTGCGCGGTGCCGGCGTGACCGGCTCGATCGACGCGCCGACGCATGCCGCCCTGGTCCACGCGGCTGCCGCCGTCGGTGCGACACCGTTCATGGCGCTGCGCGCCGGGCTGGCGCTGCTGCTCAGCGCGGCTGGCGCCGGCAGCGACGTGCCGATCGCGACGGCGGTCGCGGGCCGGGGCGACGACGCGCTGGACAATCTCGTCGGCTTCTTCGTGAACACGCTCGTGACCAGGACCGACACCAGCGGCAACCCGACGTTCGCCGAGTTGGTCGCCCAGGTCCGAGACGCCGACCTGGCGGCCTACGACCACCAGGACCTGCCGTTCGACCTGCTCGTCGAGGCGATCAACCCGACCAGGTCGCCGGCATGGCACCCGCTCGTGCAGGTCATGCTGACGCTCCAGAACAACCGGTCCGCCGACGCCACGTTCGCCGGCCTGCCGGTGACCGAGATGCCGGTTGCCTTGCGGGAGACCAAGTTCGACCTGATGGTGTCGGTCACCGAGCGGTTCGACGCCGATGGCGTGCCGGCTGGCATCGACCTCTGGTTCGAGTACGCGACCGACCTGTTCGACGCCGCCACGATCAACCTGCTGGTGGACGCCTACGGCCGGGTGTTGAGCGCGCTGGGTGCCGACTCGTCGGCCCGAGTGGTCGACTCGACCGTGCTGACGGCCGACGAGCACCGGATGCTGGTTGCGGATCGCGCCGAACTGCGGGCCCAGTCGGTGCTGCCGCCCGTGGTCGATGTGCCGGTTGCTGGCGAACGCTGCTCGCCGCGCCAGGAGATCCTGGCCCAGCTGTTCGCCGGCGTGCTCGGCAAGCAGATCGGTGTGCACGACAACTTCTTCCGGCACGGTGGCCACTCACTGTCCGCCGTCCGGCTGGTCGGCCGCATCCGGGCCGCGCTGGGGGTCGAGGTGGGTGTACGGGACGTCTTCCGCACCCCGACCGTGGCCGGACTGGACGCGCGGATCGCCGAGCTGGCAGCAATCCCGGTGCCGGCACCGGTCCGGCCGATCGAGCGACCGGAGCGCATTCCGCTGTCGTTCGCGCAGCGCAGGCTCTGGTTCGTTGCCCAGTCCGAAGGGCCGAGCACCACGCACAACGTCCGGATCGTCCGCAGGTTCACCGGTCGGCTCGACGTGGCCGCGCTGGCGGCGGCACTGGGTGACGTGATGACCAGGCACGAAGCGCTGCGCACGGTGTACCCGGTGGTGGACGGCGAGCCCTACCAGGAGATCCGAACCGGCACGCCGGTGTGCACGGTGGTGCCGTGCGACGACGTGGCGGCGGCGGTCGCCGCGGCCGTTGGCCACACGTTCGACCTGGCCACCGAGCTGCCCATCCGCGCGACGGTGTTGCGGGTGTCCGCCGACGAGCACGTCATCGTGCTCCTGGCGCACCACATCGCCACCGATGGTGTGTCGATGGGACCGCTGCTGCGTGATCTGGCCACCGCCTATGCGGCCCGGTGTGTTGGCGAGGCCCCAGAGTGGGCGCCGCTGCCGGTGCAGTACGCGGACTACGCGCTGTGGCAGCACGAACAGCTCACGGACTCCGGGCTGAGCTACTGGCGTGCCGCGCTGGCGGGTGCCCCCGAGGTGCTGCCGCTGCCCACCGATCGGGTGCGCCCGACCGAGCCGTCGCACCGAGGCGACGTGGTCGACTTCACGCTGACATCGGCCACCTCGACCCGCCTGGCCACTGTCGCCACCGAGACCGGCGCGACGCCGTTCATGGTGCTACAGGCCGCTTTCGCGCTGCTGCTGTCCCGCTGGGGTGCCGGCACCGACGTGCCACTGGGCACGGTCGTCGCGGGTCGGTCGGACGAGGCGCTGGCCGAGCTGGTCGGGTTCTTCGTGAACACGCTGGTGTTGCGCACGGACGTGTCCGGCGATCCGACGTTCAGCGAGCTGGTCGCACGTGTCCGGGACGCCGACCTCGCGGCCTACGACCACCAGGACGTGCCGTTCGACCTGCTCGTGGAACGTCTGCGGCCGACCAGGTCCACCGCGTGGCACCCGCTGTGCCAGGCCATGGTGGTGTGGCAGAACACCGGCCAGGCCGAGCTGTCCCTGTCCGGCCTGATCGGCCGGGACGAGCCGTCCGAGGACGACACCGCCAAGTTCGACCTCACGCTGGCGGTCACCGAAGGGCCTGCCGGCCTGTCCGGTGTGCTGGAGTACGCGACCGACCTGTTCGACCGGAACACCGTGTGCCGCATGGCCGACTCGCTGGTCCGCCTCCTGGACACCGTGCTGGCCGCACCCGCGACGCGCCTCGCCGAGATCGACGCGCTGCCCGGTGCCGAGCGGGAGCTGCTGGTGCGGGAGTGGAACGAGACGGCGATCGCCGTGCCCGAGCTGACGCTGGCCGAACTGTTCGCCCAGGCCGTGGCTGTGGACTCGACCGCGACGGCGTTGGTGTTCGGCGCGGACCGCGTGAGCTACGGCGAGTTGGACGTGCGGGCCACGCGGCTGGCGAGCCAGT
>DASUJK010000131.1:0-22811 GCA_036279295.1 Pseudonocardiaceae bacterium | reverse complement strand
TGATCGGCGGCCTCGTGCCCGGCATGGTGATGGCCTGTCGGGGCACAGCGGCACGCCGGTTGGTCGGACTCGAAGTGGTCGGTGCGACGGGGACGATCCTGCTGGTGGTGCTGTGCCAGGCACTCGGCCGGTCCAGTTACCTGATCGTGCCGCTGGTGCTCGTGCTGCTCTCGTTCGCGGGCACGCTGGTGTTCACCCGGCTGCTGGCGGCAGGCGATGTGTAGCGCGCAGGCCGTCGCCACGGACGTCCTGGTCGGTGCGGGCACGCTGCTCGCCGTGCTGGCGTCGCTGGCGGCGCTCCGAGCCCGATCGGCGTTCCGGCGGCTGCACTACGTGACCGTGCTGACGTCGGTCGCTGGCCCGCTGGTCGGGCTCGGCGCTGTCGTCGCCGACGGTTTCGGGTTGGCAGGCGTGAGTGTGCTGGCCGTCGTGGTGCTGCTCGCCGTGACCGGGCCGGTCCTCGGCGCGGCCATTGCCCGCCTCAACGCGCAGCAGGACGGCGTGATCACCGTGGAGACTCCGGAATGACCGTCCTCGTGCTGATCATGCTGGGCCTGGTCGCGATCGGCGGCACGGTCGTCACGTGCACGACGCAGCCTCGGCGGCAGGCCGTCACGCTGTCGGTGTACGGGGTCCTGCTCAGCATCCTGTTCCTGGTACTGGCCGCGCCGGATGTCGCGTTGTCGCAGGTCGCCGTGGGCAGTGCCGTGGTGCCACTGATGGTGTTGCTGGCTGTCCGCACCGTACGCACGGTCAAGGACCGGCGCCGGTGAACCGCACCGCCCGGTTGGTGGTGTTCGGGCTGGGGGCCGCCGGCCTCCTGGTGCTGCTGGCGTTCGCCCTGGTGCGGATGCCGCAGTTCGGCGCCACCGTGCACCTCTACCGGGACGCCGCCGTCGCTGCCGCGCTCGCCCGGCGGACACCCAATGTGGTGACCTCGATCAACTTCGACCAGCGCGGCCTGGACACGTTCGGCGAGGAGGCGATCCTGCTCGCGTCGGTGATCGGTGCGACGGCCCTGCTGCGGCCCGGCAAGGACGAACGGCGCCGGACCCCACCCGGAGCCGGGCAGGTGTTGCAAGCGAGTCGGCTGGCCGGTTACGTGCTGCTGCCGATCAGCCTGGTGCTGGGTGTCGACGTCGTGGTGCACGGGCATCTCACGCCGGGTGGTGGGTTCCAGGGCGGTGTCGTCCTGGCCACCGGGCTGCACCTGCTGTACGTCACGGGCAGCTACCCGGCGCTGCGCAGGCTGCGGCCGCTGCGCTGGTACGAGTACGGCGAGGCGGTCGGCATGGGTGCCGTGGTGGCGCTCGGCATCACGGGACTGGCGATCGGCGCCGGTTTCCTGGCCAACATCGTGCCGTTGGGCCGGTTCGGCCAGCTCGTCTCGGCGGGCACCGTGCCCCTGTTCAGCATCGCCGTCGGCATCGAAGTGGCATCCGGGGTCGTGGTGCTGCTGGCCGGGTTCCTGGAACAGGACCTGGCCGTCGCGAAGCGGGAGGACCGATGAGTCTGTTCGCGTACGGTGTCGGCATCTGGCTGGTGCTGGTCGGGATCTTCGGTGTGGTGCGCAGCCACAACCTCATCCACACGGTGGTGTGTGTCTCGGTGGCCCAGTCGGGCACCTACGTGGTGCTGTTGACCGTCGGCTACCAGAGCGGCGCCGTGGCACCGATCTTCGGCTCCGGCACGCCACCTCGGACGCCGGTGGTCGACCCGGTGGTCCAGGCGATGACGCTGACCGACATCGTCGTGTCGGCGACGGTGACCGCGCTGCTGCTGGCAATGGTGATCCAGGTAGCGAAACGCCACGGCACGATCGTGCCGGACGAGTTGCACGCCCTGCGCGGCTGACATGGCGGTGTTGCCAGCCGCCGACCTGCCGGTGGTCCTGCTCGCCACGCCCGTCACCGGGGCGTGTGTGCTGCTCGCGCTCGGCAGGCGGCTGCCGGGTTGGGCGGTGGACACGGTCGCCACCGGGTGCGCGCTGCTCAGCTTCGTGCTCGCAGTCCTGCTGGTCGGCGCCACGCCGCACGGCAGGGTGGTGACGTGGGCGGGCGGCTGGCAGCCGAAACCGAAGCTGACCGTGGGCATCGTGCTGGTGGCCGACCGGACCAACGCGAGCCTCGTCGTGTTGATCTTCGGATTGGCCGCGTGTGCGCTGCTGTTCGGCTGGCGCTACTTCGACAGCGTGCACGCGCACTACCACGCGCTGGTGCTGCTGTTCGTGGCCGGCATGACCGGCTTCGCGCTGACCGGCGACCTGTTCGACCTGTTCGTGTTCTTCGAACTGATGGGCGCGTCGGCCTACGCGCTGGCCGCGTTCAAGATCGAGGACGCCGAGTCGGTGCAGGGCGGTCTGACGTTCGGTGTGATCAACTCGTTGGGCGCCTACCTGTGCCTGATCGGCATCGCGATGCTGTACGCCAGGACCGGCCAACTGGGTCTGCCCCAGTTGGCGGTCGCGCTGGCCGGGCACGGCAGTGATCCGCTCGTGCTCGCCGCCTTCGTGCTGATCAGCACCGGTTGGCTGGTGAAGGCGGCGGCAGTGCCGTTCCACTTCTGGCTCGCCGACGCGCACGCGGTCGCACCAGCGCCGGTGTGTGTGCTGTTCTCCGGCGCGATGGCGCCGCTGGGTGTCTACGGGCTGGCCAGGGTGTACTGGGTGGTGTTCCACGGTGTGCTGCCCGACGGGTCCGTGCACCGGATGTTCCTGGTGCTTGGCGTGGCCACCGCGGTCCTCGGTGCGTTCATGTGCCTGACCCAGCGGCACGTCAAACGGCTGCTGGCGTACTCCACCATCGCGCACATCGGCCTGTTCCTGATCGGGCTGGCCGCCCTCACCTCGCTCGGCGTCGCGGGCACCGCCGTCTACCTGGTGGGGCACGCCGCGGTGAAGGGCGCGCTGTTCCTGTTGACCGGCATGCTGTTGAGCCGGTACCGCAGTGTCGACGAGTTGAGCCTGTTCGGCCGTGGCCGGGACCATCAGGTGGCAGGCGCCGCCTTCGTGCTGGCCGCACTGGGGTTGGCCGGGCTACCACCGTTCGGCACCGCGTTGGGAAAGTCCCTTGTGGATGAAGCCGGGCACTCCGTTGCCCTGACCGTGCTCACGCTCGCCGTGTCGGCGGTGACCGGTGGCGCCGCGCTGCGGGTCGCGCTGCGGGTGTATTTCGGCGTCGGGCCGCGGCCTCCCGATGAGGCGACGGCGGACGTGGTGACCGGGCAGGACGAGGAACCCGACGCCACACCGCCGAGCACTCGGACGCCGGTCAGCATGAGTCTCGCGGTCACACTGCTGCTGGTGGCCGGGCTCGCGGTCGGCCTGGTGCCGGGCATCGCCACCGCAGCGGGTCCGGCCGCGGCGATGTTCGTCGACCAACGCTCGTATGTGGACGCGGCGTTGCACGGATCGGGACAGTTGCCGATCTCGGTCCCGGACACGCACTGGACCACGTCCGCCATCGTGTCCGGTGTCCTCGCGGCGCTGCTCGCGGTCCTCGTCGCGGTCATCGGCCTGTACTCCCGGCAGCTGCCGGAGCTGGTGCGCCGGCCGATCGGTCGACTACGCCCTGTGCTGACCGGCCTGCACCGAGTTCATTCAGGGCACGTCGGCGACTACGCGGCGTGGCTGGTGTTCGGCGCCGCGGTACTGGCCGGGCTGGTGGTCCTGGGTTAGCGACCACGGGCGCTGGGTAGTCACCAGGGAGGACAATCGAAATGGAGGGAACCTGATGAACAAGCAGCCGATCAAGAGCCCGCTGGACACCGGTGCCCGCGACGCCACCGGCGCTGTCCTGCAGGACACGCTCGCCGACCTGGTCGACCTGTCCCTGATCGCGAAGCAGGCCCACTGGAACGTGGTGGGCACCAACTTCCGCAGTGTCCACCTGCAACTGGACGAGCTGGTCGCCACCGCACGCCAGTACGTGGACGACGTCGCGGAGCGGTCCAGCGCGATCGGCGTGGCGCCGACCGGCACGGCGGCCACGGTCGCGAAGGGTTCCGGACTGCCCGACTACCCGACCGGCTGGCAGGCCGACAACGCCACGATCGGACACATCGTGACGACGCTGGCCGCCGCCATCAAGCGGCTGCGCCCACGCATCGAGGAGACCGAGAAGACGGATCTGGTCACCCAGGACCTGCTGATCGCGATCGCCCGTGATCTGGAGGAAGCCCACTGGATGTGGCAGGCGCAACTGGCATGACCAGGACGAGGAGGTAGCGCACGATGCCACAACGGGCGTGGAGTGACAAGCGGGAACGGCAGTACCAGCACATCAAGTCCGAGCAGCGGGAACGCGGCACCGGTGAGGACCGGGCCGAGGAGATCGCAGCGCGGACGGTGAACAAGAACCGTGCCCAGTCGGGTGAATCCCGCACCGCGAGCAGGTCGTCCACCCACGACATGTCACCACAGCGGCGCGGTGGCCTGCGTTCCGGTAAGGGACCTGGCGGCCCCACCAAGGAGCAGCTGTACAACGAAGCGCGACAACGGAACATCAAGGGCCGCTCGACGATGAACAAGAAACAGCTCCAGCAGGCCCTGGGCAAATGACATGCCGCCCCGGTCCGGCACCGCTCATCCGGCCTTTCGCCGCCACCGGTACTCGGTCAGCGCCGATGCGGCCGCCCACATCAACAACGAGAGGCCCAGCAGCGCGAGCACCGCGTGCAGGACGTCGTCGGCGGGGTCGGCGAACCAGTTGTGCGCACCGGCTCCGACGACGAACAGCACGCCGTAGCCCACCGCCTGCAACGCCATGCACCGCAGCACCCAGCGGTGCCCGATGGTCGCCACCAACGAGAGCACCACCGTGCCGAGCAGCACCAGCGCGTGCTGCCAGGTGAAGTGGAACACCAGCACCGGGACGCCCGACGGGGCGGTGGCCGGTTCGGCGAGCGCCGCGGCCAACCCCCAGCCGCCGAGGACCGCCAGCAGCACCGCTTGGACGACCAACGCGACGCGCACCTCCCGCAGGGCCGCGACATCCGGGTCGCGCGGGACCAGGCTGCTGTCCGGCGGCGGGCTCTTGGTCGTCATGCCACGCGCCAGGTCGTTGGGCTCTGGATCTGATTGACTGGCCATGTAGTAGGACTGCCCAGCCCGGCGCCGACCTATTCCTGTGAAAGAGGGCGGATCCATGACTGACGGCAACCGTCGCACCGTTGTCTTCGATGTCGACGGCACCCTGATGGACACCAACTACCAGCACGCGCTGGCCTGGTTCCGGGCGTTCCGCCACCACGACGTGACGGTGCCGATCTGGCACGTGCACCGGGCGATCGGCATGGGAGGTGACCGGCTGGTCGAACACGTCGCCGGCAAGGCGGTGGAGAGCGAGCACGGTGACGCGCTGCGCGGTCGGTGGAAGGATGAGTACGAGCAGATGATCGACGAGGTGGTGCCGTTCGACGGCGCCCACGAACTGCTCGCCGCCAGCAGGTCCGCCGGCATGGCTGTCGCACTGGCGAGTTCTGGTGACCGTGCGCACATCGAGAAGTACCTCGACCTGTTGGCCGCCAGGGACATCATCGACGAGTGGACAACGTCGGCGGACGCCGAACACAGCAAGCCGGCACCGGATCTGGTGGCCGTGGCCACGGCGAAGATCGACAGCGGAGACGCTGTGCTGGTCGGTGACTCCACATGGGACTGTCGTGCGGCCGGCCGAGCCGGCATACCGTGTGTCGCCGTGCTCACCGGAGGCTTCGCCGCCCCCGAGTTGCGGGAGGCAGGCGCTGTCGCGGTGTTCGAGTCGCTGCCGGATGTTCGCGACGCACTGGACGAGCTACCGTTCGGCCGGAGCTAGCCCGGATCGGTGGTCAACCGCTGCGCCGTGTCCAACAACAGCGCGTGCACGAAAGCCTGCGGCAGATTGCCACGCAACTGGCGCTGGCGGACGTCGTACTCCTCGGCGAGCAACCCGGGCGGACCACACGCCGCGCGGTTGCGCTCGAACCAGCGGAACGCGTCGGTCGACCGCCCCTGCTGCCAGTTCGCCAGCGCCACGATGAAGCCGCACAGCAGGAACGCGCCCTCCGCGTCGCCGAGTGGCCGGTCGTCATGTTGGAACCGGTAGACGTAACCGTCCTCGGTCAGGTCTCGTGTGACGGCGTCCAGCGTGGCGACGGTGCGGGGATCGGCGGCCGACAGCGCGCCGCGTACCGGGGGCAGCAACAGTGCGGCGTCGGCACCCGGCACGTCGGCGGCGCGGCGCCACGCACCATCGTGGCCGAGACAGCGCCGGGACGTCTCGGCCAGGATCGCGTCGGCGAGACCCGATGCCCGGCCTGCCGGGCCGGCGTCCAGATACCTGGCGATCGACCGCAGGCCGGCGACGCACGCCAACCGGGAGTGTGTCCACCAGGTGTCATGCAGCTCCCAGATCCCTGCCTCCGGTTTCTCCCAGCGGGTTTCGATGATGTCGACGACGACCTGCGCGGCATGCGACGCGTCACCGTCGAACTGGTCCCACCGTGCGGCCGCGGCCAGCAGTTGCAGGATCTCGCCCAGCGCGTCGAGCTGGAACTGCCCGACCACCCAGTTGCCGACGACGTCGAACCCACCGGGATAACCCGGCAGTCGCAGTGTCGACTCGCCGGGCAACGGGGTGCCGTCCGTGCGGTAGGCGGGCGCGAGGTCGCCGCGGTGTTCGAGGACCCGTGCCGTGGTGAACGCGACGGCGTCGGCCAGCAGCGGGTGGGGTTCGGTGACCGACACCGCCAAGCCGGCGTAGCACTGGTCGCGCAACCACACGTAGCGGTAGTCGAAGTTGCGGCCCGCCTCGACCCGCTCCGGCAGGCCGAGGGTGGCCGCGGCCACCATGCCGCCGCCCCGGGTGGTCAGCCCACGCAGCACCGCGTACGAATGCCGGGCATCACGCGGTGCCGCACTGTCCTGGAACTGCGGCACCACGCTGTGCCAGGTGCGTTCGGTGACACTCCACGCATCGGCCGGTTCGACCGGCGCCGGCAGCCGCTCGTCGCTGATCTCCAGCACCAGGTCATGGTGCTGGCCACCGCGCAACGTCACGTCCAGCAGCAACCGCCCCTCGTCGTCGACCACGGCGTCGGCAGCACCCGACCAACGCATCCGCAGCCGACCGGTCCGAGCCAGCCATCGGCCGTCGTCGCCGCGCCGCAGTTGGCGCATCGACCGGCGACCGTAACCGTCCCGCAGGTCGAGCTGGACCCGGAGCCGGACCTGCCGGTCGATCGCCTCGATCCGGCGCAGCACGACGACCCGGTGCGGGTCACCCGGAAACGCCAGTGCTTCCCGGCATTCCACGACGGTGTCCGTGGTGACCCACCGGTTGCGCCAGATCAGCGAGCCCGGCTCGTAGTAGCCACCCCAGACCGAAGCACCGGCCGGGCTGACCGAATACACCCCGGCTCCACCAACCAAAGTGGACAGTACGGCGTCGTCGGCCCAGCCGGGCGCGCACAGCCAGCTGATGTCACCCCGAGGACCACACAGGGCGCCGCGCTCACCGTCGGCCAGCAGCGCGTACTCGCGCAGCACGTGCGGCGGGAAGTCCTGCCACCCGGTCACGACGGGACCAGGTAGCCTGCCGCGGCGTCCTCGGCCAACACCAGACCATGGCCGTGCCGGTCCCGCCACGGCGTGACCTGCCCGCCGGTCGGGTCCAGGCTGCCGTCGAACAGCATCGCCTCGATCCGGACGTGGTCGTGGAACCATTCCAGGTGCCGCACGTTCGGCGTCGCCGCGGCCACGGGGGCGTGCAGGTTCGGTGCGCAGTGGCCGGACACCTCCAGCCCGAAGCTCGCGGCGACAGCGGCCGAGCGCAGCCACTCGGTGTAGCCGCCGCAGCGGGTCGCGTCGATCTGCAGGCAGTCCACGGCCCGGTGCGCGCACATCCTGCGGAAGTAGGTGATGTCGGTGCCGTACTCCCCCGCCGTGACATCCGCGTCGACCAGGTCGCGGACCTCGCGCAGGCCGTCCAGGTCGTCGGAGCTGACCGGCTCCTCGAACCACCGCACGTCGAACTCCGCCATCGCCCGTGCCATGCGGACCGCCTGCTTGCGCTGGTAGCCGCCGTTGGCGTCCACGAACAGCTCGACACCCGGCCCGACGACCGCCCGAGCGCGAGCCACCCTGGCCAGGTCACGGGATTCGTCGGCGCCCCACGACTCGCCGATCTTGATCTTCACCCTCGGGATCTGCTCGTCCAGCACCCAGCCGGTCAGTTGGGCTGTCATCCGCTCGTCGGTGTACGTCGTGAAGCCGCCGCTGCCGTACACCGGAACCACGTCGTGCACCGCGCCGAACAGGCCCGGCAGCGATACCCCGAGCAGACGTGCCTTGAGGTCCCACAACGCGACATCGACGGCCGAGATCGCGTAACCGACCGCGCCGGCCCGGGTGGCGTTGCGCGCGACCCGCACCATCGCCGCCCACGAGCCGGGCACCGCCAGTGCGTCACGTCCGACGACGGCATCGGCGAGCAGGTCACGCACCAATGCGGCGCATCCGGCCGGACCGTAGGTCCAGCCGGTGCCCACCTCACCTGCCGCACGCACCCGCACCACCACGATGGTCGTGGCCGACCATTCGGCGGTCCCGTCGGCCTCCGGTTCGTCGGTCGGCACCGTGTAGGCGCCGGCTGCCACCGACTCGACGACGGTCAGTTGCTCGCCCATGTCAGTCGCCCTTGTGCGGCAACAGTTCCTGTGCCTTGGTCCGGATGCCCTCCTTGAGCACCTCCCACCTGTCCGCGTCGCCCTTCAGCAGCGCGAGGGCGGCATCCTTCATCTGGTCGAACGTGGCGTGCGGCGGGATCGGCGGCACGTTCGGATCGGTGTGCACGTCCAGCACGGTCGGCCGATCGGCGGCCAGCGCCCGGTCCCACGCCGGTGCGAGCTGCTCGGGATCGGTGATGGTCTCGGAGGCCAGCCCGAGGTTCGCCGCGAACGCCGCATAGTCCACGTCGGGCAGATGCTGGGACTCCTCGAACTTCGGCGCGCCGCTCATCGCGCGCATCTCCCAGGTGACCTGGTTGAGGTCGTTGTTGTGCAGCACGGCGACGATCAGGCGTGGGTCGGCCCACTCGTGCCAGTACCGCTTGATGGTGATCAGCTCGTTCAAGCCGTTCATCTGCATGGCGCCATCACCGGCGAACGCGATGGCCGGTCGGTCGGAGTGGGCGAACTTCGCACCGATCGCGTAGGGCACACCCGGTCCCATGGTGGCCAGGTTGCCGGACAGCGAACCCCGCATGTTGCCGTGGAAGCGCAGGTGCCGGGCATACCAGTTGGCTGACGACCCGGAATCGGCGGTCACGATCACGTCGTCGGGCAGCCGGGCGGACAGTTCCCAGAACAACCGCATCGGGTTGACCGGGTCGGCCTCGACCATGGCCTCGGCCGCCATGTCGGTCCACCAGGAGTCGACGTTCTTCTCCACCGTCTCGCGCCAGGACCGGTTCTCCTGGCGCCGCAGGTGCGGCAGCAGCGCGCGCAGGGTGGCGCCCGCGTCACCGACGAGGTTGACCTCGTACGGGTAGCGCATGCCGATGAACCGGCCGTCCCGCTCGATCTGCACCGCGCGGGCCTGATCGAACTCGGGCATGAACTGCGTGTACGGGAAGCTGGATCCGACGGTGAGCAGCGTGTCGCAGTCCCGCATCATCTCGTAGCTCGCCCTGGTGCCGAGCAGCCCGATGGACCCGGTCACGAACGGCAGGTCGTCGGGCAGGACATCCTTGCCCAACAACGCCTTTGCCACGCCGGCACCCAGGATGTCGGCGACCGCCAGGACCTCCTGCCGTGCGTCGCGGGCACCCTGGCCGACCAGGATCGCGACCTTCTCCCCCACATTGAGGACATCGGCCGCGCGGGCGATCGCGGCGTCGTCCGGGGTCCCGGTCTGGCTCTCCATGCCGAGCGAGGACGGCACCATCTTGAAGGCGTGGCCCGGTGCCGAGTACGGCAGTTCCTGCACGTCGGCCGGGATGATGATCGCGGTCGGCGCATGCTGGCTCAGCGCCGTGCGGATGGCCCGGTCCAGCACATTGGGCAGCTGTTCGGGCACGGTGACCATCTCGACGTACTCGCTGGCCACGTCCTTGAACAGGCTCAGCAGGTCGACCTCCTGCTGGTAGGAACCACCCATTGCCGACCGGTTGGTCTGCCCGACGATGGCGACGACCGGCACGTGGTCGAGTTTCGCGTCGTACAGGCCGTTGAGCAGGTGGATGGCGCCCGGCCCGGACGTTGCCACGCACACGCCGAACCTGCCGCTGAACTTCGCGTAGCCGACGGCCTCGAACGCGGCCATCTCCTCGTGGCGGACCTGGACGAACTTCGGCTGGTTGTCAGCGCGGCCCCACGCGGCGAGCAGGCCGTTGATCCCGTCCCCGGCATAGCCGAAGACGGTGTCCACACCCCACTCACGCAGGCGGGCGAGCAAGTGGTCGGCGACATTCTCGGACATCGGGCCTCCTCAGCAGATGGTCAGGATCGGGTCAGTTGATCGGCGGCGCGCGCGGCGACGGCCATGATCGTCAGGGCCGGGTTCGCGCTGCCCTGGGTCGGCAGCACACTGCCATCGGTGATCAGCAGGTTCGGCACGGCGAACGTGCGGCAGTCACCGTCGACGACGCCGTCCTCGGGCCGGGCCGCCATCCGGGCGCCGCCGACCAGGTGGGCGTACCGCTGGAACGTGATGACCTCGTCGGCGCCTGCGGCCCGCAGGATGTCCTCCATCACCTGCCGCGCCGCCCGCGCGAGCTGTCGGTCGTTGTCGCACTGGCTGTAGGCGAACCGCGCGACGGGCAGGCCGTGCCGGTCGGTCTCCTCGTCCAGTGTCACGCGGTTGTCCGCCTGCGGCAGGAACTCGCACAGCGCGCCAAGGCACGACCAGTGCACGTAGTCCCGCATGTACTCGCGCAGCGCGCCGCCCCAGTGCCCCTGGCCGGCGACGTGTTCGGCCCAGGTGATCGGCATCGGCGACACCGTCTGCAGGGCGAACCCACGCCGGTAGGGCTTGGCCGGGTCGGTCTCGTAGAAGTCCTCGCTGGACACCTCCGGCGGCGGCGCCTTGTACATCCGGACCTCGTCGTCGAACCGGCCCGCCGTCTGCGGTGCGCCCTGCACCATGAGATAGCGGCCGACCTGGTCGAAGTCGTTGCACAGCCCGTCGGGAAACCGGTCGCACGCGGAGTTCAGCAGCAGCCGTGGGGTCTCGATCGAATACCCGGCGATCACGACGTTCGCTGCCCGCTGGAAGTGCTCCACCCCGCCACGCATGTACCGCACTCCGGTGGCGTGGCCGGTGTGCTCGTCGATCTCCACGCGGGTGACCATGCAGTCCGCCCGGACCTCGGCACCGTGCGCCAGCGCGTCGGGCACGTGCGTGATCAACGGGGACGCTTTCGCGTTGACCTTGCAGCCCTGTAGGCAGAAACCCCGGTAGATGCAGTGTGGCCGGTGGCCGAAACGACCGTTGGTGATGGCGACCGGTCCGACCTTCGTGGTGATACCGAGCTTCTCGGCACCGCGTTGGAACACCTCGCCGTTGCCGCCCACCGGATGCGGTGACTGCGGGTAGGTGTGCGGATCGCCCCACGGCCAGTCCTCACCGGCCACCGGCAGTTCGCCTTCGATGGTCCGGTAGAACGGTTCGAGATCGGTGTAGCTGATCGGCCAGTCCGCGCCCACCCCGTCCCGGCTGTGGGTGGCGAAGTCGCTGGGATGGAACCGGGGTGTGTAACCGGCGTAGTGCACCATCGAGCCGCCGACGCCACGCCCGGAGTTGTTGGACCCCAACGGAACGGGGTCGGCCCCGGCGATCACCCTCGGCTCGGTCCAGTACAGGCCGTGGGAGCCTGCCTCGTCGGACACCCAGTCCCGGTCGGGATCCCAGAACGGACCGGCGTCCAGCGCGACGACGCGCCACCCGGCATGGGCGAGCCGCTGGAGCATCGTCGCACCGCCCGCGCCGGCACCGACGATGACGGCGTCGACCTCGTCGGAGTCGGCGAACCTGCGCATGTCGGCGCGCAACCCGTGGTTCGTGCGGACGTCACCGGTGGGCAGCAGCCACGCGGACGCGTTGCGAGCCCGCACCGCATCGGCCGAACCGTCCCGGAACGGCCACTTCACGATGTCCCCCGAACCGGGTCGAGGTCCTCGCGGTCGGCCACCTCCCATGGTTCCCGCCGTCCGATGCCCGCGTTCTTGTAACCGCGCGGATAAGCCGGGCCGCCGAAGCCAATCTCGTTCCAGGCCCACGGATGGGAGTAGAACGCCGTGCACGCGTACCGGGTCCACAGGCTCCACACCCGACCGGCCGGCATGCCGTGCCACGATCGGGCACCCAGATCCTGCACGGCCTGGATCAGCGGGACGCGCTGTTCATCGGTGCAGTGGGCGAACCCGGTGCCGTGCGCGTGCTGGGCGTCTGCGTCCAGCGCCATCAGCGTGTCGTGCCATGCCTGGCCGTCCTCGGGCAGGTCGGCGTACCGCCAGCCGTCCGTGCTGCCTTCGGTCAGGCGCGCGTCGATCATCTCCAGCACCGGCACCTTCGGCTCGTCGTGCTGATCGAGCAGCAGGTCCAGCAGCGGGCGGGCGATCGCCTCCTCATCCGGCGAGAAGAACTGGATCGGCTCCCTCGGCCCCAACCGGGACAGCACCACACCAGCTGTCACCGGATCCCAGTGCGAAACCTGGGCGAGCACGTCGAAACCGGGGAAGCGCGGTTGCCGGCCACCGGGCGTCACGCCGTCACCGGGTGTCACGCCACCGGGCATCACCGTTCCCGCCGCAGCAGCGACGCCAGCAGTCCCATCCCGCCGACCATCGTGACCAGCAGCGGCGCCAGCAGCGGTGGCCCCATCTCCAGGTTGTAGCGGGCGTTGCGCCAGCCGCCCGGCTTCTGGCCGATGCCCCGCGCGTGCAGATACGTGCCCTGTAGGCCGTTGGCCACGATCGCGGCCGACGCCACCGGAAGTGCCGTGCGGGCCATGCGTTCGCTGAAGAAACCGGCCACGCCGGCAGCCGCACCGATCGGTCCCAACGCGACCGGCAGCCACATCAGCCGGTTGCCGAAACTGGCCCGGTCGTGTTCGAAGTAGATCTCCGCCGCGGTCACCAGCGCACCGGCCGCGGTGAGTGCGGACAGGCTGCGTTCCATCCGTCCGGTACGGATGTCGCGGAGCGCCCGAGCTGTGTCGCGGCGCAGGAGTCGAGGCAGGCTCATCGGGCACGCCCCCACAGCGCCACGCCGGCCGCGGTCAGCACGCCACCGGCCGCGGCCAGCAGCCCGTGGTGCCGGCTGGCCCACAGCTGGGCACTGCGCGGTCTGGATCTGTCGTCGAACTCGCCGTGCGCGCCGAAGTCCTCGCCGTCGCGGCCGTCGGCCGGCTGCCACAGGTTCGCGGGCTGCTCCGGATCGCGCCGCTGGTCGGTCTGCTGGGACTTGAAGCCCGTCCTGGCCAGGTACCGGTCCAGCAACCCGGGTGCGATCGCGTTCGCGGCCAGCGTGCCCATCGTGCTGGCGCCCACCCAGTACTCGCGCCGCTGTGGATGGTCCGCCGCGTGGCACACCGCGCGGGCGGCGACCTCCGGCTGGTAGATCGGCGGCACCGGCTGCGCGCGGCGCGGCAGGCGGGACAGCACCCAGGAGAACTGCGGGGTGTTCACCGCCGGCATCTGCACCATCGTCACGTGCACACCGCTGCCCTCGTGCAGCAGCTCACACCGCAGGGCCTCGTGAAACCCCTGGATGGCGTGCTTCGCTCCGCAGTACGCGCTCTGCAACGGAATGCCTCGATAGGCCAGCGCGGAGCCGACCTGCACGATCGTGCCCCGGTCACGTGGCTTCATCCTGGCCAGCGCGGCCATGGTGCCGTAGACGTAACCGAGGTAGCTGACCTCCGTGACGCGGCGGTACTCGTCGGGACGGATCTGGTCGAACGGCGCGAACACCGAGGTGAACGCGACGTTCACCCAGACGTCGATCGGTCCCAGTTCGCGTTCGACCTGCTCGGCGGCCGCCTGCACCGCGTCGCTGTCCGCGACGTCGGTGGGCAGCACCAACGCGGTGCCACCGCCCGCCCGCACGGCGTCCGCGGCCGCCTCCAGGCCCGTCTTGCCGCGCGCCAGCAGCGCCACGGCGGCACCCTGCCGGCCGAACGCCTCAGCGGTCGCGCGCCCGATGCCACCGCTGGCACCGGTCACCACCACTACCCGTCCCGAATTCCGCTCGCCAGCCATACCCTATGTACTACCCGGCGAACCAACTGCCAAACGTGACGCGCGACCCGTCCGATCAGTGGCCGGAGACGACCGAATCGCGGAAGCGGTTGATCACGTCCTGCGCGGTGGGCAGGTCCTTGATGTCCTCCTGGGACAGCTCGACACCGAACTGGTCCCGGTCGGCAGCCGCGGCCCCGTCCAGGCCGGTCAGGTCGAACAGCACCCAGTGCCGCAGCAGCGGCCACAGCACGTCGCCCAGGTGGATACGCAGGTTGTAGATGCCGGACGTGGCGATGATCCGTGCCTTGCGGCCGAAGTCGGCGATCACGGTGCCCTGCATGGCGGAGGCGCGGATCTCGGCGTGGATGGCGCGCACCGTCGCCGCCGGATCGATCTCCAGGCACGCGGCCACCAGCGAGCGGTAGAAGACCATGTGCAGGTTCTCGTCCACCGCGATCCCGGACGCCGAGCTTGTCCAGCTCGTTCATCCAGTACATGTTCGCGTCGCCCATCGTCCCGAACACCCCGGTCGTCCCCTCGGCAACGAACGCTCGGGCCAGGGCCTCCTACACCTTCATCCAGGTCGTTCCTCTCCTGCAGTGCGAACGCGCTCGTTGAGGATTGTATGCGACTAGCATACAATCCTCAAGGCGCCTTGCCCAGCGGCAAAAGAGTCCGCTTTTCCCCACATCCGAACCGGATCGCGGGGAAGGACAGCCGCGCTTCGGGGTTTCGGGTGCCGCCCGGTGTCCCGCCTGTATACGATTACACGATCACAGTTCGATTCAGTTCACCAACCGAGGACGAGGTGCGATGAGCTCTCCCGACTCCGTCCAGGACACCGCGCCCAACAATGCGCCCACTCCGGCCCGGTTCAGCCTGCCCGTCAAGGGCCCGGCACCCTCGCGCGGCAGCATGCCCGAGGCTGTCGCGTCCGCGCTGCGGGAAGCCATCCTGGACGGCAACCTGGCGCCCGGCACCTGGCTGCGCGAGGCCGAGGTCGCCCGCGAGATGAAGGTCAGCAGGACCCCGGTGCGGGATGCCTTCCGTATTCTCGCCGCCGACGGCCTGGTCACCATCAATGCCAACCAGGGTGCTGTCGTCGCCCCGATGACCAGCGAAGACGTCATCGAACTCTACGTGATGCGCGAGACGTTGGAGATGCTGGCCGCCAAGCTGGCCGCCCGCCGGGGCGCCCGGCAGTGTCTGGAGGCCTTCACCACCCTCATCCCGAAGATGAAGGAGGTCGGCCGGGCCGGCCGGCACCAGGAACTGTCCAAGCTCAACTTCGACTTCCACGCCGTGGTGCTGGAAGCGGCGGCCAACCGCTACCTCAACCGCGCGCTGACCCAGGTGCAGAACGCGGCCCGGCGGTTCCCCGACCCGACACTCGGCCTGCCCGGCCGCGTCGAGGAATCCATCGCCGAACACGTCGCACTCGCCGATGCGATCAGCAACGGCGACGCCGAGGAAGCCGAGCGGCTGGCCGGCGAGCACATGCGGCACCTGGCCGAACTGCGGATCCGGATGCTGCTGCACCGCTGACGCCGGGCCGGTCAGCCGGAATCCCGCACGACCCCGTGGTCGCGCTGGGCAGCCAGCCGGCCCTCCTCCTCGATCAGGTTCCACACCTGGTCCACGTACTGCACGAACTGCGGGTCACGCGTGCCGCTGCCCGTCGACCTCGACGGACATCACGCCGTCCAGGACGTAGGACAACTGCTCCCATTCGTCCACGGGCTCATCCTCGCGGTTCCACCTGCCGCATGCGATCCTGTTCGCCAGGAGCAGAGTCGAGATGGTCGTCGCGCCGGATGTGGAGATGCTGTGAGACTGTCCATATTGGACCACGGACACCGCGCTCGGGCTCGGATGTTCCTCGCGCTCACCGGCCGCGACGCACCCGACATCGTGCGAACCCTGTTGTACCGGCCGGATTTCTTCGCTCGCCCGCTGCTGGTCATCACGGCCGACGCGATGCGTGGCCAGTCCTACTGGACACCGGCCGAACGCGAGTACATCGCGCTGCGCACCGCCCAGTCGCACCAGTGCCCGTTCTGCGTCGAGTCACACACCGAGATGACCCGCCTTGCCGGGCACGGCGAGATCGACCCCACCGATCCCGACTCCGCCCGACCCGAACTGCGTGCCGTCCGCGCATTCCTGGACACCACCCGCTCCCCGGACGAGGTCGATACGAGCGGTCTCGACGGACTGCCCACATCGGCGCTGCGGGAGGCACTGCACGTCGATCTCGTGTGGAACGTCGTCAACCGGCTCGCGAATGCGTTCGGGTTCGTCCTGCGTGGTGACCAGGTGCACAGCGGCACCCGCGCGCTGCACCGCTTCGGCTACCGGTTCCCCGGCTTCCTGCTCGCCGGCGGTGACACGACCGACCACGGCGACCCGGTGCAGAACCTGCGGTACGCAGTGTTCGATGCTCCGGCCGTCACCACTCCCGAGTTGCGCCGGGCCGCCGCGAGTGGCGACGGGCTCGCCGAACCATGGCTCTCGTTCACGGCTCTCGTCCGGGACGCCTCCTACCGGATCACCGATGCCGATGTCGCCAAGCTCGGTGCGGCCGGCCGCACCGAGGACGAGATCTTCGAGGTCACGGTCGCCGCCGCGACCGGTGCCGCCCTGCGCTGCTTCGACGCGGGACGACAGGCCTCCGCCACATGACCATGCGCAGCGGACGCCGGTAGACGTCCGAAGGGCAGAGCCAGCCGCCCGGCTGGACAAAACATGACAAAGTGCCATGACCTGCGGCTTCTCGGTAACCGCGTGCGACATGGCAACCGGCCGCACGATGGGCTACCTGGACCTGCGGCAGGTCGGGTTCCGCGGCCGGCCAACCGAAGTGGGCCATCGGGTGCGGGCGGCGAACGTGGCCGCAGTGTGGCGGAGCTACCGGGATCGGGGCGCGGCCGGGTTGGTCGTCGCCGGTGAGATCGACGCCGACGCGGTCGAGCACTACCGGTCCGCGCTGCCGGCCGCGACCCTGACGGTGTGCCGACTGCACGCCGACAAACCGGACCTGACCGCACGGATCATGCCGCGCGGTCAGCACATGAGCTGGGCACAGCCCGGCGACCAGCTGTTCGGGCGGTCGGCCGGGGAATTGTCGCAGGTGGTGGACAGCTCAGTGGCCCAGCAGGAAGTGCTGGACCGCGCGGGAGTCGGGGTACGCGTGGACAGCACCGGCCTTGACGTGGCCGGGACCGCGGACGCGATCCTGGCCACCGGTGTGCGGCTTGGGCCTAGTCCAGCGCCACAACACCGTTCTCGATCGAGAATTCCTGGACCGTCAGCGGTCGCGGCGCGGGGCCGCCCTTGACCGAACCGTCGACGATGCTGAACTTGGCGCCGTGGCACGGGCACAGGATCAGGCCGTCCGCGACCTTGTTGACCGTGCAGCCCAGGTGCGTGCACGACGAGCTGAAGACCTTGAACACACCCTTGGTCGGCTGCGTGACGACGACGCCGTGCTTCGCGTAGATGACGCCACCGCCGACCGGGATCGACGATGCCTTGCCGAGCGCGAAGTTGGGGAACGACTCGGGGCTCGTCTCGGCACCGCCACCACTGCCACTGCCACTGGCAGGCGGCGCTGCGGACGTGGTCGCCGCGGCGGTGCCGGTCCCGGCTGCCGACGTGGCGGCGGGCGCGGTGCCAACGGCCGCTCCGGTCGCGGGTCCGGCTGCCTTCGGGGTGGCCGAGCTGCACGCCGCCAGGCCGATCCCGGCAGCGGCCACCGTGCCCACGATGGCGGCGCCGCGCACCAGCTGGCGGCGGCTGACCTGACCGTCCGATGCCGCCTGCTCGTCGACGGTCACAGCGCCCTCCGGTTCGGTGCCACCGGTCGGGCTCGACGGCACAGCCGATCCCACATAGCGTGCTGTTGTCACGTCGAACTCCTCACGCGGTGCCGGCCCCACCGTGGCCGAATCGTGCGCGATGCTATACACGCCGTTGTCGCATCGGTGTGTCGTTCACCATCTCCCGTCTGACCCGTGCTGGTCAGCTCGCCATTCAGAACGCAAATTGGGGGTGTGGCCCCACCCAAATCCGGGGTCGGCCCTGTCTGGCGAGTTCTACGCGCGTTCCGCGATCACGTGGGTCAACGACGCCACCCGCCGATATGGATCAGTCTTCCCGGCTCGTTCCTCGCACGCCAGCAGCACCGCGAGATTGTCCTCGTCGGGCACCACGGCGTCGGTCGCCGCGATGTCGGTGAACACCCGCACGCCATACCAGGCAGTCACGTTCATCCCCCGGGCGGCAAGGGACGCGGTGAGGTCGTCGAGCCGGTCCGCGCGTGCGGACACTCCGATCCGGTTGTAGTACGTCAGGTCCTCGAACGACTCCAGCGCCGTCATCCATTCGCCGAACATCCCCGGCCGCATGGCCAACCCGTCGCCATTGCGCACCAGCAGTGAAAGCACGCCGTGCGGTGTCACCAGTCTCGTCAGATCGTCCAGCAATGGCGCCGGGTCGTCCATGTACATGAGGACACCGTGACAGAGCACCGCGTCGAAGCTGCCGGCCTCGAACACGTCAGCCAGTTCGCCCGCGTCCCGCTGGACGGTTCGCACTCGCGCCCGCACCTCGGCCGGTTCCGTGGCCAGCGACCGTTCGAAATCGCCAAGCAGGGTCTCCGACGAGTCCAACCCGGTGACACGGTGCCCGCGCTGCGCCAGTCGCAGCGCCTGCGTGCCCTGGCCGCATCCCACGTCCAGAATCCGCAACGCGGGCGAATCCGAGAGATGGGTGGTCAACTGCCGGGCGACCACTTCGTGCCGCACCACCTGTCGGAGCGTGCCCAGCCCGGCACGCCAGCGTTCCTCACCCGCGGTGAACCTGGAAACCATCACACCCCCGAACGACTGTGCTCAGCGGCGCAGCGTCGTCTCCCGCTCCATGTGTGACAGTTTCTCAGGATTGCGCACGCCGTACAGCCCGGTAATGAGGCCGTTTTCGACACGCATCGCCACAACGGTGTCGACTTCCCCGTCGAACCTGAGTACGAGCGCCGGGTGACCGTTGACCTGCGCGGGGTGCATCGACATCGCGCCGGCGAACCTGCCCAGCGCGCCGACCATCAGCCGGGCGACCTTGTCGGCCCCGACGATCGGCTGCGGCACGGCCTGCTTGATACCGCCGCCGTCGCCGAGCAGGACGACGTCCGGCGCGAGGATGTCCAGCAACCCTTGTAGGTCGCCGGTCTCAGCGGCCCGCTGGAAAGCGTCCAGCGCATCGCGGGCGTGAGCTGCGGAAACAGCGCCGCGTGGCCGACGAGCTGCCACGTGCGCCCGGGCCCGGTGGGCGATCTGGCGGATCGCGGCCGGGCTCTTGTCCACGGCGTCGGCGATCTCGTCGTACTCCAGGTCGAAGACCTCGCGCAGCACGAACACCGCCCGCTCGGTCGGCATCAGCGTCTCCAGCACCAGCAGCATCGCCATCGACACGCTCTCCGCGAGTTCGACGTCCTCAGCCACATCGGGTGTGGTCAGCAGCGGCTCGGGCAGCCATGGCCCGACGTAGGACTCCTTGCGCCTGCCGAGCGAGCGCAGCCGGGCCAGCGCCTGCCGGGTGGTGATCCGGACCAGGTACGCACGCCGGTGTGTCACGGTGTCGAGGTCGACCGCCGCCCATCGCAGCCAGGTCTCCTGCAGCACGTCTTCCGCGTCGGCAGCGGAGCCGAGCATCTCGTAGGCCACGGTGAACAGCAGGTCCCGGTGGGCGACGAACGTCTCGGTCGCGGACTCGCTCATGCCCGGCTCCCCCTCGCACTCGACTCCTGTCCCCCACCAGACGCCGGACCCCGGTGTTCTGTGACACATCCGGATCTGTCACAGGACGGGGCCGCCCGGCATCTCATGGTCGTTCAGTACGACACCACGAGTGAGGACAACGTCATGGAGCTGCGGTTCAACCTGTTCGAGAACGAGATCGCCGCCAAGTTCGCCAAGCGGTTCGCCAACGCCAGCATGGTGATCCACGATTCGCCACTGCCTTTCACCACGCAGGAGCTGGTGTCGTTGCGCGCCAGCCAGATCAACGGCTGCGGCTGGTGCGCCGACATGCACACCAAGGAGGCCACGGCAGCGGGTGAAACACAGGTCCGGCTGCACCTGGTCGCCACGTGGCGCGAGTCCACCGTGTTCACCGAGGCCGAGCGGGCCGCGCTGGCGTTCGCCGAGGAGGGCACCCGGATGGCCGACGCCAGTCTCGGCGTGTCCGACGACACGTGGGCGCAGGTGCGCAAGCACTACGACGACGACCAGACCGCGGCGCTGATCGCCCTGGTCGGGCTGGTCAACGCCGCCAACCGGATGGCCGTGATCGTGCACCAGCAGGGCGGTTCCTACGAGGCGGGCATGATGGCGCAGATGGTCAAGGCCTGACACGCCAGGCCTACCTCCCTCCTGCACGCCGGCCCGGGCATCCCGGGCCGGCTCGGCCGCATCGCGAAGCACCCCACACATGTTGATCACCCTTGTTGGCCGGGAGAGTTGCCCGGCCCTGTCATGAGCGGCGGGCCCCGCGTGCGGACGCGTGGGAACGGCTTGTCGTCCGGCAAGCGGCCTTGTCGGCGGCCGCGAGGTACAGCTCCACGGACCGGGCGGGCCCGCCGAACGACTCGGCGTCGAACGCGGCGAGGTGGTCGATGTGTTCGGGCTTTCCCTTGCCGAACAACGGAATCAGTAGCGGATCTTCGAGCACGTCACCGTAGAGGATCGCCACGAACCGGTGCAGCGCCTACTCGCCGCCGGCATGCTCGAACAAGGTCTCGTGGGTCGACACGCCCGCACGCGAACACGGATCTCACTTCGGAACAGTCAGCCCACGGCGATACCGTCGCCGGGTGACCGACGACGAGGACGAGGTCCCGGACTGGTTCTGGGACGTCATCGAGAGCACCCGACCGCGGGTGGCCGCCCTGGAGGCATGGTTACAGGCACAGCCGAGGGAGACCGTCGCCCGGTTCGCCCTGACCTACGAGGACGCGGCAAGTGACCTGGCCGAATACTGGAACGGCATCGTGGTGGACGGTGTCGGCTGGTCCGTGGACGACATGGAGGACCTCTGCGACTGGGTGGTCAGCCAGGGCCACACCTACTGGCTCACCGTCAGGTCCGGCGCCCACCCACTCGTCGACGCCGCCCGGGAGTACCACGCAGAGTCGGGCGCCTGGGACGCGATCGTGGCGAGCCCGGAACACCGTGGCTACGCCTCGCCGGCCGGCATCGGACACGGCGTGTACTGGACCCGGTTCGGCGAGGACGTCCCGGACGACTGACCCGAGTGGGTCGTCCCCGGGTGGAGGGCGTGGACAGCGGGGACGTTCGGTGACTGAGGAATCTGGCGGCGTGGTCGTGGTGTTGACCGCGCTCGACACGGAGTGCGACGCGGTGCGCGCCCTGTTGCGCGACCCACAACGCAAGCAACTCTCTGCCGGCACCATCTTCGAGCTGGGCGGCCTGGACGGCGTGCCGGGCCGGATCGCGCTGGCCGAGATCGGCGTCGGCAACAGGCCGCCACCGAGATCCGTCGCCGTGCCGTCGTGGCCCGGCCCGGCGTTTTCGAACCCCACCTGGCGTCGGCGCTGAACAACCTGTCCGACGACTTCCTGGCGCTCGGCGACGCAGAGAACGCGCTCGCGGCCGCGCCCGAGGCGGTCGCGCTCCGAACGCCACTCGCCAGGGACAACCCTGCCGTGCTCGAACCGCTGTTGGCGTCCTTGCTGTCCACCACGGGCGCAGCGCTGCTGGTGCTCGGCCGTCTCGACGAGGCCGCCGAGTACGCCGACATGGCGGTAGCGGCCTACCGCGCTGCCAGCGAGAATCGGCCCGATGCCTTCGTCGGCCGACTGGCTGCGGCGCTGGGGAATCCGGCCAACATTCGGCTCGCCAGGCAGGACGTCACGGGGGCACTGTCCGCGACCGGGAGGTGATCACACTGCTGGACGGGCAGCCTGCGAGTGCCCCACTGCTGGCCAGAATGCGAGATCTGCGCTCGGCGCTCACCGACCCGGCGCAGTCCATCGTGGACATACAGCCGTCGGACGGGAGCGGGTGACGTGCCGGTCTTGTTCGTGAACTACCGAGTCCAGGAGCAGCCCGGCTACGCGACACTGCTGCACCGGGAACTGGCACAACAGTTCGGTGCGAACTCCGTATTTCTGGCATCTCGCTCCATTCACGCCGGCGACGACTTCGTCCATGAGGTGTTCGACAGTCTGCGGCGCTCCGCGGCCCTGATCGCGGTCATCGGACCGCGATGGCAGGAGTTTCACGGCGCAGGCCCGTTCGATTGGGTACATCGGGAAATCGCCGAAGCATTCAAACTCGACATTCGGGTCATCCCGGTACTCATCGAGGACGCCGAGCTGCCGGCAGCGGACGCGCTGCCGGACGACATCGTGGCTCTGTCCAGCTGCCAGTACGTCCGGCTCCGCCACTATTCGATCGACGCCGATCTCGCTCAACTGGCCTACGAACTGCGCCGCACACTGCCGGCCTTGCGGGAGCAGCACGGCGACTCCGTCGCCGAGGGCAAGCCAACGGTGTTCCGGTCGGCCAACGAGG
>DASUJK010000130.1:0-4268 GCA_036279295.1 Pseudonocardiaceae bacterium | reverse complement strand
CCATCCTCGCCGACCTGACCGGCCGGACGCCGACCCGGGACGAATCCGGTGGCCTGCTCACCGCACGGGTGGACGACCCGGTGCTGCTGTCCGCCCTGGTGCGCAAGCTGGACGACGCCGGCATCACGGCGGACGAACTGGCACTGCGGCTGCCCAGCCTGGACGAGGTGTTCCTGTCACTGACCGGCAACGGGACCGAGCAGCCCATCGCGGAAGGGAGCCTGGCATGACCACGCTCGCAGTTCGGCACATCGGACCGGCCCGAACGATGCGCCACGGCCTGACCCTCGCCGGCCGGAGCATCGGCAAGATCAAGAAAACGCCCGCGGTCCTGCTGGACGTGACCATCCAGCCGATCCTGTTCCTGACGCTGTTCGTGTTCCTGTTCGGCGGCGCGATCGGCGGCGACTGGCACACGTACCTGGAGACCCTGGTGCCGGGCATCATGGCGCAGGGCACGCTGATGGCCAGCGTGGGCACGGGTGTCGCGCTGGGCACCGACATCACCAAGGGTGTGTTCGACCGGTTCCGCAGCCTGCCGATCGCCAGGTCGGCACCGCTGATCGGGGCGGTCATCGGTGACTCGGTGCGGTTCCTCACGACAACCGTGGTGCTGCTGGCCTACGCCATGATCCTGGGCTTCCGCGTCCACACGTCGCCGTTCGCGCTGGTGCTCGCCATCGTGGTCATGCTGCTGGCCGGGCTGGCGCTGTGCTGGATCGGTGTCTTCGTGTCGATGCTGGTGCGCAGCACGCAGACGGCGCAGGGCGTGCTGGTGGCGTTCCTGCTGCCGCTCAGCTTCGGCAGCAACGTGTTCGTGCCGGCCAAGTCGCTGCCCGGCTTCCTGCACACGTGGGCGACGATCAGCCCGGTGAGCAAGCTGGCCGACCTGTCCAGAGGACTGCTCACCGGCGGTCCGGTGGCCGGCCCGCTGCTCACGTCGATCGCCTGGCTGGTCGGCATCGTGGCGGTGTTCTTCCCGCTGGCGATGGTCTTCTACCGCCGTCGCGCCGCAGGTTAGGCAGGTGGCCGCACGGCGTTCCGCAGGCTTTCGATGGCCGTGTCCCGGTCGTAGTCGAAGCCCTGGGCGAACGCCGTGCGGTAGCCGTCCGGTCCGAGGCGCTCGGTCAGGTCGACCACCAGCGCCCGGACGCTCGGCTCGCTCTGGTCCAGCAGCCCACGGATGCCGGCCGCCGCACCGAGCAGCACGGCGGCGCGCTCATGGTGGCCGCGCCGCGCGGTGAGCACGGCGATCCGCTCGCCGACGGCGGCGTTCGACACCACGTCCATCGGCGCCGTGCCCACCCAGATCGCCCTGGCCAGGAGTTCGGCCGCCTCGTCCAGCGCGTCGACCGCCAACGCGATGCCCGACTTCGCGATGGCCAGCGCGGAGCGCGGATTCGAGTTCCGGTCGTCGAGCTGGTGCGCGACGACGTCGTCGGCCTCGGCGGCGAACCGCCGAGCGGCCGGCAGGTCGCCCCGCGTGACGTGCACGTGGATCAGCACGCACAGGCCCACCACCTTCAGATCAGCGTCGTCCGTTGTGGACAGTGCGACCCGCACGTCGCGTTCGGCACCGTCCAGGTCGCCGGACATCCCACGCGCCGCGCCCAGCTGCATGAGCTGCATCGGCGGCAGGTTGCGCGCACCGAGTTCGCCGGCGATCCGCACCGCCTCCTCGTGCGCCAGCACGGCACCGGCCATGTCGCCGTGGATCATCTTGGCGTGGCCGAGCAGGCCGAGTGTGAACGCAGTGCCCCACCGCTCGCCCAGCGCGCGGAACCCGGCCAGCGCCGCGGCCAGTTCCCGCTCGGCGACCTCCACGTCGGCCACGTGCACCGCGATGATGCACGCCACCAGCCGTGCTGCCGCCCGGATCCACGGGTCATCGCTGGCCGCCATCCGGTCCACGGCCGCCCTGGCCCGCTCCGGCCGCTCGTGGGTGAGCCCCATGACCACTTCGAACATCGAGGCCATCGGATACCGCTCGGTCAGCCCGACCCGTTGCGCGTCGGCCCACATCCGGTCGAAGTCGGCCAGCGGCAGCCTGTCCTCCTGTTCGGCGAACAGCATCGCCAGCCGGACACCCGCGGTCGCGGCCGTCGGCGGACCGTCCGAGGGCACCTCGGCCGCGACCCGGACCAGGGTGAGTGCCTCGGCGCCGGCACCGATCAGCGTCCAGTAACCCGCCATGCCGGCGACCAGGCGCGCCGCGCTCTCCGCGTCACCGGCCGCGGCCGCCTTCGCGATCGCGGCGACCACGTTGTCGTGCTCGGCGCCCAGCAGGGCGAACGCGGTCAGCTGGTCGCGGGCGTGCAGCGCGGGCTCGACGCGCTCCACGAAACCGAGGAAGTACGCCACGAACGCGGTGTCCACCCGGTCGGCCTCGCCCGTGTCGGACAGTTCGGCAAGGCCGTAGGCACGCACCGTTTCCAGCATCCGGTAGCGCGTCCTGCCCTCCGCGCCCGAGATGACGGTGAGCAGCGACTTCTCCACCAGCGACGCGAGCAGGTACGGCACGTCCTCGGCGGCCAGTTCGTCGTCGGCACACACGCCGACCGCCGCCGCCTCGTCGGCGCCACCGGCGAGCGTGGCCAGCCGCATGGCCAGCGTGCGTTCCGGCTTGGTGAGCAGATCCCAGCTCCACTCCACGACACCGCGCAGCGTGCGGTGCCGGGGCAACGACGCCCGGCTGCCCACGGTGAGCAGCCGGAACCGGTCGTCCAGCAGCTCGGCGACCCGCTGCGGCGTCATCGCGCGCAGCCGGGCCGCGGCCAGTTCCAGTGCCAGCGGCATGCCGTCCAAGCGGCGGCAGATCTCGACCACCGGGCCGAGATTCGCCTCGGTCAGCCGGAAATCCTGCTGTGCTGCGGCTGCTCGGTCCACGAACAGCCGGACGGCGGGCGACTCGGCGGCCTCGGTGAGCGTGGCCGTTTCGGCGGGCAGGCGCAGCGGGCCGACGCGGTAGCCGGACTCACCGGTGATGGCCAGCGGCTCCCGCGTGGTGGCCAGCACGGACAACGCGGGACACCGACGCAACAGCGTGTCGGCCAGCTCGGCGGCACCACCGATCAGGTGCTCGCAGTTGTCCAGCACCAGCAGTCCGGCCCGGCCGCCGAACTCCTCCACCAGCCGGTCCACCGGATCCCTCGGCAGCCCCGGCTGGGCCTCCAGGATGCGCATGTCGCGCACGTCCAGCGCGGACAGCACGGCAGGCGCCAGTTCGCCGACACCCGCGCCCTCGCGGACCGGGGCCAGCTCGACGAACCACACCCGGCCGGTCGCCCTGGCCGCGAGTTCGGCGGCCAGCCTGGTCTTGCCGGCACCACCGGCACCGATCAGCGACACCAACCGGCCTGCCGTGAGCAGCGCGTTCGCGTCGGCCAGTTCGGCGTCCCGGCCGACAAAGCTGGTCAACGGCGCCGGCACGCCGACCCTGGTCGCGCGGACCGGCTGCTCGGTGCCACGCAGCACGGCCAGGTGCGCCTCGCGCAGCTCGGCCGACGGGTCGACACCCAGGTCGTCGGCCAGTGCCTGCCTGGTGCGCTGGTAGTCGGCCAGCGCGTCGGCGGTCCGGCCGACACCCGCCAGGGCACGCATCCGCAGCGCGATCAGCCGTTCCCGCAAGGGCTCCCCGGCCACCAGGCGGTCCAGCTCGTGCAGGGCGTCCGAGGGCCGGCCAAGGGCCAGCAGCGCGGCACACCGGTCCTCGGCGGCGGCCAGCCTCGCCTCGGCCAGGCGGGTGGCCACCGGACCGGCGAACGGCGCATCCGCCACGTCGGCCAACGCGGTGCCACGCCACAGCAGCAGGGCGTCGGCCAGCACGGCTTCGGCCGGCGCCGGGCGGTCCGCACCGAGGTGGGCACGGCCCTCGGCGGCCAGCCGGTCGAACCGGCTCACGTCCACGTCGGCGGTCAGCTGATAACCGGCCGGGCCGGACAGCAGCACGTCGACATCCCCGGTGGCGTCCCGGATCGCCCTGCGCAGCCGGGACACCAGTGACTGCAACGCATTGGCGGCGTCGGCCGGCGGCTCCTCGCCCCACAGGCCGTCGACCAGCGTGCTCACCGGGACGAACCGGCCGGGGTCGAGCGCCAGCCGGGCCAGCAGCATGCGCAGCCGCACACCGCCGACCGGCACGACGTGCCCGTCCTCGGTGGCCAGCCGCACCGGCCCCAGCAACTCAACCCTCACGAATCCACTGTTCCAGACCGGCGGCCCGCGCCGCATCGAAGTCGCCGACCAGCGGACCGAAACGGCCACCGGCC
>DASUJK010000129.1:0-64165 GCA_036279295.1 Pseudonocardiaceae bacterium | reverse complement strand
GGAGGCACTCGCCGAGGCGGCCGAGGAGACCGACTACCTGGAGCGGGACGCAGGCGGAGCAGCCGTCGCCGCGGCGGCGCTGGTGGCCGCGCAGCACCCGGACGGCGACCCGGTGGACTCGGCCTACGGCCCCAAGCAGGCAATCCCGGAGTTGCCCGACGAACTGCGACCGGTGGCGGTGCAGGCACTGACGCGGGTGCTCGCCGACGACTCGGAGCTCAACGAGCTGTGGAACGACTCCCCGGACGGCGAAGCCTGGTTCACCATGGTGGCGCTGCTCACCGAGGTACTGACCACCACCGGCTGACCCACCAAGGCCTGATCAGCGAGGCCTGCGCACAGCGGCCGCACCCAACACATGCGGCCACCAAGTGGCTCGAGCACACCGCATCGGCGATCGGCCGCGCGGCAAGCCATGCACGATGCGCTCACGAGCCGTGCCCGGCACGCTTGCTAACCAGACCCGGCGACTGGCTATACCCGCGAACCACACCCCACACCCACCGGCACGCTCGCGAGCCATGCCGCCGCAACAGCCAGCGCACCACGCCCGTTGCGCCCACGGCGCGGCCCGCCACGCCCACGGCCAAACCCGCCGCACGCCGAGCCGAACCCACCGCGTCCGTGCGTCGGCCCAGCCTGTCCGACCGACCGACCCAAGCAGTCCAGCCGTTTCGATCGCCCTGCGGCTGCGTGGCCGGCCGTGCCGCAGGCGACGTCGACCATCACAGAAGGCTGAGTTGGCCCTGGTCCACCGTGGCTGACCGTGGTGCTCCGGCTGGCAGGCTGCCCGCAGGCCACACCGCGCGGTCCGGGTCCGACTCCCCCGCGCCGCCGCCCACCGGCCCAGTGCCATCGGCGCCATCGGTGGCCGTGTCCGTCGTGGACCGGTCGGTGCCCGTGCTCAGGCCGTGCCTGCGTAACAGTGGACCGACCCGGGCTGCCAACAGCTTCCGGTAACCACGATCCGCGTAACTCCCCTTCCCGTAGATCTGCCGGTACGACTCCACCAATTCCGGATGCTCCCTGCGTAACCACGCGGCGAACCACTCCCGCGCGCCCGGCCTCAGGTGCAGCGGCAACACCGTCACGCCCGTCGCGCCAGCATCGGCGATCGCGGCGAACAGCCGGTCCAACCGGTCCGCCGAGTCGGTCAGCATCGGCAACACCGGTGCCACGAACACGCCACACGGCAGCCCTGCCTCGCGCACCCGCCGGACCAGTTCCAACCTGGCCTGCGGGCTGGGCGTGCCTGGTTCGAGATCACGCTGGATGTCCCGGTCGACCAACGCGATCGACACGCCCAGCCCGACCGGCACGTCCTTGGCCGCGGCGGCCAGCAACTGGATGTCCCTGGACAGCACCGTGCCCTTGGTCAGGATCGACATCGGCGTGCCGGACCGGGCCAGCGCGCCGATGATGCCCGGCATCAACTCGTACCGGCCCTCGGCCCGTTGGTACGGATCGGTGTTCGTACCCATCGCGACGTGCTCTCGCTGCCACTTCTTGGCCCGTAACTGGGCCGTCAGCACCTCGACCGCGTTGACCTTCACCACGACCTGGGTGTCGAAGTCGTGCCCCGAGTCCAGATCCAGGTACGTATGCGAATTTCTGGCGAAACAGTTGTGCGACACCACACCATTGGCGACGAAGTCACCTGTGCCGGTGGTGATGTCGTACATCGGCATCGTCTTGTTCAGTGCCTCGATCGACACCACACCCAGCGCCGCGCCCGACTTGATGGCCAGCCCGTCGATGGTGCGTTTGCTCGTGTCGGCCGGGTCCACCGTATGGAAGAACCGCAGGTGTTCGGTCAGTCCACCGTTGAGCCGGACCACCTGCGGCCCGACGCCCTTGGCCGCCTCCTCCACGGTGTGCGCGAAACCGAACCTGGTGAACCCGACGAGCACTGCCCGCACCACCTCGGGATCAGCATTGCGAATCCGCAGCACCCGACTGGACCGGCCGCCCCGCGCGTCGAACACTCCGGCCAGGAAACCCTTGTGCCAGTGGTCGTTCGGCTCGCTCGGCCACGCCAGCAACCCGGGCACCACACCGGCGTGTTCGGCGTCCACACCGAATTCGGCGAGGAACCGTGCCGCCCGATCGGCCACGCCGTCCGGTGCGGCGGCCAGCCGGAACCTGGCCACCCGGTCGCGGTAGCCGGCACCACCGCCACCCGGCACCAGCCCACACAGGTAGCCGCGCCGATAGTCCGCGTCCACCACCGGTTGCGCACCGAACGAACCGGTGCCCATCAGCTTGTTGCCGGTGGTCAGGTGGGGGCGCCGGGCCGCACCGGTCGTGGTGCCGGTGACGTGTTTCCAGCCCCGCTCGGTCAGGAACCGGTGGTCGGCACTGGTCACCAACTCGGTGCCGTCGACCAGTTTGATCCGATAGGCGGGCTTGTCCGTGGCCCAGTGCGCCAGCACCGTCGTCGCCTCGTAGCGGCGATATCGGCCGGTCAGCCGCGTGCCGTAGATCCGGTCGCCGACGACGAGATCGGCGATCGGCTTGGTGCGGCCGTCGGCCATCAGCACCGGGGTGTCCCCGGCCAGGCAATACGTACAACCGTGTGAACAGCCGCGGTACGGGTTCACCGTCCAGCCGAACGGCATGGACGACGCGCCCGGCACCTTGTTCAGCACCGATCGGGCCATCACCTCGTGGAACACGAGGCCGTTGAACTCGGGCGTACGCACGCTGCGCACCAGCCCACTGATCCCGGGCAAGGCGCCCTGCGCCTGCCCGTCCCCCTGAACCCGCTGTCCGTCCCATCGCACCTACCGATTCGAACACATGTTCGAACAACCGTCAAACCGATTTCGCCGCGCACTACGATCGGGTGATGGCCGATGTGGTGATTCGTCCGTTCCGACCAGCCGACCGGGACGGCATCTACGACGTCTGCCTGCGCACCGCCGACGGCGGCCAGGACGCCACGGCGCTCTACCGCGACCCGGAACTGGTCGGCGACATCTTCGCCGGGCCCTACGCCTACCTGGAGCCGGACTTCGCGTTCGTGCTGGACGACGGCGGCCAGGTCACCGGCTACGTGCTCGGCGCCCCGGACAGCACACGGTTCGCCGAGGCGATGCGGGAGAAGTGGCTACCGCTGGTCGGCGCCAAGCATCCCGAACCCGCCGGGCCGCCTGCCGACCGGGACGAGGAGATGGCCTACCTCCTGCACCACCCGGAACTGATGGTGCACGCGAAACTGGCCGACTACCCGGCCCATCTGCACATCGACCTGCTGCCCGGTTACCAGCGCTCGGGCCACGGCAGGCGCATGATGGCCACCCTGCTCACCGCCCTGCACACGGCCGGCGTGCCCGCGGTGCACCTCGCCATGCTCACGACGAACACGCAGGCCAGGGCGTTCTACGACCGGCTCGGCTGCCACGAGATCGACATGGGCGACGACCTGCTCACCTACCTGGGCCGGTCCACGGCCGAGTAGCTCAGTCCAGCGACGACACGAACGTGCCCACCGCGTCGGACGGGATGCGGTACGTGAGCCGCCCGCCGGGAGCCATCGCGGCCACCCGATAGAGCGGCCGGCCCCCGGGCGCCTCACCTCTCGCCTCGGCGCGCAGTTGCGCAACCAGCAGTTCGGCGAACACCAGTCCGTTGGTGTCCGAGCCCGCGGCCAGCGCGTCCGCCAGTCTGCGCAGCGCCAGAATGTCCAGCTCCCGACCGCCACCACCGGTATACGTGGCGACGGCGACGTTGATCGTCTTGCCCTTCGGCGGCCCGGTGGCCAGCACACCGACCACGGTGGAGCCGCGCACACGGGTGATCAGCAGTTCCATGCCGGTGGTCTGCCGCAGGTCCACCGACCGGGTACCGATCGCCCGCACGAACACCGTGCCACCCACCAGCCAGCAGTGCCGACGCGCCTCGGCAACGGCCACCATGACCAGCGGCACGCACACGATGATCGCGGCGAGCAGCCCGACCAGCCAGTCGGCGACCAGGCCGAACACCACACCGAACACGCCACCCATCACCACGGCCACCGCGGAGACGACCGTGGCCCGGCGCCGCAACACGGCGCCGGGCAGCAGGTCCAGTGGGGTGCGCTGATCGGCACCGCCGGGTTCGGTCACGGGGTCGGCAGGGCGAGCGCCTCGTGCACCGCGCCGACCAGGTCCACCAGCGGCACCGGCCGCTGGTCACCGGACGACAGCTCCTTCAGCTGCGCCGCGCCCTCCGCCAGATCGCGTTCGCCGACCACCACCGCATAGCGGGCGCCGGACCGGTCGGCCGCCTTCATCGCGCCCTTCAGGCCCTTGCCGCCGTACGCCAGGTCCACCCGGACACCCGCAGCCCGCAACGCACCGGCCACGGCCACCAGCCGATCCTTGGCCGCGTCACCCAGCGGCACGCAGAACACGTCGCACCGGGCCTGGTCGCCGACGGTCAGCCCTTCGGCCTCGGCGGCCAGCACCGTGCGGTCCACGCCCAGCCCGTACCCGATGCCGGACAGCGGCTGGCCGCCCAGCTCGGCCATCAGCCCGTCGTAGCGGCCACCGCCGCCGATGCCGGACTGGGCACCGAGACCGTCGTGCACGAACTCGAACGTGGTGCGGGTGTAGTAGTCCAGGCCACGCACCATCCTGGGGTTCTCGGTGAACTTCACGCCGAGGTCCACGAGGTAGCCCTTGACCCGGTCGAAGTGCTCCCGGCACGCGTCGCACAGGTGGTCCACCATCAGCGGCGCGTCGGCCAGCAGCGCCTGCATCTCCGGACGTTTGTCGTCCAGTACCCGCAACGGGTTCACCTCGGCCCGGCGCCGCGTGTCCTCGTCCAGCGGCAGCCTGCCGAGGAACTCCTGTAGCAGTTCCCGGTAGGCGGGCCGGCAGTTCGTGTCGCCGAGCGACGTGATCTCCAGCCGGAAACCGGTCAGCCCGATGGCCCGGTAGCCGGCGTCGCCGATCGCAACCACCTCGGCGTCCAGCGCCGGGTCGTCACTGCCGATCGCCTCGACGCCGACCTGCTGCAACTGGCGGTAGCGGCCGGCCTGCGGGCGCTCGTAGCGGAAGAACGGCCCGGCGTAGCACAGTTTCAGCGGCAGCTGGCCTCGGTCCAGGCCGTGCTCGATGACCGACCGGACCACGCCTGCGGTGCCCTCCGGGCGCAGGGTGACCGACCGGCCACCCTTGTCCTGGAAGGTGTACATCTCCTTGCTGACCACGTCGGTCGACTCGCCGACGCCGCGTGCGTACAGCGCTGTCTCCTCGAACACCGGCAGCTCGATGTAGCCGTAACCGGCCAACGCGGCCGACCGCAACAACGTGTCCCGTACGGTGCTGAATGCGGCGCTGGACGGCGGGAAGTATTCAGGAATGCCCTTGGGGGCGGAAAAGGTCGACATGATGTTGGTGTCACAGTCCTCGGTGCGGTGCGGCCGGGGTGGCGTCGTCGCCGTTGATACCCACGAGGAACGGATTGCTCGCGCGCTCCCGGCCAATGGTGGTCGTCGGGCCGTGGCCCGGCAGTACGACCGTCTCGTCGGCCAGCGTGAGTACCTTGTCCCGCAAGGACTCCAGCAGCCGACGCGGATCGCCGCCGGGCAGGTCGGAACGTCCGATCGAACCAGCGAACAGGGTGTCCCCGGCCAGCAGCAGCGTGCTGGGCCCGTCGGGTCCCTCGGGGCCGGTCCGGAACGTCACCGACCCGCCCGTATGGCCCGGAGTGTGGTCGACGACCAGTTTCAGACCGGCCAGGTCCAACACCACGCCGTCGGCGAGTTCGCGCACCTGCGCGGGCTCCCGCATCTCGATCCGGCCGCCGAAGAACTCGGTGGCGTCGCTGCTCAGGCCGCGCATCGGGTCGGACAGCATGTCCCTGTCGTCCGGGTGGATCCAAGCCGGAATGTCCTGGCCGTCGCACACCGGGGTCACGGCGAACGTGTGGTCGAAGTGCCCGTGGGTGAGCAGGACCGCGACCGGCGACAGCCGGTGCTGGCGGATCGAGTCCATGATCGGCTCGACCGCGTCCTGGCCGGGATCGACGATGACACAGGGCTCCCCGGCATCGGCGGCCAACAGGTAGCAGTTCGCCTGTAGCGCCCCGGTAGGGAACCCGACGACCAGCACGACACGACCTCCGGTTAGCAGAAACTTGCCAGTCCACACAGTGTGGCCAACGGTCAAGGCCGTTGCCAGGCGGTTGACAGCCTACCGGGACCGGCCCACCACACGGTCCTCACATCACCTCGCCCTAGACTGCGCTGTCACACGGTCGGATGAGAGTCAACCCCGGGGAGGGGCAGGTGCCGAGCAACGAACAGCGCCGCCAGGCAGCTAAGCGGAAGCTGGAACGTCAGCTGGCGCGGCGCGTCGAGCGGGCAAAACGGCGCAGGCTGACCGCGGTCATCGTGACCGTTGTCGCTGTGGTCGTCGTCGTGGGTGGTGTTTATCTCGTCGCGACGGCGGGTCACGGTGGCACAGCCGCCGCGTCGCCGTCGGGCAGCGCGAGCCCGACCACGTCCAGCCCGCCCGCTGTGACCACCAAGGGCGCGTGCAAGTACACGACCACCCCGACCGCCCCGGCACCGGCCGGCAAGGACGTCGGCGTGCCCGACGACCCCGCGTCGACACCGAAGACCGGCACCACCCAGGTGACGTTGAAGACCACGGCCGGCGACATCCCGTTGACGTTCGACAAGGCCGAGGCGCCGTGCACCGTGCAGAGCATGCTGCACCTGGTCACCGCCAAGTTCTTCGACAACACCCCGTGCCACCGCATCACCGACTACCCGATCCCCAACCCGCTGTTCGTGCTGCAGTGCGGTGACCCGACGGGCACCGGCAGCGGTGGTCCCGGCTATTCCATCCCGGACGAGAAGCCGAAGACGCTCAAGGCGGTGCCGAGCACCACGCCGGTGCCGGCCGGCCAGAAGGCTCCGGTCGTCTATCCGGCCGGCACGCTGGCCATGGCCAACAGCGGCCAGCCGCACTCGGGTGGCAGCCAGTTCTTCATCGTCTACCAGGACTCGCACCTGCCGCCGGACTACACCGTGTTCGGCTCCGTCTCGGCCGCGGGCCTGGACGTGCTGCACAAGATCGCGCAAGCGGGCATCACGCCGGGCACCGACCCGAGCAGCGGCCAGACCACGCCCAACGACGGCAAGCCGAAGAAGCCGGTCACGATCACCCAGGCCGTCGTCACCGCCAGCTGAACCCATACCAACCGGTCCACCAGCACGAAAGGGGCGGCATGACCGCCAGTCATCGGCGCGCCATGATCACCTGCGCCGCGGTCACCGCCCTGCTCGGGCTGGTGGCCGGTTGCGCACAGTCCGGCTCCGGTACCCCGACCGCGGCCGGTGGTGCGTCCAGCGCACCAGCGGTCGCACCGGCCACGACGACGGCAGCGGCCAGCGCGCCGCCCGCCACCGGGACCAGCACGTGCGACTTCACGGCGACGCCGGACCAGCCGGCACCGTCCGGGCACAACGAGGGCCTGCCGCCCAATTCGGCACCCCGGGCCGGCACGGTGAGCGTCACGCTGCACACGTCGCAGGGCGACATCCCGATGACGATGCCGAGGTCCAAGGCTCCGTGCACGGTGGCCAGCTTCGCGTTCCTGGCGACCAAGGGGTACTTCAACCAGACGCCGTGCCACCGGCTGACCACGTCGCCGTCACTGAGCGTCCTGCAGTGCGGTGACCCGACGGGCACCGGCATGGGCGGTCCCGGCTACACCATCCCGGACGAGAACCCGACGGACCTGCCGCCGGCGCCGGGTGCCCCGGGCGCCTCGCTGTACGCGCGGGGCACCCTGGCGATGGCCAACACCGGTCAGCCGCACAGCGGCGGCAGCCAGTTCTTCCTCGTGTACGCGGACTCCGATCTGCCGCCCAACTACGCGGTGTTCGGTCAGGTGTCGCCGGCCGGTCTCACGGTGCTGGACAAGATCTCGAAGGCGGGCGTGGCACAGGGCAGCGACCCGACGGACGGCCCACCGGCGACCAAGGTGACCATCACGTCGGCCACCGTCGCCGCGGGCTGAGTTCACCCGCTCCGTTACCCGAACAGCGGCTGCATTCGGCCGCCTCGGCACACCACAATCAGTCCGGCCGCGCCCGGGTAAATGCCCGGTCGCGGTGTCCAGGAAATGTCCATGAACGCATTTCGCGGGGGTCGAAATGCGTGGGACTGGTTGCGGTGCGCGAGGGGGAGGCCGACGTATGCCCTGGTGGCGACGCCGAAGACTGATCGTTCCACTTTTTGTCATCGTGTTGGCAGCCGCTGGGGGCGTTGCCTACGCACTACGACCGATTCCGCCTGCCCCGGTGTACGTGACCGACGGCGGACATGTGTTCAACGCGAACCTACGGCAGGTGGAGAATCTGATCCACCAACAGAACAAATGGGTGGCCGGCACCGGAAAGCACTTTGTGACCATCGTGGTGCTGGTGGTGCCGAATGGCTCGGCGGACACCAGGCATGCCGTTGAGGGCGCATATCTGGCGCAGTACGAGGCCAATCATCCGACCGACAGCACCACCGGCTCACCGCTGGTCCGCCTCGTGCTGGCCGACGACCGGGCGTGGCAGCCGGCAGTGACCGCGCTCCACGGACAGCACCCGATGGCGGTGATCGGCCTGGGCAGTGGGGATGCCGACCTGGCCCATGCCTTGGCAGGCCGGCACATCGCGATGGTCGGCACCGGTGACCTGGCCGGGATCCATGGGCTGGTCCGAGTGACTCCGACGTATCCGGACGAGGTGTCGGCCGCGATCCGCTTCCTGGACACCCGTCCCGATCGGTTGCCCGCTCGGCCACGGATGTGGCTGATGCAGGACGAGAATCCGGCGGACGCGCACGCGATCGCGTTGGGCGACGCGTATGCGCCCGCAGTGCGGAACCGCTACCAGATCGTCGGCCCGGGCTCGGAGTACGACTCCGGCGTGCCGGCGGCGGCAACGGTGTTGACGGCCAGTGCCGCGGGCGGTGGCGACGGCGTGTGCCGGGCGCACGTGAACGTCCTCTACTTCGCCGGCACCGGCCCGGATCTGCGCCGCACTCTCACGGAACTGGGCCACCGATCGTGTGCCAGGACCCAGCCGTTGACGGTGTTGACCAGCAGTGACGCGGCACAGATCGCCGGCCAACCCGACCTGTGGTCGGCGTCGGCGAACATGACCGTGTACTTCACGGCGCTGGCCAGCCCCGGCATGTGGCGCGGTCCGGCACTGGCCGACCCGGCCACCACGGCGTGGTTCACCAAGGCACCACACGGGTTCAGCCACATGTTCCCGGCCGAGCCCGCCACCGCACTCGACGACGATCAGGCCATCGTGTCGCACGACGAGGTGCTGACCGCGATCAGTCCCGAGCGGCCGGTGCACGGCGCGAGCGGCTACCTGTGCTTCGACAAGGCGGGCAACCCGCTCGACAGGGCGATCCCGATCGTCCAGCTCTCGTCGGACGGTGGGGTGACCTATCGCGGGGTGACCGGTCCGGTAATACGGTGCTGACATGTCGCGACACAGTGACGTGGAACTGCGCCTTGAGGTGCTCGACCACGCCGGTCCGACGAAGTGGCGATGGCGGCTGACCGACGCCGGCACGTTCCTGGGTGACCACGTCGTCGACCTGCGCGGCCAGGAATGGCAGTACACCGCGTTCCATGACCTGCACGGTTATCTGCGGCACAACGCGGCACCCGACCGGCGGCTGCGCCACGAGGCCGAGCTGGTCGACCAGCTCGGCGAGTGGATCACCGAGCGCGTCTTCGGCGGCCTGGCGGCGGTGTTGGCGCGCCATCGGCGGCCGGTGCGGATCGAGGTGCCCGCCGAAGCCGGTGTGCTGGCTTGTCTGCCGTGGGAGTTGGCCCGGGTGGACGGGCGCACGCTGGCCGGGCACCGCGTCGGCTTCATCATCGACCAGCAGCCACACCGCCCGCTCGCCAAGTCCGATGTCGGCGAACGGCTGCGGATGCTGGCCGTGTTCAGCCTGCCCGAGGACGCGGGAGCGCTGAACCTGCGCAAGGAGCGGTTCGCGCTGGCCCGGCTCGTCCACGAGATCGCCGCTGTCAACAACAAGCCCATCGAGCTGCGCGTGCTCCAGTACGGCGCGACCAGGGAACGGCTGCGTGAAGCGTTGTTGGAGGACGCCGGCTGGGACGTGGTGCACCTGTCCGGCCACGGCCTGCCGGCAGGGCTGGTGCTGGAGGACGACACTGGCCGGCTGGACCTGATCAGCAGCACCGATCTCGTTGATCTGCTCGACCTGGCTGCCGACCAGATCAAGCTGGTCACGTTGTCCGCGTGCGAGTCGGCGGCGGTGGCGGCCGGTGAGCAGCTGCACCTGCTCGGGCTGGCACCGGCCGTGCGCGATGTCGACACCGACGCTGACAGCGGAGCACTGCCTGCCATCGCGACCGAGGTGGCCGGCACATTGGACTGCGCGGTCCTGGCGATGCGCTATCCGGTGGTCGACGACTTCGCAATCGCGTTGGCGGAATCGTTCTACGGCTTGGTACTGGGCAAAGGGCAGTCGGTCGCGCGTGCCTTGGCGTTGTCGTTGCCCCAGGCCGCCGTGCAGCCGCCGACGGCTGCCGCACCTGCGATGTCCGTGGCGACGCCAACGTTGTTCGGGCCGCGTGCGGGCGACCTGAAACTGGTGCCACCGCCGGGTGCGCCGCTGGTGTTCGACGCGGAACGGCAGAAGCTGGCCGACTTTCCCGCGCAGCCGGAGCGATTCGTCGGCCGGGTCGAGCCGATGACGCGGGCGACCACAGCGTTGGCCCCGCACAGCGGCCGCAGCGGCATCCTGTTGCACGGCATGGCGGGAGCCGGCAAGACCGCGTGTGCGCTGGAACTGGCGTACACGCACCAGGAGTCGTTCCCGGCGATGGCCTGGCATGCGGCACCGCCTGAAGGCCACGACATCACGACGGCCCTGTCGGACTTCGCGTTCGCGTTGGAGCGGCAACTGCCGGGGCTCAAGCTCGCGCACCTCGTCGGCGACATCGACGCGTGGCGGGCGTGGCTGCCGTCGTTCACCGAGGTGTTGGAGCAGGAGCGAGTACTGGTCGTCCTGGACAACGTCGAGTCGCTGCTCACGGACGGCGGCGAGTGGCGGGACGAGCGGTGGGCGCTGCTGATCGACGCGATGACGGCGCATCATGGCCTGTCCCGGCTGGTGCTGACCTCGCGTCGTCGGCCGGTTGGACTGCCCGATTCGGTGCTGGTCGAGCCGGTGCACGCTCTGTCGCTGCGGGAAGCTGTGTTGCTCGCTCGGGAGTTGCCGCACCTCAGGGCGCTCATCGACAGCGACCCTGAACTGGCCAGGCGCACGATCACCGTGGTCCAAGGCCACCCCAAGCTGATCGAGCTGGCCGACGGCCATGCCGCTGATCCCGAGCGGCTCGCGACCCGGTTGGCCGAGGCGGACGAGACGTGGCAGCGCGGAGGCACCCGGCTGGCACCGTTCCTGGACGGCGAGTCCGAGGCGACCGATGCGAACTACCTGGCTGTCCTGCGGACCTGGACCCTAGCCACGGTGGCCGGCTTGCCATCGGACGCCGCCGTGTTCTTCCAGTTCCTGTGCTGCCTGGAGGAGAGCGACCGCAACGCCAGGATCGCCGAGGGCGCCTGGACTGCGGTGTGGGAGCGGTTAGGACGTCCGGGCGATCCACCAGATCCGGCCAAGTCGATGCCACCATTGCTCGACGCGGCCTTGGTAGCGGCCAGTACCTATCGCGTCCATCCAGGCATCGCCGAAACAGTACGCGACCGCGCGCGTTCCGAGTTCGCCAATGCGGTGGACACCGTGCTCGGCGACCTATGGCTGGCGGTACTTCACGCCGCGCTGCAACGGGAACAGACCGACCAACTTGGACCTATGATCCTTCATTCGGCCCGATCATCGGCTCCGTATCTGTTCCACCAACACCGCTGGTTGGAATTCAGTGTCGCTGCCGACGCGCTAGTCCAATATGACGCCTCGGCAATCACCGCATCGGCACTTCTGCCACTACTTGCAAGTGCCATGGATGCCACCATCAGCACCGAGCACGCACTGATGGCCGGACGCGTCCATGCTCAGGCGCTAGCTGTACTGCACCCGGACCATGCGACAACTCGATTCCGTGAGTTACTGGATCTCGCTGTGGCGCAGGGTGATTTTCGCGCCGCTTCGATCATCGCACCCAGCCTGATCAACCTGCTTCGTCGGGCCGGCCGCCTCGACGAAGCCCTCCAACTCGCGGACGACAAGATTGAATACAGCGCCCGGGCTGGCCTCGGGCCGTGGACCCGGATCGGGGACGATGCTCAACGTCTTCAGATCCTCTGGCACCAAGGCCGTCATCAAGAAGTGCTGGATTCGGTCGAACAGCACCGCATCGCGATGGCGACACTGCTGGATATCCAAGGCGTAGACGAAACTGGTTCCGCGTGGATTAGTCGCGAGCCCATCCTCAATCTCGGTTCCATTTCCGCTGGAGAACTGGGCCTATGGGAGCTGGCCCTGGAGATCAACGCGGAACACAACGCGTCCCAACGCGCCCGCGGCGCTTCCGCGGTCGAACAGGCGACAACTCTCTTCAACGACTGCGAAGCACTGTGCCGCCTGGATCGAATGGACGAGGCCATTGAGCTGCTGCGATGGTGTCGATCCGTTTTCGAACAGAACAACAAAATCGACCTACTCAGCAAGACCTTGTCCGCACAGGCCAACATTGAGCGCACGCTGTCGCATCAGGATAGAGCTTTTTCCTGGAGGCAGACGCGCTGCGGCTGGCGTACGTGGCGTTCGATCCGCAGCAGGTAGCCCTCAGCCATCACAACCTGGCCAACCATTTGCGGGGAGCGGCTGGCGACATAGGGCAGATATGGGCACATTTTCTCGCCGCCGCTGTTGTCACGTACCAGATGGGCGGCGACATCAGCTCCTACGTACAGCTCGGCGCCAGGCCACGGACTACGTTCGCGGAGATCGCCTCGATCGTCAGCGAGGTCGACGGGGTCCACCTGGCCGATCTCGTTGACCGGCTGCCGAAACGAGCACCCGATGGTCAGGCCGCGCTGGACGAAATCCTGAAGCTAGTTGGCTGACGTCATCCGGTACACGTCGTAGACGCCTTCCACGCTGCGCACGGCCTTGAGCACGTGGCCCAGGTGCGTCGGGTCGCCCATTTCGAAGGAGAAGCGGCTGACCGCGACCCGGTCCCGGGACGTGGCCACCGACGCGGACAGGATGTTGACCTTCTCATCGGCAAGCACCTTGGTCACGTCGGACAGCAGGCGGTGCCGGTCCAGCGCCTCGACCTGGATGGCGACCAGGAACACCGACGACGCCGACGGGGCCCAGGACACCTCGACCAGCCGTTCCGGCGAGTCGTACAGGTCGCCGGCGTTGGTGCAGTCCTTGCGGTGCACGCTGACCCCGCCGCCACGGGTGACGAAGCCGAGGATCTCGTCGCCGGGTACCGGGGTGCAGCAGCGCGCCAGTTTGACCCACACGTCCGACGCGCCGACCACCACCACGCCGGCGTCGCCGGAACCGCGGCGTCTGGTCACTGTGGACGGTGTGGAGCGCTCGGCCAGCTCGTCCTCGGCGTGCTCGACGCCACCGAGCAGGGCGACGAGACGCTGCACGACGTGCCGGCCGGACAGTTGGCCTTCGCCGATGGCCGCGTACAGCGCTGTCACGTCCGGGTAGCGCAGTTCCCGGGACAGCGCGGACATCGAATCGGCGGACACCAGCCGTTGCAGGGGCAGTCCGACCCTGCGGACCTCCTTGCTGATGGTGTCCTTGCCGGCCTCGATGGCCTCCTCGCGGCGCTCCTTCGCGAACCACTGCTTGATCTTCGTCTTGGCACGCGGTGACGCGACGAACGACAGCCAGTCGCGGCTCGGCCCGGCGCCGTCGGCCTTCGAGGTGAAGATCTCGACTACTTCACCGTTCTCCAGCTTGCGTTCCAGCGCGACGAGCCTGCCGTTGACCCGGGCGCCGATGCACTTGTGGCCGATCTCGGTGTGCACCGAGTACGCGAAGTCCACCGGTGTCGAGCCGGCCGGCAGCGTCTCCACGTCGCCCTTGGGCGTGAACACGAAGATCTCGCGGGTGGCCAGGTCGTAGCGCAGCGATTCGAGGAACTCGCCCGGGTCGGCCGCTTCCCGCTGCCAGTCCAGGAGTTGCCGCATCCAGGCCATCTCGTCGATCTCGACGGACTTGCCGTTGTGCGAACCCTTGGTTTCCTTGTACCGCCAGTGCGCCGCGATGCCGTACTCGGCCGTGTGGTGCATGTCCCTGGTCCGGATCTGCACTTCGAGCGGCTTGCCGTCCGGCCCGATCACGGTGGTGTGCAAGGACTTGTAGACGCCGAACCGGGGCTGCGCGATGTAGTCCTTGAACCGGCCGGGCATCGGCTGCCAGATCGCGTGCACGACGCCCATTGCGGCGTAGCAGTCGCGGACGTCGTCCACCATGATCCGCACGCCGACGAGGTCGTGGATGTCGTCGAAGTCCCGGCCGCGGACGATCATCTTCTGGTGGATCGAGTAGTAGTGCTTGGGCCTGCCCTGGACCTCGGCCTCCAGCCTGGCCTCGGCGAGGTGTCCGGCCAGTTCCTCCTTGACCGTGCGCAGGTAGGTGTCCCGCGACGGCGCCCGGTTGGCCACCAGCCGGACGATCTCGTCGTACTTCTTGGGTTGCAGGATCGCGAACGCGAGATCCTCCAGTTCCCACTTCACCGTCGCCATGCCGAGCCGGTGTGCCAGCGGGGCCAGTACTTCCAGTGTCTCGCGGGCCTTGCGGGCCTGCTTCTCCGGCGGCAGGAACCGCATCGTGCGCATGTTGTGCAGCCGGTCGGCCAGCTTGATGACCAGTACGCGCGGGTCACGGGCCATCGCGATGACCATCTTGCGGATGGTCTCGGCCTCGGCCGCCGAGCCGAGTTTGACCTTGTCCAGCTTGGTGACGCCGTCCACCAGGTGCTCGACGACCTCGCCGAAGTCGGCCCGCAGGCGCTCCAGTGAGTAGTCGGTGTCCTCGACGGTGTCATGCAGCAGGGCGGCGACCAGGGTCGTGGTGTCCATGCCCAGTTCGGCCAGGATGGTCGCGACGGCGAGCGGGTGTGTGATGTACGGATCGCCCGACTTGCGCCGCTGCTCGCGGTGCTTCTCCTCGGCCACGTCGTAGGCACGCTGCAACAGGCCGAGATCGGCGTTGGGGTGCAGGTCACGGTGGACGGCGGCGAGCGGTTCGAGCACCTGCTTGACCGAGGACGGCCGCTGGGCCGTGATGCGCCTCGCCAACCGGGCGCGCACCCTGCGGGTGGCCGACGGCGGCCGCGCGGCGGCCAACTGCTCAGCTCCGGCAGCGGCCGCAGATTCGACGTCCTGGCTCACCCACGCTCCCGACACCCCTGGCGCCACCCGTCTCCCGACGGCGGCGCCCAGTGATCGGATCACGGACGCGACCCGATATCGAATGGTAGCTCGGGCGTCGTGTGGCCACGCGGCACGCCGCCCACCGGCCCGTTTCGCTCGCCAGCCGGTCGGGTGAGTGCGCTGGTCGGCCGGCGTCGGTCGACTACAGAGGGTTACTCGGCGTCGTCAGCCCGGTCGTCCACGGCCTCGTCCGGCTGCGGCACGCCGTCCTCGTCCCACACCTCGCGTTTGCGCAGCTCACCGTACTCGTCGAACTCCTGCCGACGGGCCAGTTGGCCGTTGCGGTGCCAGTCCAGCGTCTCGCCGGTCACGTTCGTGTCCACGACCGTGTACTCGGACTGGCGGGTGCCGTCGCCGTACCACTCCCGCTGCGTGCCCTCCTCCAGGCCGTCGCGGTACTGCTTGGCCGTGACCACGACGCCGCCTGCGGTGGTGCGGATCACTTCACCGGTCAGCGGCACGCCCTGGTACAGGACCTCCTGTCCCTCGCTCAGGGTGGTGTCCTCGATGTCGACGCGCAACTCGTTCATTGATCCTCATACGGGGCAACGGATGGATTCGCATACCGGTCGTCGCGCGGAGTGTACGTACAGCGGCCGGTGTAGCTGGGCACGCCGTCCAGCAGCGAGTTGCAGTTGGCACACGCGGGCGCCGCGCCGCCGATCGCGCCGTCGGCGCCGGTCTGCGCCGTCCACCTCGGATCGAACCGCAGCTCGCCCAGCGTGGACGGCGGCAGGGTCTCCCCCGGCTTGAGCTGGGCCTCCCGCGCCCACAGCAGCTCGTTGGTGGCCTTGACCTCGGCGTGGCCGGCCGGTGTGGAGTAGTGCGCCTTGCCGTCCAGCGTCTGCGTGGTGCCCTGCACGGGGTGCTGCCAGGCCCGCAGGTCCTGGTAGTTCTGCTGCAACAGCGGGTGCAGGTTCTTCGGCGGGATCACGTCGCCGCCGTTGCCGTTGACGCCGGTGGTGACCAGGCCGGTCTTCAGGTCGATGGCCACCGCCGAGCAGCGCGACTCCAGCGGCTTCTCGTCCGGGCCGTTGGCGCTGAGTGCCTGCGCCCGACCGCTGGACAGCTCGCCGACGTACTGCTTGACCGGCTTGCCGTCCACCGTCTTGATCAGGCCGTCGCCGCCGCGCTTCACCCGCTTCTCGTCGATCTGCTCGACCTGGGCGCCCCGGGCCGGTTTCGGTGGCACGGCGCCGGCCGAGTCGACCTTGGGCAGGTCGTCCTTGTACTTCTCCGGCTTGGGCAGCTTCGGCTGGTTGTTGAACACCTTGGACGGGGTGTCGTTGGCGGTCGGCGGCTTCTTGCCCGGGGTCAGCGCGGGTTCCGGCGGTTCGTTGCTGGCCTTGGGCTTCTTCGGCGGCTTGCCACCGCCGCCGCCCTTGCCCGGCCCCTTGCCGGGACCGCCGCCACCTTTGCCAGGACCCTTGCCCGGCCCGGAACCACCGGGCCCGCCGCCCTTCGACGGGCCACCGCCACCGGAGGACGACGGCGTGGTCTTCTTGCCGCTCTCGCCCGGCTTGAGGTCCTGGAACGCCTTGGTGCGCGTCTCCTCGTTGGTCGAGTGCGCCGTCGCCCCGGCGTGCAGTCGCTGCTCGGCGCCCTTCACCACCCTGGCGCCCTCGCCGGCGACGTTCCCCATCACCTCTTCGGACTTGGTGGCCGCCTTGACGACCACCTGCCCGACACCGGACTTGTCACTGCTGGCGTGCGCGGACAGGTTCTGGTGGGTGGTCTTCAGCTTGCCGAGCGTCTTGGTGATGCTGTCGCTGAACGTGCCCAGCTGCGCGGCACCGTGGTGCAGTTCGTCCGGGTTGATGTTGAAGCCCCCGCCGCTCATGGCCTCAGACTTCCTGCTCGTCGGGCACCAGGACGCCGGTCTTGGACTGGAACCCCTCGTCCGACGATTCATCCGACGAGCCGCTCGTCAGGCCGACCGCGCCCAGCGGGTCGGACGTGACGCTCTGCACGCCCTGCTCGAAGCCGGAACCACCGGCCGACGCCACCTTGCCCAGGTCGATGCCGCTGCTGGTACCCAGCGCGTCACCGACGAGCTGGCCGGCCAGCTCCTCGCCGGCACTGGTCAGCGCCTCGAAGATCGGTCCCTCGACGGCGGAGAGCAGCTGCTGCTCAACCTGTTTGACCGCCTGGTCGATCACTTCCTTCATGATCTCCCGGGTGGCCATGGTCTGGACCGGGATCAACGCCTCGGACGCACCGAACGTGAACGCGGCCTCGGCCTGGTCGGAGATGATCTCCGCGGCCAGGATCGCCAGTTGCGCGATGGCGGCGGCCTTCATGCCGACCACGACGACGGCGGCGATGTCCAGGCCGGCGCCGACCACCTTCATGCCGTCGGCGAGCTGCGGCAGATGCGAACCGGCCAGCTTGTTCCACAGCGCTTCGAACAGCTCCAGCGAATCCGCCGTGTTGTTCTGCAACATCTGCTCGATGTCGGACTTCGCGTCGCCGGTGTTGCCGGTCAGCTCGTCGGCCAGCTGGCGAAGCTCGTCAGCGGCCTGGCGCAACTGGTCCTCGTCGATGTTCGGCCAATCGATGCCCACGATGTCCAGCACCCATGTCAGGGCACCGGGCAGGACCAAGCCCACGATCGATCACCAAGGCCTTTCGTCCGACACCCACCCGCCGGACCCGTCGTCAGCACTGTCATCCACGTCATCCGTGCGACGCGAGCGGTTGGACGCGACATGACCCGGCATCGGTTCCACGACGGGCGCGGGAGGTTCCACAGGTGCTGGCGGCGGGACGGCCCAGCCGTCCTGCTGGCCGGTCGGGTCCACGGCGGTCCTGGGCACCTCGGGCACCGGCAGTGGCGGTACACCGAGCCCGGCGGCGCCCTTGGCCGCCGAGCTGAGCAGGCCCTTGTCGTCACCCCGGATCGCGGCCATCGCTGCCGACGTCCGCCCCCTGGCCTGTGCGGCGGCGGACTGGATGGTGGCGGTGATGGTCTGTGCCAGGCGGTCGGGCGTGCTGCGGTCGAACGCACTGGGTGCCAACGTCAGCGACGTCACGACACCGGTGCCGTCCACCACGACCCGGACCACTCCGTCGCGCGATGTCGCCTCGCCGTTGGCCTGCATGGCCTGCTGCTGGGCCTGCCGCACGCCCGCGATCCGGGCCTTCAGGTGGGCCATCGCGTCGCCGGCCTGTTGTTGCAGCTCCGCGGTGCGCTGCTCAAGGGACTGCTCGGGCGACGGCGTGGGTTCGGCCATGACAATTCCTCGTCAGACGATGAGCTGGAGACGGTTGAGGTCACACCGTGAGCAGGGTGTGGACCGGGTAACCGGGCAGCGCCGCCCGGCCGGCCAATGCGGCCAGTTCGATCACCACGGACACACCGGACACCGTAGCGCCTGCCGCCTCGACGAGCTGACCGGCCGCCCGAACCGTGCCACCGGTGGCGAGCACGTCGTCCACGATCACCACCCGCTGCCCGGCGACCAGCAGGCCACCCGGCAGTTCGAGGCCTGCCGAGCCGTACTCCAACTGGTACTCCACGCGGTGGTCGACCAGCGGGGACTTGCCCGGCTTGCGCACCGGCACGACACCGAGCCCGACGGCGTAGCCGAGCGCGGCGCCGAGCAGGAAACCCCGGGCCTCCACGGCGACCAGCACGTCCGCCGCCGGGTCGAGCGCGCCGGCCATGGCGTCCACCATGGTGCGGAACGCCGACCGGTCGGCGAACACCGGGCCGAGATCGCGGAACAGCACGCCCGGTTCGGGAAAGTCCTGGATCTCCCTGATCAGCGCCAGCGCGTCGGTCACGGAATCGGGTGCCACCCCCACCTGGTCAGCGCTTTCGCTTGCCGGAGGGACGACCGCCCTTGCCGGACGGCCGACCGCGCGGGGCCGCCTTCGGCGTCCGGGCCGGCACCCCGCCCAGCTTGGTCATGTTGACCGGCGAGCTGGCCACGTTGACGAAGTCCTGCCGGCCGTCGGGGTCATCGTCGGAGGGCACCTCGTCGTTGACCGCGGTCGCCTCAGCGGTGGCCTGGCGGGCGGCCAGCGTCTCCCGACGCTGCCGAACGCGCCTGGCCTGCTGGATGTACGGCGCCTGCCGCATCTTGAAGTCCACCAACAGCGGAGTGGCCAGGCACAGCGAGGACAGCGCACCGATCAGCATGCCGACCAGCTGGACCAGCGCCAGGTCGGTCAGCGTGCCGACACCGAGCAGGCCGACGCCGACGATCAACAGGCCCAGCACCGGCAGCAAGGCGATCAGCGACGTGTTGATCGACCGCATCAGCGTCTGGTTCAGCGCGAGGTTGGCCTCCTCGGCGAACGTCCGCCTGGTCAGACTCAGGATGCCTCTGGTGTTCTCGCGGACCTTGTCGAACACCACCACCGCGTCGTACAGCGAGAAACCGAGGATGGTGAGCAGGCCGATCACGGTCGCCGGGCTGACCTCGAAGCCGACGATCGAATACACGCCCGCCGTCACGATCAGGTCGTTGGCCAGCGCGATCAGCGCGGCCAGCGCCATCCAGCGCTCGAAGTAGATGCTCAGGAAGACCGACACAAGGATCAGGAACACGATCAGGCCGATCAGCGCCTGCCGGGAGATCTGCGAGCCCCACGAACCGCTGACGGCCGAGTCGCTGATCGCCGTCTGGCTCGGCCTGCCGGTCGAGTCCAGCGGCTGGAGCTGGTTGAACATCGTCTCTTCCAGCTTGCTGACCTGGTCGTTGTTCAGCGCTTCCGACCGGATCTGAATGCTGGCGTTGCGGCCGGTGCCCACCGACTGCACCGACGACGGTTCCTTGCCCAGCGCGTCCGTGTACGCGGTGGTGGCCTGCTGCGTGGTGATCACACCGTGAGCACCGTTGGCCGGCAGCTGGATCTGCGTGCCGCCCTCGAACTCGATGCTGAAGCTGAAGCCCCGCACGATGATGGACACCAGGCAGATGAGGACGATCGCGCCGAAGAAGACGTAGAAGCGCTTCCGCTTGCCGACGATGTCGAAGGCACCTGTGCCGGTGTACAGGCGGTGGAACAGGCCCTGCTGCTGTGCGGCGGGCATCTCAGGCCTCCTTCACGGTGGGGCCGGCGGCCTTGTTGGCCGCCCTCGCGGCGGCACCGGCGCGTTGTACGGCACCCAGCCCGGACACGTTCGGCTTGGACAGGAACTTGGACCTGGAGGCCAGCGCTACCAACGGGTGCGTCACCAGGAACACGATGAGCAGGTCGAGCACGGTGGACAGGCCGAGTGTGAACGCGAAGCCCTGCACGTCCTGCACGGCGAACACGTACAGCACCACCGCGGCCAGGAAGCTCACCGCGTCCGAGGCCAGGATGGTGCGCCGCGCCCGGACCCAGGCCCTGGGCACCGCGGACCGGAATGTTCGGCCCTCCCGCACTTCGTCCTTCAGGCGTTCGAAGAACACCACGAACGAGTCAGCGGTGATACCGATGGCGATGATGAAGCCGGCCACACCGGCCAGGTCCAGGCTGTAGCCGATCCAGCGGCCCAGCAGCACCAGCAGCGCGTAGATGGTCACGCCGGACAGGGCCAGCGACAGCACCGTGAGCACACCGAGCGCCCGGTAGTAGAACAGGCAGTAGACGACGACCAGCGCGAGGCCGATGCCACCGGCGATCAGGCCGGCCTGCAGTGATGCCAGGCCCAGCGTCGCGGACACGGTCTCCGCGTTGGACGCGTCGAACGCCAGCGGCAGCGAGCCGTACTTCAGCACGTTGGCCAGGTTGGCCGCGTCGTTCTGGGTGAACTGCCCGGAGATCTGGGTGTTGCCGCCCAGGATCGCCTGCTGGATGGTCGGCGCCGAGACCACCTGGGTGTCCAGCACGAACGCGGCCTGCTTGCCCACGTGGGCCGCGGTGTACTTCGCCCAGGTGTTGGAGCCCGCGCTCTTGAAGGTCAGGTTGACGACGTAGCCCGCGCCGTTGGGGTCCAGGCCGGACGTGGCGTCACTGATCTGCGTGCCGTCCAGGAACGACGGGCCGAGGACGTACTTGGCCTGGCCCAGCTGGTCGCACGCGACCAGGGGCTTGGTGGTGTCGTCGTTGCCCAGCAGCGGGTCGGTGAAGTTGGAGCCGCAGTTGAGCTTGGACAGCGCGGTCTGTTGCGCGGTGGCATCGGTGCTCTGCCGCAGCTGCCGGCACGCGTTGATCAGCCCGGACTGCTGCTCCCGGGTCAGCGTCGGTTCCTTGGCCTGCTGGGCCTTGGTGACCCCCCAGCAGTCGTTGACGTTGACGCCGGGGACGGTCGTGACGCCGCTGGTCGACGCGGACCCGGCCGGGGTGGCGGGCGGCGTGGCGGGCGGTGCGGCTGCCGTCGTGGTGGCCACGACGGCGGCCTGGTGCACCTGGACGTGGTAGGCGACCGGGCTGGCGTCGGAGTGACTGCCGGCGGCCGGCAGGCCCTCGTTGGTCGGCGTGGCCGGCTGGGTGGCCGGGGCGCTCGGCTTCACGGTCGCCGAACCGCTCGGGTTCGCGCCGGAGGTCGGGGCGACCGCGCCGGACGGGGTGGCCGAGCCACTCGGGTTCGGCGTGGTGGTCGGCACCGTGCTGCCGGCGGCCACCTGCTGGAGCACCGGCCGGAACACCAGCTTCGCGGTCTGCCCGAGGTCCTTGGCCTCCTGGCCCTGGCTGCCCGGCACCGTGATGACGATGTTGGAGCCGTTGCGGACGACCTGCGCGCCCGCGACGCCGAGCCCGTTGACGCGGGTCTCGATGTCCTGCTGCGCCTCGTCCAACTGCTGGTTGGTGGGTGGCTGGCCGTTGAGGGTGCGGGCGGTCAGGGTGACCGTCGTCCCGCCCTTGAGGTCGATGCCCAACTTCGGGGTCGGCTTGTGGTCGCCGGTCAGAAAGACCAAGGCGTACAACAAGACCACGATTACGGCAAACACCCAGAGGTAGCGTCCTGGGCGGATGTGCCCAGCCTGTGGTGGCACGGTGCTTCCGTCTCCTCGAAGTCAGGCGTCCGTGGTGCGGCCGCTTGCTGTTGCGGTCAGCGCCGCAGTCGGCGACGCTGGATCAAGCTGTGACCCTGCCGTTATGACATGTGGCCACGTTCGTACGCCCCACCCGCTGGTGTCGGGTGGGGCGTACGGGGAGCCTACCGCGCGCCCTGTGAGACACGCGTCACCTGTCGAGGCAGTTGTTCGGGCACACTGTGCGGCCAACCGGAGTGGTCCGGTTCAGCGAGCCTTCTTGCTGCTCTCTTCGAGCGGCGGGGCAACCTGCGCGCCCGACTCGGTCGGCTTCGCGTCCTCGACGGTCGATCGGGACTCGACCGTCGCACCGTTGGTGGTGGTCTCGGCGGCGTCGTCGGCCGTGTAAGTCTCGTCGTCGGCATCGTCGTCGAAGGTGTCCTCCGGCGCGCCCACGGTGGAGTCGGCGACCTTCTCCCGAACCGCGGCACGCAGCCAGCTGGTCACCACACCCGGGGCGATCTCGATGTCGATGCTTTCGTCCGACGTGGTGACGACCGTGCCGTAAAGACCGGACGTGGTCATCACACGGTCACCGTAGGACAGCGAGTTCTGCAGTTCCTGCTGCGCCGCCGCAGCGCGCTTCTGCTTGCGGGAACCCATGAACAGGGGCACCGCGAACAGCACGATGATCAGCGGGAGCAAAAGGGACGAAAAGTTCATCATTCTCCGATCGGTGTGACGCCGGTCATCCGCCTGTCATCAAGTATGCGGTCGCGACATCTGTACCGAGTGTGCCAGGTCGCCGAGAGACTACTCGCCCACCAGCGGCGACACTGCCTCACCCACCGCGTCCTGCGGTGGTGTCAGGCCGAGATGGGTCCACGCGGCAGCCGTCGCGATCCGGCCGCGAGACGTCCGCGCGAGCATGCCGGCCCGCACCAGATAGGGCTCGCAGACCTCTTCCACGGTAGTCGATTCCTCGCCCACCGCAACGGCCAACGTTGCGACGCCGACCGGCCCGCCGCCGAAGGACCTGACCAACGCGGACAACACGGCCCGGTCCAGTCGGTCCAGGCCCAGCTCATCCACGTCGTAGACCCGCAAGGCGGCCTGGGCCACCCCCAGGTCGACGGCGCCGTCGGCACGCACCTCGGCGAAGTCGCGGACCCGGCGCAGCAGCCGGTTGGCGATCCGTGGTGTGCCCCGTGACCGGCGGGCGATCTCGGTGGCGCCGTCGCCGCGCAGGTCGATTCCGAGAATCCGGGCCGAGCGGTGCAGCACCAGTTCCAGGTCGGCCGAGCTGTAGAACTCCATGTGCGCGGTGAAGCCGAACCGGTCGCGCAGTGGACCGGTCAGTGAACCGGACCGGGTGGTGGCGCCGACCAGCGTGAACGGCGCGATCTCCAGCGGGATGCTGGTCGCGCCCGGCCCCTTGCCCACCACGATGTCCACCCGGAAGTCCTCCATGGCCAGGTACAGCATCTCCTCGGCAGGCCGGGCGGTGCGGTGGATCTCGTCGATGAACAGCACATCGCCCTCGACCAGGTTGGACAGCATCGCGGCCAGGTCGCCCGCCCGCTCCAACGCCGGCCCCGATGTCACGCGGACAGCGGCGCCCAGTTCCGCGCCGATGATCATGGCGAGACTGGTCTTGCCGAGCCCGGGCGGGCCGGACAGCAGCACGTGGTCCGGTGGGCTGCCCCGGCGCCGCGCACCCTCCAGGACCAGCGACAACTGCTCACGCACCCGTGCCTGGCCGATGAACTCGGACAGGTCGTGCGGCCGCAGCGTCTGCTCGACGTCGGTGTCCGACGGCCGCGCCACCGGTGAGAGGGTGGCGTCCTCCTCGCTGTCCATCACCGCTTGCGACCGAGTGTCGCCAATGCCTTCCTGAGCACGCCGGCAGTATCCGACACACCGTTCTGCGCCAGCACACCGTCCACCGTCTGCTCGGCCTGCTTGGCCGGGAAGCCGAGACCGAGCAGCGCCTCGACCACCGCGGCCCGGACACCGCTGGGCACGCCCTCGGCCGGGCTGGTCAGGCCGGGCAGCGAACCGACCTTGTCACGCAGCTCGATGACCAGCCGCTCGGCGCCCTTGCGGCCGATGCCGGGCACCTGGGTCAGCGCGGTCAGGTTGCCGTCCGCCAACGCGGCACGCAGCGCGTCCGGCTCCAGCACGGCCAGCGTGGCCAGCGCCAGGCGCGGGCCGATCCCGGACACCGTGAGCAGCAGGGCGAACAGCTGCCGGGCCTGGCCGTCGGCGAAGCCGTACAGGGTCAGTGAGTCCTCCCGCACGACCAGCGACGTGGCCAGGCTGGCCTCGCTGCCCCGGTGCAGGGTGGCCAGCGTGGCTGGCGTCGTGCGGACCTCAAGGCCGACACCGCCCACCTCGACCACTGCGTGGTCCAACCCGATCTCCAGCACCTTGCCGCGTACCGACGCGATCACCGCTTGATCCTTCCCGCCTGCTTGGCCGCCTCGGCCAGCCGCGCCTTGTGGTGTTTCGCCAGTTCCTTCGCCCGTGCCTCGGCCTCGGCCAACCTGTTGCGCATCGGCGCGCGCCACAGGTGGCAGATGGCCAGCGCCAGCGCGTCCGCGGCGTCCGGCGTGCTCGGCTGCTCGGTCAGGTGCAGCAGCCGCATGACCATGGTCGTGACCTGCGGCTTGTCGGCCCGACCGGAACCGGTCACGGCCGCCTTCACCTCACTGGGCGTGTGGAACATGACCGTCAGGCCACGGCGGGCGGCGGCCAGCGCCACCACTCCCCCGGCCTGTGCGGTGCCCATCGCCGTGCGCACGTTGTACTGGCTGAACACCCGCTCGATGGCCACGACATCCGGTTGGTAGCGCTCCAGCCACCGCTCCACCTCGTCGGAGAGCAGCAGCAGCCGGGTGGCCAGTTCGGCGTCCACGGGTGTGCGCACGACATCCACGGCGACACAGGTGACAGTCCTGCCGGCGCCGCCGTCCACCACACCGAGACCACAGCGGGTCAGCCCCGGGTCGACGCCCAGCACCCGCACAACCGGCTCCTTCCACGACGAACATCCGTTCGAACCCTACGGGTTCTGGCTGTTGATCGCGGTGAGCGACACCCCCTTACGGCCCGTTGACGCCGGGTGTCCACGTCTCCGGGCGGCCGCTTCTGGTGAGCACGGGCTGCCACGCGCGGAAGCCTGCCGGTGCGTTGAGATCCCATGGCCAGTTGCCCTGCGGGGTGGGCACCACGATCTGCAATGCGGCGAAGTCTCCCTTGGCGTACAACAGAAACGCGCTGCCCAGATACTCCGGGTACCAGCCCTTGTCGACCTGCTCGAACACGACCGGCACACCTTCGAAGAACCCGTCGTAGACCATGCCGGCGCGAAACCGCTCGCCGAGGCCGGCCCGGTGTACGTAGGCGTTGAGCAGCACCTGGGACATCTCCGCCGGCAACCCGACGACCACCGCCTCCGCGACGCCGAACCGGCGCCACGCACCGACCGTGAACGCGTAGGGCGCGTAGTCCTGGCCGCCGGCCACCTGCACGATGGCGCAGCCGTGCTGTTCGGCCTGGTCCAACAACCAGCGACGGAATTGGTCGTCCTGAGCGGTGAGTCCGTGGGGCTGCTGCACGGCAGCCATTCTGCGACACGATCGTCACTCGGTCGAGATCTCAGCGTGTCGAGATCGAACCTTTCAGCTTGCCGATCCCGAACACGACGAACCCGAACGCGAGCACACCGGCCAGGAACGCGAACACAATCCCGACGAAGTCGCTCGCGTGCGGGTCGAGGAACGGGTAGATCGGGTCACCGTTGCCGACATAGACGATGTAGAACAACAGGTACGCCAACGGAAAAGCCAGCCAGGTGAAGGGAAACCACCATTTCGCGTTGCGCTGGTCGGTGCCGACGACGAGCCAGTCGACGAGCACGATCAACGGCGTCAGCAGGTGCTCGAACAGCGACCACGTGTCGTTCAGCCCACCACCCAGCATGGTCATGAACGTGATGCTGACCAGCGTCAGCAGCACCACCAGCGCGCCACGCAGCCACGGTGTGGTCGGTTCGTGCCGCCTGCCGCCGGTGAACGCCGGGTAGAGCAGCAGCCCCACGTAGCAGATCGCGGTGACCAGGCTGGCCTGCTGGCTGAGCGCGGCCAGCGCGCCGGAGCCTGCCGAACTGGCCATCGCCAGGCTGAACCCGGTGATCGCGAACACGACGATGACCAGCCGCCACACGCTGACACCGAACAGCACGGCAGGCGGGACCGGACGCCGGGGCACGCCGTAACCGGGCGTGCCGTAGGGCGCCATCGGCTGCCCGTACTGCTGCTGCGGCCCGTACGGCATGGGCTGCTGCGGCATCGGCTGCTGCTGCATCGGTGGTTGGCCGTACGGGACCTGGCCGAATGGTGGCTGACCGTAGGGTTGCCGCCCGTAGGGCTGACCGTACGGCGGCTGGCCGCCAGGCGGTGGCCCGCCCGGCGGCGGTGGTGGCGGCCCCCAGTTGGTCATGTCAGTCCAGTGTCGCCATGATTTCGTCGCTCACGTCGAAGTTGCCGTACACGTTCTGCACGTCGTCGCAGTCCTCCAGCGCGTCGACCAGCCGGAAGACCTTGCGCGCGCCCTCCGCGTCCAACTCCACGGTCATCGACGGCAGGAAGGTCGCCTCCGCCGACTCGTAGTCGAAGCCGGCACTCTGCACCGCCCTGCGCACCGACACCATGTCGGTGGCCTCGGAGACGACCTCGAAGCTCTCGTCGAGATCGTTCACTTCCTCGGCACCGGCGTCCAGCACGGCCAGCAGCACGTCGTCCTCGGCCACGCCGTCGGTCTTCGGCACGATCACGACGCCCTTGCGGTTGAACATGTACGCCACCGAACCCGGGTCGGCCATGTTGCCGCCGTTACGGGTCATCGCGGTGCGCACCGCGCCCGCCGCCCGGTTGCGGTTGTCGGTGAGGCACTCGATCAGCAGGGCCACGCCGTTCGGGCCGTAACCCTCATACATGATCGTCTGCCAGTCGGCACCGCCGGCTTCCTCACCGGCGCCACGCTTGCGCGCGCGTTCGACGTTGTCCGCCGGCACGGAGGTCTTCCGCGCCTTCTGGATGGCGTCGTACAGCGTCGGGTTGCCGTCCGGGTCACCGCCGCCGGTGCGCGCCGCGACCTCGATGTTCTTGATCAGCTTCGCGAACAGCTTGCCGCGCTTGGCATCGACGACGGCCTTCTTGTGCTTTGTGGTGGCCCACTTGGAGTGGCCGCTCATCTTTAGTCCTCCGTCACTTCAATGCTGTTCAAATGCTGTCCCGGACCATCCGCACGAACAACTCGTGCACCCGGCCGTCGCCGGTGAGCTCCGGGTGGAACGCGGTGGCCAGCACGGACCCCTGCCGAACCGCGACGATCTTACCTGCGGCGACGCCTGCGACCTGCGTTTCGGGCACGGTGGCCAACACCTCGACGTGGTCGGCGACCGACTCCACCCACGGCGCCCGGATGAACACCGCGTGCACGGGCCCACCGGTCAGGTCCCGGAAGTCCAGGTCCTCCTCGAACGAGTCGACCTGCCGGCCGAACGCGTTGCGCCGCACGACCATGTCCAGCACCCCGAGTTGGTGCTGGTCTGGCCTGCCGTCGCGAACTTCCTTGGCGAGGAGGATCATGCCGGCACAGGAGCCGTAGGCCGGCATACCCTCACCCAGCCGGGTGCGCAGCGGGTCGAGCAGGTCGAAGGTGTCCAGCAGCCGGCTCATGGTCGTCGACTCGCCGCCGGGCAGCACGATGCCGTCCACGTCCGCCAGTTCGGCGGGACGCCGCACCGGCTCGGCCCGCGCGCCCGCCGCGCGCAGTGCCGCGAGGTGCTCGCGGACGTCGCCCTGAAGCGCCAACACGCCAACGAGCGGTTGGGCCGACCCACTCACCGAATGCTCCCCTCGCACCGCTTACCAGAGAAACATTACGCAATGTGTCGCCATCGGCGCTGTTCGGGTCAACGGCGGCGGTCCGGCGACGGGTGGTTCGTGATCAGTTCTCGGACCCGGCCACGCACGATGAACCAGCCGCCCACCAGCAATGCCGCCACACCGGGCGAGCCGTAGATCATGATCCGGCCTGCCGGCACGTCGAACCAGCTCAGCACGAACACCATGACCAGGAACGCGATGGTGATGTAGTTGGTGTAGGGCGCGAACGGCAGCCGGTAGGCGGGCCGGACCGTCCGCCCGGTGCGCGCGGCACGCTGGAGCGCCAGGTTGCAGACCATGATCATGATCCACATGCAGATGATGCCCAGCGCCGAGAAGTTCACGGCGATCTCGAAGGCGTTCGACGGCACGAAGACGTTCAGGATGACGCCCAGCACGTAGACACCGGCGGTGAGCAGCACGCCGCCGTAGGGCACGCCGTTACGCCCGATGACACCGGTGAACTTCGGGGCCGAGCCGTTGACCGACAGCGAGCGCAGGATGCGGCCGGTGGAGTAGAGCCCGGAGTTCACGCTGGACAGCGCGGCGGTGAGCACGACGAGGTCCATGATGCCGCCGGCGCCGGGCACACCGAGCTTGGTCAGGAACGTGACGAACGGGCTCTCCCCGCCGCTGTAGGAGTTCCACGGCAGCAACATCACCAGCAGCAGCACGGAACCCACGTAGAAGATCGCGATCCGCCAGCCGACGGCGTTCACCGCCTTCGGGATGACCTTGCGCGGTTCGGCCGCCTCGCCCGCCGTGACACCGACCATCTCGATACCCGCGTAGGCGAAGACGACGCCCTGCAGGATCAGGATCGCGGCGGTGAACCCGTGTGGGAAGAACCCGCCGTTGGCGAAGATCAACCGTGGCCCGGTGGCGTGGCCCGCGACGTGGTGCCGGGTGGCCAGCACGACGATGCCGATCAGCATGAAGATGACCAGCGCGACGATCTTGATGGCGGCGAACCAGAACTCCATCTCACCGAACAGCGCCACCGATACGAGGTTGATGGACAGCACGACGACGAGCGCGATCAGTGCGGGAATCCACTGCGGCAGACCGGGTGCGAAGAACTTCACGTAGATGGCGGCGGCCGTGACGTCGCCGATGCCGCTCATGGCCCAGTTGAGGAAGTACATCCAGCCGGAGAAGAACGCGGCCTTCTCGCCGAGGAACTCACGCGAGTAGGAGACGAACGAGCCGGTGGACGGGCGGTACATGACCAGTTCGCCCATGGCCCGCACCACGAAGAACGCGAACACGCCGGCCACCGCGTAGACGATGGCCAGCGATGGGCCCGCGCTGTGCAGGCGGGAGCCGGCGCCGAGGAACAGGCCGGTGCCGATCGCGCCGCCCATCGCGATCATCTGGATCTGCCGGTTGGTCAGGCTCTGTTGGTAGCCCGCGTCCTCGACGGCGGCCAGGTCCGTGCGGGAGACATAGTCGGTGTCTGACATGGCGCTCCTCGCACTCGGTGATCATCCGAACGCGGATGGTAACGGCGGGCAGTGATCACCGCACGCCGAGCAACCGGAGGCCCGCCGTGGTGGCGACGGCGGCCAGCACGACCACCAGGAACGGCAGCCTGCGCACGGCGAGCACACCGCCGACCAGCACCCCGGCCGGCCGTGCCCAGCCGGCGAAGCCATGGCCCTGGGTGAGTGCCGCCGTCGCCACGAGGGCGACCAGCAGCACGCTGGCCGCGACGGACAGCAGTCGGGTGACGCGGTCGGACAGCTGGATGCGGTCGCGCAGCAGCGGACCGGTGATGCGGTAGGCGTAGGTGCCGCCTGCCAGCAGGAGGATGGCGAGGATAGTCATGCGACTGCTTTTGTTCTGCCGACGAGCAGCAACCCGGCCAGGGCCACGGCGACCGGCACCCCGGCCGGCAGGATCGGCGTGGCGAGCAGCGCGAGCACGGCGCCGACCAGTGCGGCCCGCAGCGTGCCGGTGTCCCGGAGCGAGGGCAGTACCAGCGCGAACAGCACAACGGGCGACGCGGCATCAAGGCCGAACGTGTTCGGGTCGCCGATCAGCCGACCGGCGAACACGCCGGCCAGCACGCCGACGTTCCAGGTGAGGAACAGCAACAGCCCACAGGTCCAGTACGCGGCCCTGCGCCGGGCCGGGTCGCGTTGGGCGATGGCGAACGCGACGGATTCGTCGATCATCACGTGGGCGCCGGCCAGTCGGGTGGGCAGGCGCTCGCCCAGCGCGTCGGCGACGGCGAAGCCGAACGGCAGGTGGCGGGCGTTGAGCACCAGACCGGCGACGACGGCGGCCAGCGGGTTGCCGCCTGCCAGCACGATGCCGAGCGCTGCGAACTGGGCGCCACCCGCGAAGACGAGCAGCGACATGGCGACCGGCACCCAGCCCGGTTGGCCGCCGGACACCGCGATCGCGCCGAAGCTGGCGCCGACGACGCCGTCAGCGAGGCAGACCAGTCCGATGTCCCGGAGCAGGCCGCCGTCTAGTGTTCGCCATAAAGAACGCACGTCCACTAGAGTGAACGAGTGATGGTCGTTCGTCAAGCCGAACGATGTGACTTCTGGAGCGAACGCATGATCCAGGGTGACGGAGCCCCGTTGGCGGTGATCGCCGCCGCGATCCGGCGCGAACGCGACCGGGCCGGCATCTCACTGTCCGAACTGGCCAAACGGGCCGGGCTGGCGAAATCGACGCTGTCCCAACTGGAATCCGGCACCGGCAATCCCAGTGTGGAGACACTGTGGTCGCTCGGCGTCGCGCTCGGTGTGCCGTTCAGCAGGCTCGTCGACCCGCCGCGGCAGTCGGTCACCGTGGTCCGGTCCGGCGAAGGCCCGGTGATCTACTCGGAGCGGGCCAGCTACACGGCGACGCTGGTGGCCGCGTGCCCACCGGGCGCCCGACGGGACATCTACGTGATGCGCGCCGAGCCGGGCTCGGTACGCGACTCCGACCCACACGGCGCCGGCACGATCGAGCACTTCTGGCTGGGCACCGGCAAGGTCCGCATCGGCCCGACGACGGAACCGGTCGAGTTGCTGCCCGGCGACTACATCACGTACCCCGGCGACGTCCCCCACGTGTTCGAAGCCCTGGCACCGGGCTCGTCCGGCCTGATGGCGTTGGAGTACACCTGATCGTGTGCTCGCTGACGGGATCGACCTTCTCTAGCCTGCACATATGCGCCACACCATCGACATCCCCGACGTCGACGACGAGACCTACGCGGTCCTGCAGGGGCGAGCGGCCGCCGAGTACTTGTCCTTGAGTGACTACCTACGGCGCGAACTGGACGAGCTCGCCAGCCGCCCATCCACGGAGCCGTGGGCGCCGTGATCAGCGCTCCGCCACCAGCGCCGGGATCTGGTGCCGGAACGGCCAATCCGGCTCGATGAAACAGCCTGCCCTGGCGTCCGCACGTCAGATGGGGACATTTCCGTTGCTGAAGTCGCGGAACAGCCTCACGACGTTCTCGATCTCCTCTTCAACTTCAACCAAGTCTTCGAGCGACCTCCAGTCGATGGCGTATGACGCGGATGCACATACTGTCATACACGATTGCGAGGTTGACGACATGGCCGTGCTGAACATCCGTGTTGACGACCGAGTCCGCGACCGACTGAAGGAGATGGCCGACGGCGAGGGGGTGAGCCTCAGCGAGTTCGTCCGAGACCTGATCATGGAAACGGTTGTGCCCGTCTACCCGCGAGAGGCCGAGCACGGTGATGAGTCCGCGCAGGAGAGCATGCGGATCGTCGACCGACAGGTCCTGTCCCTCCTGCACCGGATCCTCGCGCGAGTGCTACCAAAGGACGCGAACGACGTTGACGGTGATCTCGAGTACCAGTTGATGCGGGCGAGCATTCTCGAGGCCGGCTATACCGGCGAGTACTGGTACGAGACGGCAGGGTTCAGGACCGAATTGTCGAAGCGAGACTGCATGCGCGTGTCGGACATCCTCGAGATGTTCCGGATCATCACTTACAGCATCGACCACCTCGCCAATGTGGGAACACCGGTCGACGAAAAGCTGGCCTTCCAGCTCGAGTTCCGGGGCTTCGACCACAACGACGCGCTGGAAGGCCACATGGCGAGCTACGTCGACTTCCTGATGCGCGACAACCGTTGGACGGAGCTAAAGCCGCAACTGGTGCGCAACGACAACGGGAACTCGCACTCGCGCGTACTCGACACCTACCAGCGGATGCTGGCGGAGTACCGGCGGATCGTGGACGACCGCGAGCGTGGCTACAGCCAGCCGGACTACTACCTCCTGTCGCCATCGGAACTGGAGCAAATCTGCGGTGCGCAGGTCCATCCGTCGCATCGTCATAGCGCGAGGGAGTGAGCGGATGCAGTACATGCCGAGGTTGGCCTACCAGGCAGAAGGTGGTTGAGCGCAGTGGGTACGGACGAGCCGCGTCGTGCTGGGCTTGAGTCATCACGACCGGTTCCGCCTACCTCGGTAGGTCCAGGGCCGGTCTTCATTTTTCCGGACAGCCCTGATCTCACGATGGCGAAACACTCTGACTCACGCGAACAACGCAAGCCAAAGTGCTCGCCTTACCACCCTTACCAGCCGCGCTGGGCCAACCGGTGCGGCTCCGGGACGTCGTCCACGTTGATGCCGACCATGGCTTCGCCGAGGCCGCGCGACACCTTCGCGATGACGTCCGGGTCGTCGTAGAACGTGGTCGCCTTGACGATGGCCTCGGCGCGCTTCGCCGGGTCGCCCGACTTGAAGATGCCCGAGCCGACGAACACGCCCTCCGCGCCCAGCTGCATCATCATCGCCGCGTCGGCGGGCGTCGCGATGCCGCCCGCGGTGAACAGGACGACAGGCAGCTTGCCCGCTTCGGCGACCTCGCGGACCAGCTCGAACGGCGCCTGAAGTTCTTTCGCCGCAACGTAGAGCTCGTCGGTGGACATCGACGTCAGCCGGCGCAGCTCGGCCCGGATCTGGCGCATGTGGGTGGTCGCGTTGGACACGTCACCGGTGCCGGCCTCGCCCTTGGACCGGATCATCGCCGCGCCCTCGGTGATCCGGCGCAGTGCCTCACCGAGGTTGGTGGCACCGCACACGAACGGCACGGTGAACTGCCACTTGTCGATGTGGTTGGCATAGTCGGCCGGGGTCAGCACCTCGGACTCGTCCACGTAGTCGACGCCGAGCGACTGCAACACCTGGGCCTCGACGAAGTGGCCGATCCTGGCCTTGGCCATCACGGGGATCGACACCGTGCTGATGATCCCGTCGATCAGGTCGGGGTCGCTCATCCTGGCCACGCCACCCTGCGCGCGGATGTCGGCCGGCACGCGCTCCAGCGCCATCACGGCCACGGCGCCCGCGTCCTCGGCGATCTTGGCCTGCTCCGCGGTGACCACGTCCATGATCACGCCGCCCTTGAGCATCTCGGCCATGCCGCGCTTCACGCGTGCGGTCCCGACTTCGGGCTTGGTCTCGGCGGCACTCACGGCTTCCTCGCAAACGTCTCGGGGACGGATAGGTGGACAAACCGCACGTCAGCGGTGCCCATAACCGATCGTACGGGCGATGTGGACCGCCAGGGCAGGCCAATTCCACGCAATCTCACCAGGCCACTTGCAGGTTTGGGAGAAGCAGCGCCCCGACCGGGGGCTTCGTCTTCCTGGATGCCATCGGCGGGATGGGGTTGTCCACAACCCAAAGGGGGTGTGAGATCGAGCACACTACCTGTGCTATGGGAGGTGAGCGCGATGAGCGCCAAGAACGGGGACGGTGGTGGCCATGCCGCCGCGGTCCAGAACGGAGTTGCGGTCGCTGTAGACGACCCGGCCAGGGTGCGCAACGTGGTCCTGGTTGGACCATCCGGATCCGGCAAGACCACGCTGACAGAGGCACTTCTGGCGGCCACGGGTGTGTTGTCCAGGGCTGGATCCATCACCGACGGTACGACAGTGTGCGACCACGATCCGGCAGCTGTGCGCCAGCAGCGGTCGGTCGGACTGGCTGTCGCGCCGCTGGTGCACAACGGCGTCAAGGTCAACCTGGTGGACACCCCCGGCTACGCCGACTTCGTCGGTGAGCTGCGCGCCGGCCTGCGAGCAGCGGACGCCGCGCTGTTCGTGGTGTGCGCCGCGGAGGGCATCGACCAGGTCACGGTGTCGCTGTGGCAGGAGTGTGCCGCGGTCGGCATGCCCCGAGCCGTGGTGATCGCCCGCCTGGACCACCCGCGAGCCGACATCAGTGGCGAGATCACCGCATGTCAGAAGGCGTTCGGCCCCGGTGTGCTGCCGCTCTACCTGCCCAGCCCGGACGGCTCTCCCGGCCTGATCGGGCTGTTGTCCGGCCGCTTCTTCGACTACTCGAACGGTTATCCGCCCACCGTCGGCGACCCGCCGGCCGGCGACATGGACATGATCGAGGCCGCCCGTAACGAGCTCATCGAGGGGATCATCGCCGAGAGCGAGGACGAGACCCTGATGGACCGCTACCTCTCCGGCGAGGACATCGACAACGACACACTCATCGCCGACCTGGAGACAGCCGTCGCCCGCGGCTCGTTCCACCCCGTCGTGCCGGTGTGCGCGACCAGTGGCGTCGGCGTCTCGGAACTGCTGGAGGTGCTCGTCGGCGCGTTCCCGTCGCCGTTGGAGCATCCACTGCCCCAGGTCACCGACCCGACCGGCAAGCCACACGACGCGCTCACGGCGAACCCGGACGGCCCGCTGGCCGCCGAGGTGGTGCGCACCGCCGTCGACTCCTACGTCGGCCGGGTCTCACTGGTACGGGTGTTCTCCGGCACGCTGCGCCCGGAGCGGCCGATCCACGTGTCCGGCCACGGCCTTGCCGACCGTGGCCACTCCGATCACGACAACGACGAGCGGCTCGCCCACATCTACTCGCCGCTCGGCGCGACCCTGCGCGAGGTGCCCTACTGCGTGGCGGGCGACCTGTGCGCACTGACCAAGATCGGTTCGGCCGAGACCGGCGACACGGTGTCCGCACCGGACGACCCCATCCTGATGACCCCGTGGGACATGCCGGAACCGCTGCTGCCGGTGGCCGTCGTCGCCCGCACCCGCAGCGATGAGGACGCGTTGGCCCGCAACCTGTCCAGGCTGGTGGCCAGCGACCCGACGCTGCGCATGGAACGCAACGCGGAAACCCACCAACTGGTGTTGTGGTGCATGGGCGAGGCCCACGCCGACGTCGTGCTGGCCCGGCTGAAGGCGGGCGGCGCCGAGGTCGACACCGAGCCGGTGAAGGTGGAGATGCGGGAGACGTTCGCCGGCGCGGCAAAGGGCCACGGCCGGCACGTCAAACAGTCCGGCGGGCACGGCCAGTACGCCGTGTGCGACATCCAGGTCGAGCCGCTGCCGCGCGGTTCCGGTTTCGAGTTCGTCGACAAGACGGTCGGCGGTGCGGTGCCACACCAGTTCATTCCGAGCGTGGAGAAGGGCGTACGGGCCCAACTGGTGAACGGGCTGCAGGCGGGCTGCCCGGTGGTCGACCTGCGGGTCACCCTCACCGACGGCAAGGCGCACAGCGTCGACTCCTCCGACGCGGCATTCCAGACGGCGGGTGCGATGGCGCTCAAGGATGCCGCCGCGACCGGTCGGGTCACCCTGCTGGAACCGCTGGACGAGGTGACCGTCGTGATCCCGGACGACCATCTCGGTTCGGTGCTCGGTGACCTGTCCGGCAGGCGGGGCCGGGTGCTGGGCACCGAGCCGGGCAAGCTGGGCCACACGGTCGTGCGGGCCGAGGTGCCGGCGAGCGAACTGCTGCGGTACGCCATCGACCTGCGTTCGATGACATCGGGCGGCGGCGTGTTCACACGCCGGTTCTCCCGCTACGAGCCGCTACCGGAACACCTTGCGGCACAGGCGGTACAGCACTGACGCCGGATTCCTGGCGGTGTCTCAGCGACCCGTGGTCCGGTAGACGGTCACCGTCACCACGATCAGGACGACGAACACCGCCAGGAACGGTATCGCCTGCACGTCGATCCGCCGTCGAACGGGAGTGTCCGCCGGCTCGGCCGCTGCCGGCCTGCGTGCCTCGATGACCGCCAGCATGCGGCGCTGCGTCACGTTCCTGGTGACCGTGCTGATCATCGAGCCACCGGCCACGGTGGGCGCGATCTCCTGCCCGTCGTCCAGTGTGATCACCAACGCGCGCCCACCGGTCACCGACCGCACGGCCGACCACGCGATGTCCCACCGCACGAACCAACCGACCACGACGAGGCCCGCCTCGCCGACCACGATCCGGGGCTTCACCCCGGTCAGCCAGACGAACCAGCCCACCAGCCAGACCACCGTCACGACCAGGATCTGGTCGATCAGCCTGCTGGCCGACGGCACGATGACCGCGCCGAACACGGCGACGAACGTGACGAAGATGAGGCCCAGCAACGACATCGTGTAGGTCGACGGGCGCCGCAGCGTGACGGGCATCAGTTCACCACCTGAGCGACGACAACCGTCACCACGACGGACACGGCCAGGACGATCAGGAACGGTACCGGCCGCAGGTCGATCCGCCGCCGAACCGGCGTGTCGACCGCGTCCGGCTCGGCAGGCCGCCGGGCTTCGATGGCGGCCAGGATGCGGCGCTGGGTCGCGTTCCGCATGATCGTGCTGAGCACCGAGGCGCCACCGACGGACGGGATGATCTCCCGCCCGTCCTTCAGGTTGATCTGCACGGATTTCGACCCGGTGACCGACCGCACCGCCGACCACGGCACGTCCCACCGCACGAACCAGCTCACCACGACCAGCCCGTCGTCGCCGACGACCACCCGCGGGCACACACCGACCAACAGGACGAACCAGGCCAGCAGGAACAGCAGTCCCGTCACCTGGAGGTGGTCGGACAGCGTGCTGGCCGCCGTGAACATCGACAGCACGGCGGTGCCTGCCGCGACCACGATGAACGCCCACGCGAGCACGTAGGCGGTCGGCCGCCGAAACGTGGCCGGTGTGCTGGCACCATCGGATCCGGGACTCACCGCCGCCGCCCTCCCCTTGTGCCGACCGAGTTCGCCCATGCTGCCATGCGACCCGGGCCTGCCGGTCACAGCCCGCGATACCGGCGTTCGACCACGGCTCGTAACAGCACAGCACAACGCCGGCCGGTGCTCCTTGATGGGGCACCGGCCGGCGTTGTCTGCTGGGTCAGGTGTGGCAGGTGACGCCGGTCAGTGTCTGGCTGTCACCGTTGACGGTCATCCCCCAACTGGTGTTGCCACCGGCCGGAATCGTGCCGTTGTAACTGGCGTTGACCGCGTTCAACTGTTGGCCGGTCTGGGTCACCGTGGCGTTCCACGCGGTGGCCAGGGTCTGGCTGCCGGGGAACGCGCCGCCGACCGTCCACGAGTTGATCGGCGCGGTGCCGGTGTTGGTCACCGTGACACTGGCCTGGAAGCCGCCGAGCCAGCTGTTGGTGATGGTCTCGGTGGCAGCGCAACCACCAGCCGATGGCGGCGCTCCGGCCGTGGTGGTCGGGGGCGCCGTCGTGGTCGGCGGCAGTGTGGTGGTGGGCGGCGGTGTGGTGGTGGGCGGCGGAGTGGTGCCACCCGCACTGGTCGTGTAGCTGACCTGCGTGTATGCCGCCGGGCAGGACGAGCCGCACGATGCCGGCAGCGAGAACGAGTACACCCGGCCCGCGTTGATCAGCTGGTCGCTGGAGTCCTGTACCCGGATCTGGAACTGGGTGCCGCCCGTGACCGTGGGCAGCAGCACGTACGCCTCGCCCATGTCACCGTCCATGGTCGCGTTCTGCCACGCGCCGTTCGCGAAGTACTGCACACCGTGGATGCCGTTGGGCAGGTGCGAGATCGACGCGGCACCCCAGAAGGACTGCGCGCCCTGCAGGAACCCGATCTGGATGTCACCGGTGTAGTTCGGCGCCGGCACGAACTGCCACGAGATGTGCCTGTTGTTCCAGTGGTTCGGGTCCATGTCGCCGACCGCCACGCCGTTGAGCTGGAACTTGTTCAACGACGCGTGGTGCAGGTCGAGGTGGAACGGGTCGTCCCGGCACCATGCGTTCGAGTCGGCGCAGCTGTCCGCGACGACCATCGTCAGCGTGGCGCCGTTGTACTGATCAGGCACGAACGAACCGTTGCGGCAGAACGGTTCGTTCGGTGCTCCGTCGTTGGTGCCGGTACAGATGTCACCGATGGTGACCTGCACGAACCGGCCACAGTTCAGCCCGTTGTCCCACATGCCGAGCTTGTCGGCCATCGAAGCGGGCAGCGGCCGGGGGAAGCCGTCGTAGTCGCCCGGCGTGTTGAACACGTTGAGCGCGACGAAGTCCTGACTGTCCAAATTGGCCTGTGGCAGCCCGCAGCCACCGTACGGGGTACCGAGGCTGTCGAACCAGGTGGCGTTGCCGGTGACCGCCGTCGGTGTGCCGGTGACGTCGAGTGCGTTGGCCGGCAACTGGAACAACAGCAGTCCGGCGATGGCCACGACCGCTGCCGATGCCAGCAGCCGGGCCCGCATCCTGAACCGCGGCCTGCGAAACCTGACCATGGCACGTTCCTTCCGACGACGATGGCTCTGGCAAGAGCCATTGGCCGGGTGGAGCCGCGCTGTGTCAACGAATCGCCGTCGTCTGTCCCGATGGGCAGGGTGAAGGCTTGAAGGTTACAGCGGCCGTGGCGCGGACCAGCAGGTTGCGCACACGGATCGCCGTGGCCGTCGCCGGTGCCAGTACCGCCCCGCCGACGCCCGCCGAGCGCTGCGCCCTGGTGACCAGTCGCCGGTGGGCCGCCTGGTACCTGACGAAGGCCGGCTCGGGACACGCGTCGCCGACCAGCACCACGCGGCCGTGGGACCCGTGCGGCATCCGGATCTGACTGACCGAGTCGAAGTAGAGCTCGTCGGCCGTGGTCACGTCCGCCAGCAGGTCGGCGACGTGCCAGCCGAGGCCAGCGAACTCACGTGTCAGCAGCCGCCGCCGCTCGTCGGTGTCACGGTGGTCGTAGCGCAGGGATGCCTTGGTACGGAACAGGAAGACGGCTGACGCCGTGTCGCCGAACCGGGGCTCGACGGCGGCGTAACAGCCCAGGAACCTCGTGTAGCCGTCCTCGGGGCCGAACGCCAGGCGCCGCACGTTCGAGTGCCAGCGTGGGTCCGGCAACGCTCGCCCCCGAGATCAGTACCTTCATCACACTCCCTCCCCTGACCGTCGGTCAGTAATTCGAGGGTAGGTCGCTGACCATCGGTCAGTCAACTGCTACCGTGGACCACGTGCAGGACAAACCGGCCAGGGACACGCGAGCCGAGATCCTGACCGTGGCCGCCGAACTGTTCGCGCGCCACGGCTACCAGCGCACGTCCCTGCGCGAGATCGCCGATCGGCTCGGGCTGACGAAAGCGGCCGTGCTGTACCACTTCCCGGCCAAGCAGGACATCCTCGGCGCGCTGACCAGACCGCTGCTGGACGACCTGGACGCGGCGCTGGCCGACATCCACGGCGACGATCCTGCCGTGACCACGTGGCCCGCCATCGAGGGCATGTTGGACGTGCTGCTGGCGCACCGTCAGGCGATGCGCATGGTGTTGTACGACCTGGCCCCGCTGGCCATGGATCCGGCGTTCCACCGGTTCAGCGACGCGATGCTGAAGGCCAACCGGTTCGTCGCCGGTCCCGATCCGGACCTGGCCGGCCAGGTGCGCGCAACGCAGGCGATCGCGATGCTCGGCGATCCGGTGATCCTGCTGGCCGACACGCCGACCGCGGCCCTGCGGGCGGAGATCCTGGGTGGGGTCCGGCGGCTACTGGCGCAGCCACCACCGGCCCACCGGAAGGCGGGGCGGCCCACTGCGCTGAGCCCCGACCTGCTGGCCAAGGCCACCCGGCTGTACGCCGACGGGAGCAACACGATCGACGAGATCGCGGCCGCCGTCGGCGTGTCCAGGGCAACCCTGTACCGGCACCTGCGCTAATAGTGAGACTGTTTTGCGACTACTTGTGAGACAGTTCAGTTGTTGCCGCTACCCACCGGCAGCGGGTCGGCTGCCTCGTCCGCGCCGGGTGGCTCCTCGGGCGCCGAACCGCGCCTGCCCATCGTCGACGGCCACCAGTTCCACCTGCCCAGCAGCACCGCCGTGGACGGCACGAGCAGCGTGCGCACCAGGAACGTGTCCATCAGGATGCCGACGGCCAGGCCGACGCCGATGTCCCGGACCTCGGTGCCGAGGCTGCCACCGGCCACCGCGAACACGGCGAACGTGCCGGCCAGGATCAGCCCCGCCGACGTGACGGTGGTGCCCGTGGTGCTCAGCGCCTTCGTGATCGCCTGCCGGAGCGGTAGATGTCGTGCCTCCTCCCGAATCCGGCTCATGACCAGGATGTTGTAGTCCTCGCCCAGTGCCAGCAGGAAGATGAACATCAGGAACGGCATGAAGAACGTCAGGCCGCCGGTGCCGCCGATCTTGATGAACACCAGCACGGACAGGCCCAGCGCGGCCAAATAGGACAGTCCGACGCTCGCGATCAGGTAGAGCGGCGCGATGACACTGCGCATCACCAGGGCCAGCAGCACACCGATGATCAGGATGGCGATCGGGATCACGGTGCCGAGGTCGCTGTTGGAGATGGCGGCGATGTCGTAGACCGCGGGTGCCTCACCGGCCACGCCGGAATCGCTGGCGTGGATCGTCCGCGCGACCGACGTCACGGCGGCCCGGATGGCGGGCACCGCGTTCTTCGCCTGGGTCGTGCTCGGATCACCGGCCGCGAGGCCGACGAGGTACTGGATCGTGTGCCCGTCCGCGCTCACGTAGGAGCCCGTGGCCCGGTACGCCTGATACTCGGCCGGTGGCACTGTGACCGAAGCCGGTGGGACCGGTGGCAGTGCCTTGGCCGGGCCGAGTTGGTTGTGCAGCTGGGTGAACACGACGGGCGGCAGCGCGGCGCCGTTCGGGTCGAGCGGACCGCTGACGGTGGTGAACTGCCTGGTCGCGGCCAGGTCGCGCTGCGCGTCGGCCAGTACCTGCGGGTTGTCCCACGCCGTGTCCGGCAGCCGGAACAGCACGCTGGTCGGGGACGCGGCCAGGGCCGGGAAGTGCTTGGTCTGGAGATCCGCACCCGCTGCCGAGTCGGTGCCGGACGGCGAGGTCACGCCACCGCCGAAGCCGGAGGACACGTAACCCAGCGACGCGAACGCCAGCCCACCGAACAGCACCACACCGGCGACCAGGGTCACCACGGGCCGCTGCACGATGCGCGCGGACACGCGGCCCCACACGCCGTTACGGCCGATGCCCGGCCTGAGCTTCGTCGGCCAGAACACGGCCTTGCCGAGGATCGCGAGCAGCGCGGGCAGCAGGGTCAGCGCGGCCACCAGCATCACGCCGATGCCGATCGCCAGCGGCACGCCGAGGTCCGCGTAGAGGCCGAAACTGGCTGCCAGCAACGAAACCAGGGCAGCGATGACGGTGCCGGCGGAGAACGTGACGGACTCACCGACCCGAGCCACCGCGCGCACGACGGCATCCCGGTGGGCCAGTCCCCTGCCCATCTCCTCGCGGACCCGGAACATCAGGAACAGGCCATAGTCGGTACCGGCGCCCAGGACGAGCACGATCAGCAGGAACTGCGCCAGCGGCGACACCTGGAGGCCGGCCTTGGCCGCGGCGCCCACCAGCGGTCCGGCCAGGCTGACCACCAGGAATGCCGGTGCCAGCGTGACGACCGGTGCCAGCAGCGAACGGAAGATGAGCAGCAACAGGATCAGGATCAGGCCGACCGACAGGTACTGGAGTTCGTTGCCGGCGTTGCCGTTGGCGGCCTGGTTGTCCACCTGTGACGCGATCTGGCCGGCCAGGTGGGCCTGGAGGTTGCCCGGCAGGCCGGCCGCGGTTAGGGCCGAGCGCAGCCCGTCGACCACGGGTTTCGTGCCGTTGGGGCCGGGGTTGATCGCGACGAGGGCCTGCAACTGCTCGGCCTGCTGGTCGCGTGACTGGCCGGAGTCCAGGACCTGCTTGACGCCGGTCACCTTCGTCAGGCCGACCCGCAGCCCGTCGATGGCCTGCTCGTCGGCGGGCGTGAGCTGGCCGCTGTTGGTGGCCACGATCACGGTCACCGGCTGCACGTTGGTCTGCTGGAACGCACTGGACAGGTGCTGGGCCTGCGCGCTGGGCGCGCTGGCCGGCAGGAAGTCGGCGTTGTTGCTGTCGGTCGCGCTGGCCAGGGACGGCAGCGAGTGCGCGGCGGCCACGGTGCCGAGCAGCCAGACGACGACGATCAACCAGCGGAACCGGACGGAGAACCGGCCGATCGCGGCGAACACGGCACCCACGGCGCCGTGTTGCTCGTCCTGCGCGTCATCCTCGGGTGGTCTGGCCGCCGACTCGTCGGCGTTGGTCGCGCGCATACCCCGGTCTCTCCCTCTTTCGATCCCTGATTGTGGCGATTAGTGGCGATTCCCCACCGATACCTTGGCCGTTACGCTGCCGCACCGCGTCCACCCCCGGGTGGGTCTTCCCCGTACCACGACCGGCGTGCGATCCGTCCGATGTACCACGGATGCAGTACACGTCGATCCCACCACTGAGGGATGGCAGCGCAGCGTCGCCTACGTAACGTAGCTGGCGTGAATACGGTGGCACAGTGGGTCCGGGTCGCACGATCTCGGCCGTGGGGTGACGCTGTGATTGCGCTCACCGTGTTCGGACTGATCGTCGGAGTGCAGGTGGTCAAACCGGACGAGTGGCGCGGACAGCTGCTGCACCAACAGATGACCATGTCCGCCGGCGTGGTGTTGGCGGCCGGCTGCGCGACGCTGGTGTTCCGGCGCCGATGGCCGGCATTGGTGCTGGCGTTGAGTGTCGCGTGCGCGCTGGGCTATTTCGTAGTCGGCCCGTCCCACGGCCCGGCCACGTTCGTGGTCGTCGTCGCGATGTACACCGTGACGCTGCGTGTTCTCCGCCGTACGGCCCTGATCCTGGGCGGTGTGGCGACGATCGTGCTGGCGGTCGGCAACGTGGTGCTGGCCGGTGGCAACGGGGTGGACCCGAACAGCCTGCTGAACATCGTCGCGGTGGGCCTTGCGTTCGCGCTCGGCGACGCGGTGCGCAACCGGCGTGCGTACCTGGCCGAGGTGATGGAGCGGGCGCGGCGGGCCGAGGAGTCGCGTGAGCAGGAGGCCAGGCGGCGGGTGGCCGAGGAGCGGCTGCGCATCGCGCGGGACCTGCACGACGTGGTTGCGCACCACATCGCGCTGATCAACGTGCAGGCAGGCGTCGGCGCGCACCTGCTGGACGCCGATCCGGAGCAGGCCAGGATGGCGTTGGTGCACATCCGCAAGGCCAGCCGGAGCGCGCTGGACGAACTGAGTTCCACGGTCGGCCTGCTGCGCCAGCCGGACGACCCGACGGCGCCGACGGATCCCACGGTCGGCCTGGGCAGGCTGGACGAGCTGATCGCCGGCATGGCCGGTTGCGGCCTGCGGGTCGACCGTGAGGTGACGGGCGCGGTGGCCGAGTTGCCGGCGGCGGTGGACATCACGGCATACCGCATAGTGCAGGAAGCGCTGACCAACGTGCACAAGCACGCACGCACCGACTCGGCCCGGCTGCGGCTCGGTGTGGACCGCCGCGTGGTCCGGATCGTGATCGACGACGACGGCACAGCCACCGAACCGGGCACCGGCTCCGGCCACGGCGTCCTGGGCATGCGCGAACGAGCGGCAGCGGTGGGCGGTTCCCTGTCGGCAGGCCCACGGGCGGGCGGTGGCTTCCGGGTCGAGGCCGTTCTGCCTGTCCCCACTCTGGTGTGACGTCGAGGCGCCCTGAGGGTTGCCCGGCGATCGCTACAACTCGCGCCCCCGCGATGCGTCCTCCTAGTATTGGCAGGACAAAGGGGGCATAACATGAAATTGCGTGCGATTCTGCTTGTCGTTCTCGGGGGTTGTCTTGCGGCCCTGACAGTGTCGGCGTGTGGTTCGAGCAAGGCCGCTGATCCGGTGGTGTCGGTCGCGTCGGCACAGTTGCCGTTGTTCGATCCCTGCTACAGCAAGGGTGACGGCGTCCAGGTCAAGCCCAAGGAGATGGTCTGGTCCTGTGATTCGAGTGAGGACCTGTCGCAGGCTCACTGGTCCACGTGGACATCCACGCACGCGGATGGCACCGGCATCGTGGGCGATCTCAACTGCGATCCGTCCTGCGCGGACGGCACCCGGTCGTACTACCCGGCGACCATTCACCTGGACAAGCCGACCAAGACACCATGCGGTGAATTCTGGGCACGAGCGGTGTTCACGTTCACCGGCAGCAAGGTGCCGCCGGGTGTCACCCATCAGAACGGGAAGCCGGTGTGGGTGATCCAGGCTCTGCCGATGTGCTCGCGGTAACACGTGGCCGATCCAGCGAACGCCATTCCGGGCGTAGGCCGGCTATGCAGGTGACTGCCGCGTAGATGCCGCCACCGGCCAGCAGAACGGGTGCCAGGCCGGTGGCGGCCACGGCGGCTCCAGCGATCAGACCACCCAACGGGATGCCGGCCCAGCCGAGTGCCTGGCCCATGGACAGGACTCTGCCCATCAGCCGTTGTGGCACCAGTTCGTACGGGATCGCGCCCAGGATCGGGTTCAGGAAGCCAGCACCAAAGCCGCTGACGACGAACACCGCCAACACTGTCCATAGTGGAACATGACCGGCCAGGATCCAGAATCTTGGCGCTCCGGCGACCAGGAAACCCGTGAAGAACACCAGTCTGCGCTTCAACCGGTGCGCGGCCGTCGTCGCGACAACACTCCCCGCTATCGACGCCAGCCCGCGCACCGAGCCCGTCAACCCGATCACAGCCGGGCCACCACCCGACATACGCGCCCACACCGGTAACAACACCACCGTGAACGCCTGGTCCAACAGGTTCGTCGCGGACACCATGCCGAAGATCGTCAACAGCATCGGCTGCCGACGCAGGAACTCGAAGCCCTCCACGAGGCTGCGGCCGTAGCCGAGCGGCTCGGCAACGGCAGATCCCAAACCACGCGGCAACACCAGCCCGACGATCACCGAGCCGGCAACGAAGCACACGGCCGTGGCCAGCAATCCCAGCGACGGGCTGAAGACCGCGATCAGCACCCCGCCCACGGCCGGCCCGAGTGTGGCCGCCAACCGCTCGATCACCCCGGCCAGCCCGGTCACCCGCTCCAGCAGCACACCGCTGTCCCGGGTGGCCTCGAAGATCATCACTTCCTTGGCCTGATCACCCGGCCCCCGCGCCGCGCCGACCACCGCGACCAGCGGTAACAACAGCCAGAAGGGGAGCACGGGCGACAACGCGACCGATGCCGCCGCCGCTCCGCTGACCAGGTCCGTCCGCCACGACACCCGGCGCGGCCCGAACCGGTCGATCAACGGCCCTGTCAACGCCTTCACGACGACATAAGGCGCCAATTCGCAGAACGCCACCAACCCGGTCTTCGTGGCGCTCCCCGTGGTGACAAGCACCAGCCACGGGATCGCGATCGCCGACACCCGGGTGCCGGTCTCCGCCACCGCGATCGCCGCCAACACCCCCACCAGCGGCCGCAACCGGCGAGTCACGGCAATTCGGGGTTCACATAGATCAGCACCCGCACTCGCTCACCCTCGCCGGGCTGTTCCGGGTCGTCCCTCGGGTACTGGGCGACCACGGCCTGAAGCTCGTCCCGCAGCCGCCCGGCCTGCTCGACCGTCAGCCGCAACGGGTACTGACTCATGTCGAACACGTCCCGCCACGCTTTCGACATCGTCAACAGCTCGTTGAGCGCCCGCTGGGTGTTCATGGCGTGGTTGGTGGCCACCGACTGGAGATACGCCACCGCATCATCGACCTCGGTCTCCACGAGATCCAGGTCGTCCAACACGGTCTGCTGGTAGACAGCGCGCCACCACCGGTCCCGACCGTTGCCCTTGGTCGTGTCCTCCTCGACAAAACCGGCCGCCGCGAGTTGCCGCAGGTGATAGCTGGCCGTACCGGAGTTCACGCCCATCAGCTCGGCCAGCCGGGTCGCGGTCGACGCCCCGTGCCGACGCAGCAGCTGCACCAGCTCGATCCGGGCCGGATGGGCGAGCACGCGCAGGCCCCGTGCGTCCAGATTCGCGATCTTCGGTGCCTCAGCCATGCGCCCAGGCTAGACTGCGGAGACTTCTTTGCGAACACTTCTCCGCAAAGAAGTCTCCGCGATCTGGTACCCGAGTGCCGGAGCAGGACCCAGCGTCGGCAGCTTCCTGTGGTCAGTTGCGTACGGAGGGTGAACGACGCGACACCGGGAGCTGCTCAACATCGCGAACGGGGAGGGAACCGAAGCATGACTACGGCACTCGCACTGGTCGGTTTCGCCGATGATCCAGTCGCACCGCACTCCGCTCAGTTCCCGCTAGGTCGAATCGGCGGTGGCGCCGAGACCAGTGGCGTCCCGTCTCAGCCGGACGTGCGGCCCTGGGGCTACGCGGAATGCGGCCGGCACGCCAGCAGGGCGACCCTGTTCGCGAGGCATTTCACTATGACCATGCCACCCAGGTAGCCATGGACGCTCACGGTCGGCCGCTGCTCGCTGCCGATCCCACTGTCATCATCTGCAGCGACTGTGGCGCGACGGTCGGCAACGCGCCGCACTTGGCTGTCCACCCATGACGGTCAGCTCGTGGGGTCAGGTACCGCCAGGAATGCCGGTGCATCACCACTGTGTGGTGTCGATCGAATCCGGGAACGACCCGAAGCGGTGGGTTGACGCCTCAACGACACCACCAGCGCTCGTGGCCCGGCAGTATCACGATGCCGTCGAATGGGTCCACGGGCAACTGGTCGAGCACCATCGCCAGGCGGCGGACGAGCTCCGCGAGTACTTCGACGAGGTGGTCAGCGCCTACATGCCGGCAGTGGTCGGCCCGGATGCCGACCATTACCGAGATGTCGATGCGGCGCACCCGCCGACCTTGTGGCAGCGGCTGCCCGCAACCCTCCAACGGGGCGATTGGGTCATGGAGCCCTTCCAAGTCGGCCCGGGCCGCAAGCTGGTGCTGCAAATCCTCGGGTTCGCCGACCGTGACCAGCCCAGCGGGCAGAACCGTGGCCGGCGGGCCTACCAAGTGTGCCGGGAACACACGCGACCCGAAGCCAAGCCCTATCTCGGCCTCACTCGCAGCGACACCGACCACTACGCCCAATACGGCACTCTACGTGCCAAGCTGACACGACACGCACCTGCGCAGGCCATCAGCGGATCGGATGGTGGGCTGCCCCGGACTTCAGTGGTCAGGGGCAGCCGGCAACTCACTGCGCCTTCAGCGCGCGGACCAGGGACGGGACGTCCACCCGAAGCGTTGGGCCGGTGGGGTTCTTCGAGTCACGCACCTGGTCCAGCGTGTGCCGGACCTCAACGCAGTTCTGGCCATTCTGACTCCGACGCGACTTACGCCACGTGCCGTCGGATGTCATTTCCTCTCCAATCTGTTATGAGCCATGTCGGCGAGAAACTTGATCGACGTGGCCGGGCTCAGGACGACCGGCATGACCCTGTCCACCGCCTGCTTGTAGGCATCGACATCTTCGTCCTCGTGCATCATCAAAATCGACCGGCGTGTCTCCATGAATACTATCGAGCCTCGCTCGCTCGGGTCGACCTCGACAAGCGTGAAGGGACCTTCCAGATCCGGGTGCCAGCCGCTGTGATCCGGGATGATCCGGATCTCGATGTTGGGTCGTGCCGCCATCTCCAGCAGGTGCCTGGCCTGGGCGATCGTCACCTCGCGGCCGCCGATGTCGTTGTTCAGCACATTCTGCCCCAGCAACACCAGCAATCGCGCCGGTTTTGCCTTTTCGATGACATCTCGACGCCCGATCCGACCAGTCACGCGAGACGCGATCTCACCGTCGGGCACACCACCGGCGGTCATGATGGCCTGAATGTAATCGCTGATCTGCAACAGGCCGGGCACCAACAACGGAGCCACTTCGACAATGCGGGTCGCACTTTGTTCCCAGTCGATGTACGCGGCCATTTGCTGCCGTTGTTCCGGCAATGTCGTCGCCACCCACTGCGATTCGTCGGTGCCGTAGGCGAGTGTCATGATCTCCTCGTACCGATCGCCGCCCACGCCCAATGTGGTGAGAATCTGCGCCACCTGTTCCGGCTTCGGTGTCCGGTCACCGGTCTCCCATCGGCTGACCACACCGATGTCACGATTGATCGCCGATGCCAACTCGCGCAGGACCATGCCCTTTGCCGTGCGAGCCTGGCGCAGCGCCCCGCCGAGCGCCCTGGCCTTCGGTGTCCTCGCCATCGTGCTCTCCGTGTTGTCGGCCGGTAACAGCATAGCGTCACCAGGTTGCTGGAATTGTCACCCGTTGCGCTGACGCAACAGAGTTGAAGTTATTGCCAAACGCACAAACACTGTGCAAGGCGATACGCAGCAACATAGCAGCAACACAGAATCAAGGGAGTCAGGTCACCGATGAACACGTTTCTCGGCATCGCGGTGGACACGTGGGTAAACGTCGACGGCGACTGCGAGATGGCCACCGAAGTCTCGCGTGTGGAAGCGCAGATCGAGCTGGGACACGGCACCGGATCACTACATCTGGTGATGACAGAAGAAGGACTTGCCAGATTGGTAGCCGTGGCCGGTGACGTACTCCAGGAGATGCGCGGCACGTGAGCGGGAATGGGATTCCGGCCCCGTCCGCGAGTTGTCTCACGGACGGGGCCGGAAGCCGGTCACCGCGCGATGATCACCAGATGATCAGCCGAGCGGCGGGAATGCGTTGGCCACGAGCTGGTTGAACTCGGCCGGGTAGAACTGGCCCGCCGGGATGTCGAAGCCCGAGAGCGAGCCGGTCGAGTACGTGCCACCGTTGCCGTCGGTGTTGGTGCCGGCCGGGTCGCAGTGCGGGTCACCGTGCGAGTGCGTGGCACTCGGGAAGTCACCGTCGGACTCACCCGGCGGCTTGATCCACACGAAGGCCAGGATCGGACTGGACGAGCCGAACGGCTGGTCGGTCGGCCGCGCGCCGATACCGGCACCGGCCTGGTTGCACCAGTCGCCACGGAACGGACGCTTGTCGATCGCGTTCGCCTGGACGTACGCCTCCGGGTTCGTCGGCGTGCTGTTCAGTGCGGTCGGCCGGTTCGGGCCGCCCCATCCGTTGCGGGACGTGTCGATCAGGAACTTCTTGGTGGCCGGGAAACCCGCGCCCACCAACGTGTTGAACATCTGGGTGTCGTAGGTCAGCTCGTCGAACGTCGGGTTGAACTGGTAGAACAGCGCCGAGTCGAGCTGCTGTCCGCCGACATTGAGGTTCGGGTTGGTCAGGAACGGCTCCTGCGTCGGGGTGTAGTTCGCCGTGTCGCTGATGAACCCGTCGATGCTGGCGTAGCCGGCCGTGGTGCCCAGGACGACCTTGTTGTACACGGCGGGGGTGCCCGTCATGTTGTTCGGCCAGCCCAGCCACGCGGAGTGCGCGATGTCCAGGTAGTTGTACACGTTGGGGATCGCGTGCAGCTTGTTCAACGCGTACGTGATGCCGGCCTCGTAGAACGGGGTCGAGGCCGCGCAGTTCGCCATGCCCTGGTTGGTCACGACGTTCGGCAGCGAGTCCGGCTCGATGACGGCCACGATCCGCAGGTTGCTGCTGGCGTACTTGGCCTGGCTGAGGATCGAGGCGATCGGGTCGATGTAGGACGACTCGTAGGTGGCGAGGCCCGCCGCGGTCGCCGGGATCTCACCGTTGGACGCCAGTGCGGCACAGTCACGACCCGGCAGGTCGTAGACCACGATCTCGACGGTCTCCGGAGCGGTCGTCTTGGCCAGCGCGTCGTTCAACTGCGCGGTCAGGCCGGTCCGCCCGGTGGTGCCACCGCCTGCGATCGCGCTCATGGTGTCCAGCCAGATCGCGGTCTGGTTGTTGGCGACGGAACGCTGGGCCGCCGTGGTCGCGTTCGCGTTGACCTCGGCCACGTAGTCCGGGTTGAGGTACGGGGTCGCGCCGGTGAACGGGTCGGCGACATGGGTGCCGGGCGGCGGCGGCGTGGTCGAAACCGTCGTCGTGGGCGGCGTCGTGGCCACCGTGGTGGTCGGCGGCGGCGCTGCCGTCGTGGTGGTGGGTGGCGGTGCGGCCGTGGTCGTGGTCGGCGGCGGGGTCGTCGTGCCACCGTCGCACGCCACACCGTTCAGCGTGAACGCCGTGGGGTTCGTGTTGCTACCGGACCACGCGAAGTTGGAGCCGATGTCCACGGTGCCACCGGTCGCGATGGCTGCGTTCCAGCCCGCGTCGGTCACCGTGACCTTGGCGCCGGACTGCGTCCAGGTGCCGTTCCAGCCGCCGGTCACGGTCTGGCCGTTGGCGAACGAGAAGCTGAAGGTCCAGCCTGCGATCGGTGAGCCCAGATTGGTGAACTGGATGTCCGCCCCGAAACCGGTGTTCCACTGGGTGGTGACGGTGTAGGTGACCGAACAGCCGCTGGCTGCGGCACTGGCCTGCGTTGTGGCTACCGCGATCACCCCCGCCCCCATCAGGAGGGCACCGGCAATGGCTACACCCCGGCGCATGCCGGACCGCCCGTTGCCACGTAAGAAATTCAATTTCATGCGGTTCTCCTCACGACAGCGATGTCCAGAGGCCGAGTCGCCACGTGGGGGCGAGTCATGACCGGTCAAGAAGTTAGGTACCTGCTGGCTTGCTGTACAGGGAGCGTCGAGCCGACCGGCCCAGGCCAGCCGAAACCGCGTGAAAACCCTGAAAATTTCAGGAAAACGGGTGGTCAGCGGTAATCGGCTGTGTCGTCCTGAGAGGCAGTGTGGCTACATAGGTCGCCATCGCGCGACCGGCGGCCAGCAGTGGTTCGGTGGACCGCTGTCCCCGCGCGAGGATGAACGCACCCTCCAGCGCGGCGAGCACGGCGTACATGGCCGCGCGGGCGTCGGTCGTCGACAGGCCCCGTTGCGCGAAATAGGCCGTGCCCTGGTCGATCCAGGACTCGATCACCTCGGCCGCGACCTCCCGCAGCGCGGGCTCGGTGTCGGCGATCTCGCCGGTGACGGTGCCGACCGGGCACATGTTGGCCCAGCCGGTGTGCTCGATGTCCTCGGCCGCCGCCGTGAACGCGGCTTCGATCGCGGTGTCCAGGTCTGGGTGCCGGTCCAGCAGCAGCGGCAGCAGTTGGATGTAGACCGCGCCGCTCTCGCGCAGCGCCCGCGCCGCGATCTCGACCTTGCCGCCCTTGAAGTGGTGATAGATCGACCCGGTCGGCGCGTCGGCGGCCTTGGCCAGTTGCTGGATGCCGGTGGCCGCGTAGCCCTGCACACGCAGCAGCTCAGCCATCGCGCGCACGATCCGCTGGTCGGTCTTCACCCGAGTATGGTAGAACATTCATTCTAGATCGATCGTTCTAGCGGGAGGCACGTATGCGGACCGTCGAACTGTCAGCCGGTGTCATCGAGTACGACGAGGTGGGCGCGGGGCCACCGGTGGTCCTGCTGCACGGGTTGCTGATGGACCACACGGTGTGGGACCAGGTGCTGCCGCTGTTGCCGAACGGGCATCGCTACCTCCGGCCGGTGCTGCCGTTGGGGGCGCATCGGCGGGCGATGAAACCGGGCGCCGACCTGTCCCTGGCCGGCCAGGTGCGGCTGGTGGCCGAGTTCCTGGACGCACTGGACCTGGCCGATGTGACACTCGTGCACAGCGACTGGGGTGGGGCGCTGTTCCTCACCGCACGGGGACTGGACCAGCGGGTTTCGCGACAGGTGATCCTGCCGTGCGAAGCGTTCGACAACTTCCCGCCCGGACTGCCCGGCCGCATGGTGATGCTCGCGGTTCGGCTGCCCGGCGGCCTCCGGTTCGCCGCGCGTCAGCTGCGGCTCGGCTGGCTGCGCAGGCTGCCACCGCTGTTCGGGCAGATGGCGCGGCAGCCGCTGCCGGACGCCTTGATACGGCGGTGGACCGAGCCGCTGCTGCGTGACGCCGGCGTGCGACGGGATCTGCTGGCCTACTGCCGGTCCACGTTCGACAATGCCACGCTCATCCGGGACACCGAGGCGCTGCGCGGGTTCCAGGGTGCGGCGCTGGTGCTGTGGTCGCCGGACAACCGCGTGATGCCACCCGAGCACGGGCACCGGCTCGCGGCACTGCTGCCGCACAGCCGGTACGCCGAGGTGCCCGGTGCCTATGTCCTCTCGATGCTGGACGAGCCCGCCCTTGTCGCGCGAGAAATGGCTCGGTTCCTCATGAGTTCTGCGGGAACCCCAGGTTGACACCACCGTGCGACGGGTCGAGCCAGCGGCTGGTGACCACCTTGCTCCTGGTGAAGAAGTGGATGCCGTCCGGGCCGTAGGCGTGCGAGTCGCCGAACAGCGAGTCCTTCCGGCCGCCGAACGAGTAGTACGCGACCGGCACCGGGATCGGCACGTTCACGCCGACCATGCCGACCTCGACCTCGTTCTGGAACCGCCGGGCCGCGCCGCCGTCGTTGGTGAAGATGGCGGTGCCGTTGCCGTAGGGATTGGCGTTGACCAGGTCCAGGGCATCGTCGTAAGTGGACACCCGCACGACGGAGAGTACCGGGCCGAAGATCTCGTCGGTGTACACGGACATGCCCGGCGTGACGCGGTCGAACAGCGTCGGGCCGAGCCAGAAACCTGCCGCGTCGCCGTCCACATCGTGACCACGGCCGTCCACCGCGAGCGTGGCACCTTCGGCCACACCAGCGTCCAAATAGGACACCACCTTGTCCCGGTGGGCGGCGGTGACCAGTGGTCCCATGTCGCACGAACGCCTGCCGTCGCCGACCTTCAGGCCGGTGATGCGGTCCCTGATCGCCGAAATCAGCGGGTCGGCCGTCTGGCCGACGGCGACCACGACCGAGATGGCCATGCACCGCTCCCCCGCCGAGCCGAACCCGGCGGACACGGCGGCGTCGGCGGCCAGTTCGATGTCGGCGTCGGGCAGCACAACCATGTGGTTCTTCGCGCCACCAAGGGCCTGCACACGTTTGCCGTTGCCCGTGCCCCGGCTGTAGACGTACTTGGCGATCGGCGTGGACCCGACGAACGACACGGCCCGCACCTTCGGGTGGTCCAGAATCCGGTCCACGGCCACCTTGTCGCCGTGCACGACGTTGAACACGCCGTCGGGCAGACCGGCCTCGGCCCACAGCTCGGCCATGAAGTTGGCCGCCGACGGGTCCTTCTCGCTCGGCTTGAGCACCACGGCGTTGCCGCACGCGATGGCGTTGGGCGCGAACCACAGGGGCACCATGGCCGGGAAGTTGAACGGCGAGATGATGCCGACGACACCGACTGGCTGGCGGATCGAGTAGACGTCGACCCTGGTGGAGGCGTTCTCGCTGTAGTCACCCTTGAGCAGCTGCGGGATGCCGCACGCGTACTCCACCGACTCCAGCGCCCGCTGCACCTCGCCCGCCGCGTCGGAGAGCACCTTGCCGTGCTCGTTGGTCACGATCGCGGCCAGCTCGGACTTGCGCTGGTTGAGCAGCTCACGGAACCCGAACAGCACGTTGGCGCGCTTGGTCAGCGACGTGGTCCGCCAGCTCTCCCAGGCGTTGCGCGCCGCCTCGACGGCTTCGTCGACGTCCGCCTCGGTGGCGAAGTCGACGTTGGCGGCGACCTGGCCGGTGGCCGGGTCGTAGACCTTGCCGGTCCGCTCGGCGACCCCGCCCCAGGGCTTGCCGTCGATCCAGTGCGTGATGCGGTTGGTCATCGGGACAGCTCCTCGTCGGTGACGGCTGTGTCGACTACCTGGATTACCTCAGCCATGATGCCGAGCGCTTCCTCGACCTCGTCCTCGGTGAGCGACATCGGCGGGGCGATACGCAACACGTTGCCGTGCAGGCCGCCCTTGCCGATCAGCAGGCCGCGCTCCTTCGTGGCCTCCATCGCCATCGTGGCGGCCTGCGGGCTCGGCTGGCTGCCACCCGGTGTGACCAGCTCGACGCCGATCATCAGGCCCTTGCCGCGCACGTCGCCGACCACGCCGTGGCCGTCGGCCGCGTCGCGCAGACCGCCGATCAACCGGTCGCCCAGTTTGGCCGCGTTGGCCTGCAAGTCGTTGTCCAGCAAGTACTTCAGCACTGCCTTGGCGCCCGCCGTGGCCACCGGGTTGCCGCCGAACGTGGAGATCGAGTTGGCGGTGATGGCGTCCATCAGGTCGCCCCTGGCCACCACGCCGCCGATGGCCAGACCGTTGCCGAGGCCCTTGGCGAACGTCATCGCGTCCGGTGTGACGCCGTGTGCCTGGATGCCCCAGAAGTGTTCGCCGGTCCGTCCCCAGCCGGTCTGCACCTCGTCGGAGATGAACAGGATGCCGAACTCGTCGAGCACTTCCTTGAACGCGCGGAACAGGCCGTCCGGCGGCACGGCGAACCCGCCGACACCCTGGATCGGCTCGGCGATCATGCAGGCCACGTCACCTGCGGTCGTGGTCTGGATCACGTCCCGCAGGTCGGCGACGCAGGCGGCGATGTAATCGGCGTCGGACAGGTCGCGGAACGGGCTGCGGTAGCGGTAGCCGCCCTGCACGTAGCTCACGTTCAGCGGGTGCAGCGAGGTGGCCGACCAGCCGCGGTTGCCGGTGATGGCGATCGTGCCGAAGCCGCGGCCGTGGTAGGAGTTGCGCAGCGCGAGGACCTGGTTGCTGCGGCGGGCCTGGGTGGCCAGCATCAGGGCGGTCTCGTTGGCCTCGGTGCCGGAGTTGGTGAAGAAGACCTTCGCGTCCGGGATGCCGGACAGCTCGGCGATCTGTTCGGCCAGCTCGATCTGCTGGCGGATGAGGTAGAGCGTCGACGTGTGCAGCACGCCGGTGTCCAGCTGGGCGCGGACCGCGTCGCTGATCTCGGCGATGTCGTAGCCGATCGCGTTGGTCAGGATGCCGGCGAAGAAGTCCAGGTAGGTGCGTCCGGCGGCGTCGGTCACCCGCCGGCCGCTGGCACCGACGATCTCGATGGGCTCGTCGTAGTACAGGGCCAGCCACTTCGGCAGGACAGCGCGATGCCGGGCCAACAGGTCGTCCGTCATGGTCCGAGTGTGCAGGGGTTATGGCGTTCCGGCCATGTGCAACATGTATCTGGAAACGCCCGTTTGCATTACGTTGTGTCAGGTGTACCCGACCGTGTCCGATGTGCTCGCGCTGCCGGTGATGCGCAGGGGCGGGCCGACACTGGTCGCGGGCGGCGCAGGGGCCGGCAACCGGGTGCGCTGGGTGCACGTGGCCGAGATCGCGGACATCGCGCACCTGCTGCAGGGCGGCGAGCTGGTGTTGACCACCGGCATCGCGCTGCCCGGCGACGGGCCTGCGCTGACCCGGTACGTGGACGAGTTGGCGGGGGTGGGCGCGGCGGGGTTGGTGGTGGAGTTGGTGCGCCGGTGGAGTGACGCGTTGCCGCCCGCGCTGCTGGCCGCCGCCGATCGGCGGTCGTTGCCGTTGGTCACGTTGTCCGAGGAGACGCGGTTCGTGTCGGTCACCGAGGCGGTGATCGCGCTGATCCGGGACGCTCAGCTGGCCGAGTTGCGGACCGCGGAGCAGGTGCACGAGACGTTCACGGCGTTGACGGTGTCGGGGGCGGAGCCTGCCGAGGTGTTGCGTGAGGTGGCCAGGAGCGCGCGGCTGCCGGTCGTGTTGGAGACGCTGTCGCACGACGTGTTGGCCTACGACTCGGCGGGGACCGATCCGACCGCGGTGCTGACCGACTGGCGGGAGCGCTCCAGGGCGGTGACGGTGCGCTCGCGAACCGGTTTCGACGCGGCCAGTGGCTGGCTGGTGACGGTGGTGGGTGCTCGGGGGGACGACTGGGGGCGGTTGGTGCTGCTGTGCGACGAGCCGCCGCCACACCCGCACGTCGTGGTGGTCGAGCGGGCGGCGTCGGCACTGGCCGTGCACCGACTGCTGGCGCGGGATCGGGAGACGTTGGAGCGCCAGACACATCGGACACTGCTGACGGAGTTGTTGGCGCCGGGTGCGCTGCCGAGTGATCTGACCGCGAGGGCCGCCGCCTTGGGGATTCCACTGGAAGGGCGGACGTTGGTCGGTCTCGCGGTGCGGCCGCGAACCGCATTGGCAGGCCCGGCACCGGCACTGGCCGCCCAGGAACTGTTGCGGGACATAGCCGATGCGACATCCTTGGCGGCGCGGCGGGCCGCGGTGCCGGCGTTGGTCGGGGCGGTGGATGACACGAGTGTGCGCGCCTTGATCGCGGTGGATCATGCGGTTGAGCCGGTGCTGCGGAAGTTGGCGGCGGGGATTCACGAGGCGGTGGCGCCGAATCCGAGGGCGGTGCCCGTGGTGGTGGCGGTGGGGACGACGGTGAGCGCGGTGCTGGACGCGCGGCGCACGCTCGCCGAGGCGGCGCACGTGGCGCAGGCGGCGTTGCGGGGCGATGACCAGCGGTCGTATCACCGGTTGGACGATGTGCGGCTGCGTGGGTTGTTGCATCTGCTGCGCGAGGACGAGCGCTTGGCGGCGTTCGCTACGCGGGAGTTGGGACCGTTGCTGGCGAGGGACGACCGGACCGGCGGCAGGCTGGTGTCGGCGTTGCGGCACTACTGCGAGCAGGGCGGCAACAAGTCGGCTGCGGCTGCGGCGGCCCATCTCTCGCGGACGGCCTACTACCAGCAGTTGAGCCGGATCGAGCAGGTGCTCGGGGTGTCGTTGGAGGACCCGGAGTCGATGTTGTCGCTGTATGTCGCGTTGTTGGCGGTCGATGCGGGGGGCTGACCGCGGTTCATCGACGAAATGTGGCTACGGCCATCTTGTCTCTCAACCGGGTGACCTACCAGATTGATCTGAATCGCCAATCGGAGTGCGATTCCGAGTCACCTTTTCTCTCAATGGGGTGACCTACGAAATCGACCTGCATGGCACCGGGCCTTCTACCAGCTGGAACAGGTCCCCCACAAGATTTGACCTGAGCCGCAAAGGAGGCGCGGCGCAACTGTTGGGCACAACGGCGCGGACCGTGCCGTTAGAGGTACTAAGCTTGCCGTTCATACCGTTCGCTGGTTTCGCGCAGGGAGCATCGGTGCGCTTATGAACCCGAATCTCATCGGCCATGTCATCGACGGCACAGTCGGGGCCGTCGCCGGCCAACTACTCCGAATGCTTCCCACCGTGCCCCGAGCGATCCGGCGTGCACGCGCATGGCTCCGCAATCACGCACCGGTCCGCATCATCATCGAGTTCACGCCCAGCGCTCACCCGGACAAGAACGAGTAGGCATCCACGTATGTACCTTGATGGGTACGTAACTACCTTGGTACACTCGATCCATGGAAGCCGTGCTACGGGCCGTGGCCGACGGGAGTCGGCGAACAGTGCTGGACGCCCTGGCCGCTGGCCCGGCCACCGCGGGTGAACTGGCCGCACTACTGCCGATCGCCCGGCCGGGTGTGTCCCGGCACCTGCGGGTGCTGCGCGAAGCGGGACTGGTCGAGGTTCGCCAGGAGGCGCAGCGCAGGGTCTACAGCCTCCGCCTGGAACCACTCGCCGAGATCGACGACTGGCTGGGCCGGTATCGGGCCTTGTGGGAGCAGCGGTTGGACGCCCTGCACACCGAAGTGGCCCGGGGGAAACGTGAACGAAGGAGCACGACATGAACGGCAACCGGATCATGGGGACTCCGCGCACAGTGGACGGCAAGGGTGTCGTGCGCATGGAGGACCGGTTCGACACCGACATCGACGACCTCTGGTCGGCATTCACCGACCCGGCACGTCTGGCCCGCTGGCTGGGCGAGTTCGATGGTGACCTGCGGCGGGGCGGACAGTTTCGGGCACGCTTCTTCGCCAGCGGTTGGGAAGGCACCGGACGGGTGGAGGTGTGCGAGCCGCCACGCCACCTGCTGGTGATGACCCAGCATGTCCGCCAGACCGAAGAACACGTCGTCGAGGCCACGCTGACCGCAGACGGCGACGGCACCATCCTGGTTCTCGAACAGCGGGGCATGCCGATGGACCTGCTGCCCGCCTACGGAGCCGGGATCCAGGTCCACATCGAAGACCTCGCCGCCCACATCGCCGGGCGGGAGCACTGCGACGCCGAAGCGCGGTGGAAGGAACTCGAACCGGAGTATGCGGCGCTGGCCACGCGCAACCGCATCCTGGGCACCCTGCACACAGCCGACGGCAGCGGCATCGTGCGCATGCGGGACCGCTACGACACCGACATCGACGACCTCTGGTCGGCACTCACCACGCCCGACCGTCTGGCCCGCTGGCTGGGCGAGTTCGATGGCGACCTACGCCTCGGCGGTGAGTACCGCTTTCGCTTCTTCGCCAGTGGATCGGAAGGTATGGGGCGTGTGGAGGTGTGCGAGCCTCCCCGGCGACTGCTGCTGGCCCATGGCATCGGCCGGCCGGACGAGAAGGTCATCGAGGTCACGCTGACCGCCGATGGAGATCAGACCGTTCTTCTCGTCGAGGAACGGGGTATGCCGGTCGAGCTGCTCGCCGCCTACGGAGCTGGGATCCAGGTCCACATCGAAGACCTCGCCGCGCACATCGCCGGGCGGGAGCGCTGTGATTCCGACACTCGCTGGGACGAACTCCAGCCGGCCTACGACGCCTTGGCCGCTGAGGTCGGCTAGCCTCGGTATTCGGCCAGTCCTGGCCACACGCCCAGGCCGGGCGGTGCCACCAGCAACACCGTCAGCACTGCCGGTAACAGGCCCGACCAGCCGCTCAGCTCGCCGGTGCCGTCATCAACCACAGCGCGGCGTCGTACTGGTCGATCCCCGTGTTCAGAGCGATGATCGGGTCGAACGCCTGTTGCTTCGCGGTCCGCAAGTGACCGGATGCGCCACCGGGCAGCACGGGCACCAGGACGGTCAGTGCGAGCGACCCGACGACCACTGCGACCACGATGCCCAGCGCGACCGCTGGAACGATCACGACGCCGGCGAGCAGCCAGATCACGCTCGGTGTGTTCAGTTTCCCTGCGCTCCTGGACTTCCGGGGCACGAACCGCGACTGCCACCACGTCGGCACGCTATCCACGACCGGACACGGCACAGTCAAGATCACCGGAACCGCACGCGAACAACACGTGACAGGTCTGCGCGGCCGCCTCACACTGTGTCCACGCTCACACCCAAGGGTGCACACATTGCCACTGCCCGAGTACGCCCGACAAGTCCGACGATCCCGGCACCCACATCAGCGTCGGGAGTAGGCCATGTCATCCACAGAGACCAGAATTGCGCCCGCGACCCAGGTCACTCACACCGACGGGCGGGTCGAACTGGCCGACCCGGCCGCCATCGACGGCAGCCGCTTCACCAACCCCGACCTGGCGCCGGTGCCGGTGGAGAAGCGGACCTGGCGCACCTACAACTACGCCGCCCTGTGGGTCGGCATGTCGCACAACCTGCCGACCTACGCGCTGGCCTCCGGCCTGATCGCGATCGGCATGAACGCATGGCAGGCGTTGCTGACCATCGCGGTTGGCAACCTGATCGTGCTGGTCCCGATGCTGCTCAACAGCCACGCCGGCACCAAGTACGGCATCCCGTTCCCGGTGTTCGCCAGGGCGTTCTACGGCGTTCGCGGCGCCAACATGGCCGCCCTGCTGCGCGCGATCATCGCGTGCGGCTGGTTCGGCATCCAGACCTGGATCGGCGGCGAGGGCATCTACGTGATCCTCGGCAAGCTGGCCGGCAACGGGTGGTTGCAGGCGTCGAGCCTCCTGGGCCAGCCGTGGTCGCTGTGGCTGTCCTTCGCGGTGTTCTGGGTGATCCAGATCGCCATCATCTGGCGCGGCATGGACACGCTGCGCCGGTTTGAGAACTGGGCGGCCCCGTTCGTGCTGGTCGTGTTCGTCGCGCTGCTGGTCTGGATCCTCAAGGAGGCAGGCGGTGTCGGCCCGCTGCTGAGCCAGAGCGGCTCGCTGGGCTGGGGCAAGGCGTTCTGGGCGATCTTCCCCGCGTCGCTGATGGGCATGATCGCGTTCTGGTCGACGATGTCGCTCAACATGCCCGACTTCACCCGGTTCTCCCGCAGCCAGTGCGGCCAGCAAGTGGGCCAGGCGCTCGGCCTGCCGACGACCATGACGTTCTTCTCCGTGTTGTCGGTCCTCATCACGTCGGGCACGATCGCGATCTATGGGAAGGCGATCTGGGACCCGATCCAGCTGGCCTCGAAGTTCTCCAACCCGGTCGTGGTGATCCTGGGTCTGATCACCGTGCTGGTGGCCACCGTGTCGGTGAACGTGGCCGCCAACGTCGTGTCGCCCTCGTACGACTTCTCCAACGCCGCACCCCGGTGGATCAGCTTCCGGATGGGCGGCATCATCACCGGCGTCGTCGCCATCCTGCTGCAACCGTGGCGGCTGCTGGCCAACCCACACGTGTACATCTTCGTGTGGCTCGGCTTCTACGGCGGACTGATCGGCGCGGTGGCAGGCGTGCTCGTCGCCGGGTACTGGGTGCTCCGGCGGACCAGGCTGGCGCTGGCCGAGTTGTACCTGAGCAACGGGCGCTACTGGTTCACCGGCGGCTGGAACATCGCGGCCGTCGTGGCGACCGTGATCGGCGCGGTGCTCGCGGTGGGCGGCGCATACTCGGCTCCGGGGCAGGGCCCGTTCCCGGTGGACGGGCTGATCCCGTTCCTGAAGCCGCTCTACGACTACAACTGGCTGGTCGGCTTTGCTGCCGGCTTCGTGGTTTACCTCGTACTGTCGGCACGAACACGGACACGGGCCGCAGCACAGGACTGACAGTTCAACCCGAGGGAGACAGCAGTGGCAGAAATCGTCAGGGCAGGACTCGTCCAGGCGAAGTGGACAGGGGACAAGCAGTCGATGATCGAGGCGGCGGTGCACGCTGTCAGCACAGCCGCCTCCCAGGGCGCCCAGGTGGTGTGCCTCCAGGAACTGTTCTACGGACCTTACTTCTGCCAGGTGCAGGACGCCGACTACTACTCCTACACCGAGGCGATCCCGGACGGGCCGACCACCAAGCTGATGTGTGAGTTGGCCAAGCAGCATGGCGTCGTGCTGATCGTGCCGATGTACGAGCAGGAGCAGCCGGGCGTCTACTACAACACCGCCGCCGTCATCGACGCCGACGGGCGCTACCTCGGCAAGCACCGCAAGAACCACATTCCGCAGGTCAAGGGCTTCTGGGAGAAGTTCTACTTCCGGCCCGGCAACCTCGGCTACCCGATTTTCGACACCGCCGTGGGCCGGATCGGTGTGTACATCTGCTACGAGCGCCACTTTCCCGAGGGCTGGCGCGCGTTGGGCCTGGCCGGCGCCCGGATCGTGTTCAACCCGTCGGCCACCAGCCGGGGCCTGTCGTCCTACCTGTGGCGGCTGGAGCAGCCCGCCGCTGCCGTCGCCAACGAGTACTTCGTCGGCGCGCTCAACCGTGTCGGTATCGAACCGTTGGGCGACAACGACTTCTACGGTGGCTCCTACTTCGTGGACCCGCGTGGCCAGCTGATCGGCGATGCCGCTTCGGACACCGAGGACGAGGTCGTCGTGCGCGATCTGGACATGGGCACCCTGGCCGAGGTCCGTGACCTGTGGGCGTTCTACCGGGACCGCAGGCCGGAGACCTACACGTCGTTGGTGCAGGGCTGAGCGATGAGCATCCTGATCAGCCGCGGCACGGTCGTCACGTCCAGCGGCACCGTGGAGGCCGACGTACTGGTGGACGGCGAGCGCATCGCCGCACTGGTCGCGCGCGGCGGTGTCGTGCCGGGCACCCCGGAGCGTGTGATCGACGCGAGTGGCCGGTACGTGCTGCCCGGCGGCATCGACGCGCACACCCACATGGAGATGCCGTTCGGCGGCACCCACTCGGTGGACACGTTCGAGACCGGCACGCGGGCGGCGGCCTGGGGCGGCACGACGACGATCATCGACTTCGCCGTGCAGGCGAAGGGCACGTCACTTTTGTCCACATTGGACAAGTGGCATGCGAAGGCGGACGGCAACTGCGCCATCGACTACGGCTTCCACATGATCGTCTCGGACGTCAACGACTCCAGTCTGAAGGAGATGGAGTCGTGCATCGAGGCAGGCGTGAACAGCTTCAAGATGTTCATGGCCTACCCGGGCGTCTTCTACGCGACCGACGGCGAGATCCTGCGCGCGATGCAGCAGGCCAAGCGGACCGGTGGCCTGGTGATGATGCACGCGGAGAACGGCATCGCCATCGACCAGCTCGTCGCGCAGGCACTGGCCGCCGGCCGCACCCAACCGGTCGAACACGGGCTGACCCGGCCGCCCGCGCTTGAGGCCGAGGCCACCTCCAGGGCCATCGCGCTGGCCAAGGTGACCGGCGCGCCGGTGTACATCGTGCACCTGTCGGCCGACCAGGCGCTGGCCGCCGTCGCCCAGGCGCGGGACACCGGCCAGAACGTGTTCGCCGAGACGTGCCCGCAGTACCTGTGGCTGTCCCTTGAGGACCTGGCACGGCCGGACTTCGAAGGCGCCAAGTTCGTCGCGTCTCCCCCGCTGCGGACCAAGGAGCACCAGGCCTCACTGTGGCGTGGGCTGCGCACGAACGACCTGTCCGTGGTGTCCACCGACCACTGCCCGTTCTGCTTCAAGGACCAGAAGGAACTGGGCCGGGACGACTTCTCGAAGATCCCGAACGGCATTCACGGCGTCGAGCACCGGATGGACCTGCTGCACCAGGGCGTTGCGGCCGGCGAGCTGTCGCTGACCCGGTGGGTGGACGTCGCGTCGACGACGCCGGCCAGGATGTTCGGGCTCTACCCGCGCAAGGGGGTCATCCAGCCCGGCTCGGACGCCGACATCGTGATCTACGACCCTACGGCGACCCAGACCCTGTCCGTGGACACGCATCACATGAACGTCGACTACTCGGCGTACGAGGGCATGCGGGTCACCGGCCGGGTGGAGACCGTGCTGTCCCGTGGCCAGGTGATCATCGAGGGCGGTCAGTACCACGGCAGCACGGGCCACGGGCAGTTCCTGTCCAGGGCGCTGTCGCAGTACCTGAACTAAAGGGGGCAACACCATGGACTTCGGCATCGTCCTGCAGACCGATCCGCCCGCCAGCGCGGTGGTGGACACCATGCGCGCGGCCGAGGGCCACGGGTTCACCCACGGCTGGACGTTCGACTCGCACGTGCTGTGGCAGGAGCCGTTCGTCATCTACTCGCAGATACTCGCGGCCACCGACCGGATGGTGGTCGGGCCGATGGTGACCAACCCGAGCACTCGGGACTGGTCGGTCATCGCGTCACTGTTCGCCACGCTGAACGACATGTACGGCAACCGGACGGTGTGCGGGATCGGGCGCGGTGACTCGGCGCGGCGGGTGATCGGGCAGCACCCGGCCACGCTGGCGACGCTCAGCGACGCCATGCGGGTGATCAAGGACCTGGCCGAGGGTCGCGAGGTCGAGCACCACGGCACGCCCGTGCGGATTCCGTGGGTACGGAACGGGAAGCTGGAGATGTGGATGGCCGCCTACGGGCCGAAGGCGCTGAAACTGGTCGGTGAGCAGGCCGACGGCTTCATCCTGCAGACCGCCGACCCGGACATCGCCAGATGGACCATTGGCGCGGTCCGGGACGCGGCGGTGGCCGCGGGCCGACCGGCGGACGCGGTGACGATGTGTGTCGCCGCGCCCGCCTACGTCGGCACGGATGTGGCACACCAGCGTGACCAGTTGCGCTGGTTCGGCGGCATGGTCGGCAACCACGTGGCCGACCTCGTGGCCCGCTACGGCACGTCCGGGCCGGTGCCCACAGCGCTGACCGAGTACATCGAGGGCCGGCAGGGCTACGACTACAGCCACCACGGCCGGGCCGGCAATCCGTCCACCGACTTCGTGCCGGACGCCATCGTGGACCGGTTCTGCCTGGTCGGCCCCGAAGCGGCGCACGTCGACCGGCTGCGCGAACTGGCCGAGCTGGGTGTG
>DASUJK010000128.1:0-13062 GCA_036279295.1 Pseudonocardiaceae bacterium | reverse complement strand
ATCGAACTGGGCGAGGTCGAGGCGGCGCTGGCCCGGCATCCGGCCGTCACCGGCACCGCGGTCACGGCCCGCGAGGACCGGCTGGGCGACACCTTCCTGGTCGCCTACTACGAGCCCGCGGGCACCGACCCCACCGCACTGCGGGACTTCGCGGCGACGGTGCTGCCACGCACCGCGGTGCCGGCCCGGTTCCTGCCGATGGCGGCGCTGCCGAGGACGGCAGGCGGCAAGGTCGACCGCCGTGCGCTGCCCGCGCCGCCGGACCGGGACGAGAGCGCCTTCGTCGCGCCGCGCACCGAGACCGAGCGGCACGTCGCGCGGATCGTCGCCGCCGCGCTCGGGGTCGCACGGATCGGCTTGCACGACGACTTCTTCCGGCTGGGTGGGCACTCGCTGCTCGCCATCCGCACCGCGTCCCGGCTGCGTACCGAACTGGCCGTCGACCTGCCGGTCCGATTGCTGTTCGAGGCCCCGACGGTCGCGCACATAGCGGCAGCGGTGGACGCCGACGAGGCCACCGGCGCGGTGGTGATCCCGCCCGCTCGTCCGGATCGGCCGCCGCGGGCGTCCTCCGGCCAACAACGACTGGCCTTTGTGGACAGACTGCGGCCCTGCCGGCCCGAGTACCTGGTCACCGTCGCCGCGCGCCTGCGCGGGCCGCTCGACGTCGCCGCGCTGGCGGACGCCCTGCGCGAGGTGGTGACCAGGCACGAGCCGCTGCGCACCCGCTGTGTGTACCAGGACGGCGAACTCGTGCAGCTGATCGATCCACCCGACGCCGTGCGGATCGTGCCGGCGACCGCCGACGGCGACGTGACGGAGTTCGTCACCCGCGTGTCCGACGCCGGCTTCCGGCTGGCCGACGAGCCGCCGCTGCGGGTCACGCTGGCCGGCATCGACGATGCCGATCACGTGCTCGTGCTCGGCATGCACCACATCGCCTGTGACGCGCGATCCATCGAGATCATCATGCGCGAGCTCGGCGAGTTGTACGCACGCCGCCCGGTACCTGCGCCACCGGTGCGGTTCGCGGACTTCGCGGAATGGGAGCGGACCTGGTCCACCTCAGCACAGGCCGAGGCGCAACTGGAGTTCTGGCGTGAGCGGCTGCGTGGCGCGGTCCCGCTGGAGCTGCCGACCGACCACCCGCGCACCGCCGACCGGGACACAGCTGGAGCTGCCGTCGAGTTCACCATCCCGGCGGCACTGGCCAACGCGGTGACGGCCATCGGCAGGGACGAGGCGGCGACACCGTTCATGACCATGCTGGCCGCATTCACCGTGCTGCTGGCCGAACACACCGGGCAGGACGACATCGTGCTCGGCACCACCGTGACCGGCAGACCGCTGGCGGCCGTGGAGAACCTCGTCGGCCCGTTCATGAACAGCGTGGTGCTGCGCACCGACGTGCGGGGCGGCCGGACGTTCATCGACGTGCTGCGCCGGGTGCGGGACAGCGCCCGCGCCGCGTTCGCCAACCAGGACATACCCTTCGAGCGGGTGGTCGACGCGGTGCGGCCGCGCCGCGATCCCGGCCGGAACCCGCTGTTCCAGGTGCTGTTCGAGCTGGAACCCCATGGCGGCAAGGGTTTCCGACTCGACGGTGTGGCCGTTGAGCCGGTCCTGGCCGACCGGCGGGTGGCCAAGCTGGACCTCATGCTGCACCTGGACGAGCAGGGGGACGGTTCGTACGCCGGCAGCGTGCAGTACGCGACGGCGCTGTTCGACGAGGACACCGCGCGTGGTGTCGTGACCGGCTTCCTCGCCGTCCTCGAACATGCCTGCCTCGACCCGGCCCAGCCGCTCGCGCAACGCCAGCCGCACCCGGTCACCGAGCCTGCCGCGCCGCCGGTGGAGTACCTGGTCGCCGCCGACGTCTACGAGGCGACGGTGACGCAGGCCGAGGACGTCATCGCCGACATCTGGGCGGATGTCCTCGAGTTGGACCGCGTCGGCCGCAAGGACAACTTCTTCGACCTCGGCGGTCATTCGCTGTCCGCCATCGAGGTGCAGGCGCGGGTCCAGGAGGAGTTCGACATCGACGTGCCGCTGCGGGCGCTGTTCGAGGCGCCGGTACTGAGCGAACTGGCAGCGGTCGTCGAACAGTCCGTACACCACGAGAACGCGACGGCCTCCAGTGCCGTCCACACCGAAGGCGGTTGACAATGAGCGAACGCGTAGACATCTCTCCCACACGGACGGCCAGCCGTGTCGGCAGCCGCACGATCCGGCCGGAGCGTCTCCTGGGCGACCTGGACCGGCTGGCGACCTTCGGTGGCCGCCCGGACGGCGGCGTGGACCGGGTCGCGGGCTCCCCGGCCGACCACGCGTCGCGGACCTGGCTGCGCAGGCGCATCGAACAGGCCGGCCTGCGCGCCGAATCGGACGAGATCGGCAACGTGTTCGGCCGCACCCGGACCGGATCCGGACCCCGGCTGCTGCTCGGCTCGCACACCGACACGGTGCCGGCCGGCGGGCGGCTGGACGGGGCGTACGGCGTGATGGCGGCGCTGGAGGTGTTGCGCACCCTGCACGAGACCAGCCATCCCGCCGCCGACACGACCGAGATCGTCAGTTTCTGGGACGAAGAGGGAGCCGCGCCGACATCGCCCGGCGGGCTGACCGGGTCGACTGCGTTGTGCGCCGGCAAGCGCATCCGGGACATCTCCGGCTATCTCGAACTACACATCGAGCAGGGCCCCCGGATGGAGCACGCCGGCATGGAACTCGCTGCCGTCGACGGCATCGTGGGGATCGACCGGCACCGGATCACCGTGCGCGGCGCCGCGAACCACGCCGGCACAACACCCATGCACACCCGCTGCGACGCGGGCCGGGTCGCGGCACGGGTGCTGGCCGAGATACGCGACCTGGCGCTGCGACTGGACGCGGGCATGGTCGCCAACGTCGGCAGCCTGGAACTGCTGCCCGGCTCGCCCAACGTCATCCCGGGGGCGGCGGCGATGACCGTGGAGTTCCGGTCCGGCAAGGCGCCGGCACTGCGGGCCGCACGGAACGAACTGGCCGCGCTGGTGGCCAGGACCAGTGCCGAGGAACGGTGCACCGCGACGGTCGACCTGATCTCGCACAAACCGGTTGCGGTGTTCGACCAGCGCCTCTGCGACCAGGTCGACGAGTCGTGCCGGCGCACCAACCCGTCCACCGGCGAGCTGATGAGCTATGCCGGCCACGACGCGAGCGTGCTGAGCGGTCACGTGCCCACCGCCATGTTGTTCGTGCCCAGCACCGGCGGGATCAGCCACGCACCGCAGGAGGCGACACCGGCCCCGCTGTTGGTGCAGGGCTGCCAGGCGCTCTACACCGCGGTCGTTGACCTCCACGACGCGCGGGTCATGTCCTGACCGGCGAGTGCGGCGCGCGGCCAGGCAGGCCACCTGGTGGGTGTCGGCGACCCGGAGCTGTTGCACCACAGTCCGATGGCCTCCGTCCGGTCGGCGACCTGGAGCTTGCCGAAGATCCTGGACACGTGGTTGGCGACCGTCTTGGGCGAGAGCCGCAGCTGGTTCGCGATGGCCGAGTTGCGCATGCCCTGCACCAACAGCTCGAACACGTCCCGCTCCCGCGTGGTCAGCGCGGGGAACAACACCTCGGGTCGCTCCTGGCCCGCGCCGATCCGGTTGACGATGTGGTCGGCGACGCCGGGGCCGAGCACCGCCTCGCCCATGGCGAGTCCGCGCACCGCGCGCAGCACACCGTCGTCACAGGTGTGCTTGAGCAGGTAGCCCCTGGCGCCGGCCCGCATCGCCGACACCATGGCCTCCTCGTCGTCGACAGCGGTGAACACCAACACCGCCGTCGACGGCGCGGCGCGCAGTATTTCCTCGATCCTGGTGTCGACCCCGACGCCGAGCAGTTCGATGTCGACGACGAGCACGTCGGGCCGATGCAGTGCGGCCAGCCGCAGGGCGTCGCGTGCGGTCGCCGCCTCCGCCGACACGACGATGTCCTCGGACCGGGACAACACGGCCCGCAGGCCACTGCGCACCACCGGCTGCCGGTCGGCGAGCACCACGGTCACCATCCCCGGTTCGGCGATCTCGCCGACCGCGGAACCGAACTGTCGTATCGTCACCACGTCACCCCTTGCGTCCGTGCGGCTCGCGGTCCCGCGTACGCGATCAACAGCAGCGCGATCATGACCGCGCTGAAACTCGGAATGCCCAGCACGACGGCGATAGCGACGTGCAACCCGGTGCCCAGCATCAGCGCGACGGCGCGAGCCCGCCTGCCGAGGAACATCGCGACACCGATGGTCAGCTCCAGCGCGATGCCCCCCCAGGCGAGCACCGCCATCGGCAAGGACGCGCCCAACACCGATCCGATCGACTGGTGGATCGCTTGGGGCAGCCCGAAAACCGGGTCGTTCGACGCCAGCGACAGCGCCATGCCGTCGCGCCACGCCGGGTCCAGCAGCTTCGAGCCCGCCGCCACCGCGTAGATCACGAACACCTGGATGCGGACGGCCAAACCCGCCGCCCGCGCGCTGCCCTGCCAACCCGGCGACAGCGCGGCCGTCGGCCGGAGCCACTGCCAGGTGCGCCGGTCACCAAGGCACATCGGCACCAGCAGCAGCGTCACGACCTGCGCCGCCGCCTCGCCGCCGTTTGCGGTGACCACGGAGACACTGATGCTGAACATGACGTACCAGTGCGGGACGCAGGTCCAGCGCGGCCGGAAGCCCGACGCGGTGACGCCGAGAACGACGAGAGCCAGCAACCGGCACACCACCAGGGTGCTGGCCGTGTGGCCGACGACGCACCACAGCGACAGGCCGGCGACACCGTCACAGCGCACGCTCGCCGCGGGGCCCGCCAGGCCGGGGAACAGCGAACTGTCCGAGCTGCACAGCAGCACCAGGATCTCGGCGGCGGCGAGCAGGGTCCGGCCGATCGCGAGCGGCAGCCCTCGGGGCTCGATGTCGGTGGCCGCGCGGTCCGCGTAGTCGCTCAGTCTCGTCATCGTTGACATGTCACGTCCACCACTGCCATGCCCAGCGCCCGTTCGCGCCGCGCGCTCTGCTTCGCCACCACGATCAGCCCGCACAATGCCGGCGGTGTGGCCACGCCGACCACCTGGTAGGCGCGGGCCAGGTCCAGGTCAGGACCGCAGTCGACCGGCTCGGGGGCGGCGCACGTCTGCCAGTAGGCAGCGGGTACCGCGCCCGCGATCTGCGCGATGTCGAACGCGTCCGCGTCACCACTTCGGCTCAGGCCGAGGGAGCGGTCGGCCAGCGACCTGCGCTGCGTGATGGGAGTCAGTTCCCGCCCGTCGGATGCGAGCGTGTAGCCCACCGTGAACGTCCTCGTGGACAGCCCGGTGAAGAAGGTCCAACCCTGCGGCCAGAGCGCACGGGCGGCAGCGTGCAGCGCGGGCTGCACGACGGGCGCGAACTGCGCGACGGTCGAGATCAACAGGCCGGCCAGCAGCGCGGTCATCGTCATGACAAAACCGTGCCGGCGCAGGGCTGTGGCATCGCCGCGCACCGAGGTGCTCACCTGCGGCTGCCGGCGTGTCGGTGTGGTCGTCCCGGCGGAGTCCGCCATCAGCCGATGACGGTCGGCTGGAGCGCGTCGGTGGTCGGAGTGGCGCCACCGGTGGCCGGGAGTGTGGTGGCGCTGGCCCCGGTGGAACCGATCAACACCGCGACCGCGAAAGCGATGGCGGAGATCGCCAGGCCGATGAGAATGGAGCGCTTCATAGTAGGATCACGTCTCCTGTTTCCTGTCCGTGCCGTTGACAGGAATAACGTTAGAAACGGCGCCTACTCGTTAACAATCCGTCGACTACCTGTCGAGTCGATCTCGCAGCGGAAGCAGCGAGTGCCCAGGTCAGCGAGTGCGGCGAGGTGCTCCTTGGCGTACCGCACCTCGGCCATACCGTCGGGATACAGTCGCGCCGCCTGCTCCAACAACACCCGGGTGTCCTCCAGTTGGCCGCGGCTCAGCAGGATGTGCGCGAATCCCTCCATGGCGCGTGCCACATACCGTTGGTAGTCGTACCGCTGGGCGCTTTCCTCGGCCTGTTGACACATTTTCTCGGCGCCGTCGAGATCACCGGCGGACACCATCGCCTCCCCGAGTGAACACAACGCCTCGCACTCGGTGATCCGGAGCCCGAACTCCCGGGACACGTGCAGCGCCCGCTCACCGAGGTCGAGCGACGCGGTCAACTCCCCCGTCGACCGGCGCGCGGCACACAGGCCCGCCAGGGCGAGTGCCTCGCCGTAGCGGGAGTTGGCGTCGATGCTTCCGGCCAGGGCTTCCTCGAATCCGGCGATCGCCTCGTCGTGTCTGCGTTGCAGGTGGCGGACCGTGGCGATGTTCCACACCAGTGGCCAGCGGAAGTCCGGCAGGTCGTCGGCCGAGTTGGCGGCCAACGCGCGCTGGAAGTAGTGCATGGCCTTGTCCAGTTGGCCAAGATCGCGGTACACCGCGCCGAGGTTGTTCGGAATCTTGATCCGCAGGTTCTGGTCGGAGACACTCACCGCCATGCCCTGGGCGGCCAGGAAGGCCTCCTCCGCGGCCGCGAGCCGATCATCGTTGAAATAGGTGTTGCCCAGGCTGACCAGTTGGGCGGCCTCCCGTGCCTCGTCACCGATCTCGCGGCTGAGTGTGATCGCCTCTCTCAGGTAGCCCTCGGCCTCGTCGTGCGACCGGCGCTCCTGGCAGACCGAGGCAAGTCCGTGCAGGCACGCCGACTGCCCTCGCCGGTCGCCGATCTCGCGCGCCGCCCGCAGGCCGTCCCGGAACAGGACGAAGGAAGTTTCGCTGTAGTTGGTCAGTTTCAGGAACGGCTGCAGGATGCACGGCAACTGCCAGGCATGCCGGTGCCAGCCGTTCGCCGCCGCATAGCGGGCCACAGCGGCGAGGTTGCGGTATTCCGCCGTGATCGCGTTGACGGCCGCCTGGTGCGAGTCCACCGTGCGTAGGTAGGTCGGCGCCGGGCAGTCCTGGGGCGTCATCTGGTAGACGTCGTCGGCGAGCTCGCAGCTCCATGAGTACGCGGCGTGCAGGTAGTAGTCGAACAGCGACCGGCGCGCGGCCTCCGTGTCGTCGGAGTGCTCGGCCAGCAGTTCCGCCGTGCAGTCGGCGACGAGGTCGTGCAGGTAGAACCGCCCCGCGGTGTCCTGCCGCAACAGGTTGTCCTCGAACAACACGTCGAGACACTGTTCGGCGTCAGCCAGCGGGAGCCCGGCCAGCGCGGCGGCGGCGTAGGCGTCGAAGGTTGGCCCGGGCTGCAGGCTGAGCAGCCGGAACAGCCGCTGCTGCTGTTTGCTCAGGTAGCGGTAGGACAGCCGCAGCACTGCCATCACGTCGCAGTCGTTGGTCTGGAGGAACCGGGTCCGCCGCAGATGGGTGCGCAGCCGGTCGACCAGGTCGGCCACCGACCAGGTGCCGCGATGCCGCAGCCGCGCCGCCGCGATCCGAATCGCCAGCGGCAGCCTGCCGCACAGTTCCACGACCTGCTCGACACCCGCGGGCTCGTCGGCGACGCGGTCCGCACCGGCGATCCGGGTGAACAGCGCGATCGCGGTGTCCGCCGGCAGTACGTCCAGCGACACCGGTGCCGTGCTGTCCAGCGCCGTCAGCTTCCGCCTGCTGGTCATGATCACCAGCACTCCGGGCGTACCGGGCAGCAACGGCTGCACCTGGTCGGTGTCGGTGGCGTTGTCCAGCACCAGCAGCACACGTTGGCCCGCCATCCTGGACCGCCACAGGGCACTGCGGTCGTCCAGGCCGGCCGGGATGAGCGTGGGTGGCAGGCCGCTCGCCCGCAGCAGCGTGTCCAGTGCCTGTTCCGGCGTTACGGGATCGGTGCCTCGGCTGAAACCGTGCAGGTCGATGAAGTACTGGCCGTCCGGGTAGTCCTTGGCGACCTGGTGCGCGATGTGGATGGCGAGCGTCGTCTTGCCGACGCCGCCCATGCCGTCGATGGCCGAGATCACCGGCGCGGTCGGCGCTGCCCGCCGCGCATCGGCCAGCAGTAGGGAGATCTCCGCAGGCCGGCCGGAGAAGTCCCGCGTGTCGTGTGGGAGAAAGCACCTCGGTGACGACCCGACCGGTGGCGGTGGCATGGCCGGCGGCTCTGCCTGCCCTGGCACCGGACTGTTGGCCAGTGGCGGCCCTGCCGCGACCGCGCCGCTGAGGATGTCGGCGTGCAGTGCGCGTAATCGAGGACCGGGATCGAGGCCGAGTTCCGTGTTCAGCAGCCGTCTGCCCTGCTCGTAGACGGCGAGCGACTCGGCCTGCCGCCCACTCTGGTACAGCGCGAGCATCAGGCTGCCGCGTAACGCCTCGCGCAGCGGATGCGTGGCCACGAGTTCCTGGAGGTCGCCGACGACGGCGGTGGCCTCACCGGCGCGCAGCCGCAGCGACATGAGGTCCTCGTGCGCGGTCAGCCGCTGCTCGTTGAGCCTGGCCGCCGCACTGTCGATCGACGGGCTGTGGATGCCGGCGAAGGCGTCCCCCCGCCACACGTCCAACGCCGACCGGAGCAGCCGAAGCGCCTCGTCGAACCGCCCGGCTCCCTCGGCCTGCCGGGCGGCACGCAGCCCTGCCTGGAACTGCCGCTCGTCGACATGGTCGTCGGAAACGGCGAGTTGGTAGCCCGTGTCGGCGGTCTGCAGAGCATCCGGGTCGGGCAGTGCCCGGCGCAGATTACCGATCGCGTTGTGCACCTGCTGCCGGGCCGACTGCGGTGGATCATCCCATAGTTCGTCCACCAGTCGTTCCATTGCCACCGACTGACAATTGTTAATCAACAACAGGACGAGCAATCGCCGCTGCCGGAGCCCGCCGAGCCGGATTTCGACCCCGCGCGAACGAACCGACAACGGCCCGAGGACAAGAAACTCCACCGCCGTCACCTACCTGACGTGCCACGTCGTCCGGGGTGCGAGTTCGGCGCCCTACCCCCGTCGGGTCGCCTGCCACCCCGCAAGGTGGTGCGCCACAGGTAAGTCTAAGCCGCGGTCAGCATCCCCGCAGGCCACGGCACTGCCGGAACCCACGGATCCGCCCGGTTCAACCAAAGGAAAATTCGCCAATTTACTGCGAAACGCAGGAAATCGCCGCACCAGCGATCTATGTGCTCACCAGTTCAAATCGGATGTGGGCATCGATTGCCTCCGCATCCAGTGCTTCGCGCAAGCGGGCGACGGCGTGGTCCACGATCAGCGCTCGGACAGCCCGCGGATCCACCACGAGCCCGTCACGGCGACCACAAGGTGCAACACAGGTCGGACGGGATCCCCCGTCAACCCTGCCCTCTCAGGAGTCCCGGACGACCCGCACCCGGTCCGGGCTCGCCGGATCAGGCTCCTCACGCCAGCCCGCTGGCCACGTGCGTTTGGCCGAGCGGAAGCGGGCTGTCGCGCCATCCAGGTTCACCCCGGACGAACCGGTGCCAAAGGTCACCGTGTCGTCGAACGACGCCGCCATAAAGCCTCGGGTGGACCCGACGGACTGGCCGAAGTCGGCATTGCGCAGGTCTGCGGTGCCCAGCCAGCGGGTATTGCGAAAGTCAGAGCCATCGGTGAACGCCGACCCGCGGAACGCGGTGATCTCCCGGAAGGTCACGTACCGGAAGTTCGCCGTGCGCACCCGGCAGCGGCGGAACCAGAACCACTCCAGCGTCGCGCCTGTGAGGTTCAGATCGATGTCCGGCCAGAACGTCGCCAGCGGCCGGTCGTGCTCGTCTACCGGCTGCAGGTGTGCCTCGAAGACATTCTGGGCGGCGGCGCGCACCTCGCGTTCCTGCAGGCCCGCGGCGTCGGAGCGGTCCACAGGGGGTTCGTAGGGCATGCGCAGGTAGGCGCAGAGCAGGTTGACGATGGTCTGCCGGTGCTGCGTGTGGTCCTGCGCCAAGCGCTCCAGCGCATAGATGCCAGCCAACCGTACCGGGGCCTTCTCGCTGCCCATTTGGTCGGCGGCCTTACCGTACAGCTCGGTGACCCGCCGCTCGGTGGCGTCGTGGTCCTTCTGCTCCAGGTCCAGTTCCACCCAGCGTTGCCTCCGTGCGGCCAGCAGCAACGCGGCGCCGCCAGCCGCCCCGATCACGATGCTCGAGGCGACGCGGAGAGCTTCCAGGCGCTGGGTGTCCTCTGGGCGGCCGGTGCCCAGCCGCCACCACAGCAGCGCCGCGGACACAACGGCGACGGCGGCGATCACGACCGCCCACACGGTGATCGTGGTGGTGGACAGGGCGCGAGAACGGCGGGCAGGCGGTGGGAGCGGGTCCGGTGCAGGCACGACGGTCATGCTCGCAGGTCGCCCACTCCTGCGTACCACTGCCGCACCGGGCATCGTCTGCGAAGTGCGCTGGTCGGTCACCCTCCTGATTCCGCCACAATCGGCATGTTGGGACAGCCACACGCCAACGCGCTCTCATACCGCTGATCGCGCGCTGCTCTGCCTTTGGCTGCGCCACTTCCGGAGTCGGTCTGCCGATGACAGCGCTCGGGCGGTCCTTATTCGGTTGACGGCGGCGGGACGCCATGGCGAGTGTTGTGTGGTGTCCGACGCTCTTCCCGCCGATGTGCGCTCGGCCTTCGGAGTGCCGGCCGAATCGGCAGTACGACTGCCCGGCGGGGCCGGCACGTGCTGGCGAACAGGCGGGGTGGTGTTCAAACCCGATCAGCACACGGCGGTGGCCACGTGGCTGGCGGAGGTCTTCACCGATCTGCGCGGTCCGGGCTTTCAAGTGCCACAGCCCGTGCGTGCCACGGACGGCTCGTGGGTCATCGACGGCTGGGCAGCATGGACAGCTCTTGATGGCGAGCCGGCCCCGCTGCGTCGATGGCCGGACCTGATCGCGGCCAGTCGGGCATTTCACGCCGCCCTCGCCGGTATCCCGGCGCCGCGATGGGTCGGACGTGGCCGGAACCGGTGGGCGGCGGCCGAGCGCGTGGCCTGGGATGGCGCGCACGTGGATATCGCACCAGAGTTGGTCGACCTGGTGGACGCGCTGCGGGCGGCCAGCCGTCCGATGCGGCTGCCCGCCCAGCTCATGCATGGCGACATCGCGGGCAATGTGCTGTTCGCCGCTGGGCAGGCGCCGGCCGTGGTCGACTTCTCGCCGAGTTGGCGTCCCGCCGACTACGCGCTGGCGGTGGCCGCAGTGGACCTATTGGCCTGGTCGTGCGCCCCGCCCGACATCCTTGACGAGCTGTCCGACGAGGACGACATCGACCAGTTGTTGTTGCGCGCCTTGGTGTGGCGTCTGGTCACCGAGTCGCTCGGCCGGCCCGACCCGGACAGCCGGCGGGCAGTCCGCCGGGCCAACGAACCAGTCGCAGACCTGCTGCTGTCCCGCGTCACCGGCCAGCCACTGGCCATCCCGGCTCTCACCGACCGCACTCTGGCCGAGTCGGCTCGCCGCCTGCTCGGCTGCGAGATCACCGGGTTGCGCTCGGTCGCGGGCGGCCACACCAGGGCCAGGACACGGCTGGCTGAGCGCGTCGATGGGGGTGCGGTATTCGTCAAGGCCGCCGTGCGCTCCGAACTTGACATCGAGCTCGCGGTGTACGAGGCGTTACGCGGCAGCCCATTCCTGCCCACACAGTTGGCGGCCGAGCGCGAGCCAGTGCCGATGCTCGTGCTGGAGGCCCTGGATCCGGGCGGTTGGGTCCGGGACTGGACACCGCGCTTGATCGAGGCCACCCACGCCCTGCTGGGCCGGGTGCACGCCCTGCCCGCGCCGCCCGGAGTGCCGATGCTGGAGGCGGCGGCCAACCCGTGGGAGGCCATCGCCGCGGACCCGGCCCGGCTGCTGCGCCTGAACGTGTGCACGGGGGAATGGCTGACCACGCACCTGGACCCCCTGCTCGCCACCACCGCGGACGCGCCCACTGCCGGCGAGAGCCTCATCCACCGCGACGTGCGCGCGGCCAACCTCTGGCACCACGACGGGCGCCTCATCCTCATCGACTGGGCATCGGCAGCGATCGGCGATCCCTGGCTGGACCATCACCTCTGGCTGGTCGCCCTGCACGCCGAAGGCGGCCCAGAACCGGAGACGGGGCAGGGACCACACGCGGCCGGCCACGCAGCACTGATCGCCGGCCAACAGCCGCTGCTCACCCCCACACGGGACGCCGATCCGGGCCTGTTCGCGCTGCGGCGCCGCCGACTCATAGTCGCCCTGTCCTGGGCTGCCCGCCTGCTGCACCTCCCTCCCCCACAACCCGCGACGTGATACGCCAACTCCAGAATCAATGAATCAATGCCCTGTCTTGCCGCTGATCGAGTGTCGATCGAACGTGCGCTCATGCCGAGTTGCGGACGACATTGGGCCACCGAGGGTTGTGGAGCCCGTCAGGCTTTTGACAGCGATCCAGGGCAATGCGTCCGGCGGCAAGTACTGCATGTGCAGGTGGCGTCGTCGTGATCGTCGCTGGCGATCAGCCCGATGGTCCTCGATGTCGTATCCGACCGCCGCGGGTTGCGGATGGCGTTCCACTGGCCCGCATCGGCACCCGACGCGAGGTTCACGCGACCCGCGCCACCCTCTCCGTGCGTCAGCCGCGACGACCGACGGATCTCGGCACGTCGATCCGCAAAGGGCGACGTCGACTCGATCACTTTCGCCGTGGCGGACGCCACGTACCCGTTCCTCACCGAGGACGAGTCCATGTGGAACTTCTTCGCACCGGAACTGCGCCGCCGCCTCGCCGAACTCGAAGCCTCAGCCACCACCGCGGACGGCGTACGCGCCGCAGACCGGTCGTTTCGGGTCGACCCTCGACACGCATCTCGAATCGAGTGGCTCACCAGTCGAGCACGGTCGTCGGCAGGCAGTGGGAGCGCTGGGGAGCAAATGGGGAGCAGACATGTGCGCTGAACGGTCCCCAACCGCGCACAACGGCTCTGAACGGACCCACGCCGACCTGCGGAAGTCACGTTTCCGCAGGTCGGCGCACTATGGCGTCCTTGGTTCACACCTAAGAGGTCACCAACTCACTGACCTTCTGTATTCGCATGCCGCCAGCGACCCGCCGATGTCTCTCGACCACCGACCGCCCATAGGTGCATCTTCCCCTCC
>DASUJK010000127.1:0-3162 GCA_036279295.1 Pseudonocardiaceae bacterium | reverse complement strand
CACCGGCACGCCGGCGGCCGCCGTGACCAGGGCCGCCATCGTGGAGATGTTGACGGTGCCGGCCTGGTCGCCACCGGTGCCGACGATGTCGACGGCCCGCATGTCGTCCAGCCGGACCCGCTTGGCGTGCGCCAACATCGTGCGCGCCATGCCGGAGATCTCGGCCGGTGTCTCACCTTTGGCCCGCAGCGCGACGGCGAAGCCCGCGATCTGCACGGAAGTCGCGTCGCCGGACATGATCTGGTCCATCGCCCACGCCGTGTCGTCCTCGGTGAGGTCGTGCGCGGCGATCAGTCGGCCCAGCAGGGCGGGCCACGTCTGCGTGGCCATCAGTGCACAGCGGGTAGCGCGTGCGCACGCAGGACCTCGGCGACCGTCTCGGCGGCGGCCAGCGGGTCCAGCGGGTGCACGATGACCGCGTCCGCCTGTGACCACGTGGCCAGCCAGCGGTCGTCCCTGCGCCGCACGGCGACCACGATCGGGGGGCAGTCGGTGATCTCGTTCTTCAGCTGCCTGGACAGGCCCATCCCACCGGTCGGCTGTGCCTCGCCGTCCAGGATCGCCAGGTCGACGTGTTCGTTGTCCACCACGAACAGCACGTCCTCAATGGTCCCGGCTTCCAGGTAGTCGATCCGGCCCAGGTCGGCGGCGGGGCGGAAACCGACCGCTGTGATGATCGCCTCGCGGATCTCCGGCCGATGGCTGAAGACCAGGATCCTCAGCGCCGGTCCGGTCTTTGGTGTGGTCTGCGAGCTCATCCGACCGTCCTCCGGCGATGCAGCAGGGAGTTCTCGACTCTATCGATCGGGGATGACCTTAGTACCGCGCCGAACGTGTGATGGACCCGACCATCGACCCCATGCGGCCGCCACCCCGGCGACAGGCAATAATGCGATTCGTGACAACGGCAGCGCCCACCATCGGCCAGCGGATTCACACGCTGAACCGTCCCAACATGGTCAGCGTCGGGACGATCATCTGGCTGTCCAGCGAACTCATGTTCTTCGCGGGTCTCTTCGCCATGTTCTTCACGGTGAAGGCCCAGAACTCGGCACCGGAATGGCCACCCAAGCCGGCCGAGCTGGACATCGCGTACTCGCTGCCGTTCACCATCATCCTGGTGCTGTCCTCGGTGACCTGCCAGATGGGCGTGTTCGCCGCCGAGAAGGGCGACGTCTACGGCCTGCGCCGGTGGTACGCGGTCACGTTCGTGATGGGCCTGATCTTCATCGGCGGCCAGGCGGGCGAGTACTACCAGCTGGTGGCGCTGCACGACACCACGATCGCCAGCTCCGCGTGGGGATCGGTGTTCTTCCTGGCCACCGGGTTCCACGGCCTGCACGTGCTCGGCGGTCTGGTGGCGTTCATCTTCCTGATGGTCCGCACGAAGATGAGCAAGTTCACACCCGCACAGGCCACCGCGACGATCGTCGTCTCGTACTACTGGCACTTCGTCGACATCGTCTGGATCGGTCTGTTCCTCTGCGTCGAAGTACTGCGCTGACCGCCCTAACTCCACAGCAAGGGTTGCCGAACACATGACCACCACGAACCCGGCCGACACACCGGCCCAGGCCCGGCGGACCAGGTCCCGGTCCAAGCTGCGCCGCCGCATCTCGGGCCTGCTCGCGCTCGGCGTCGCACTGATCGGCGCAGGCGCGCTGTACAGCGTGCTCGTCCCGACGCCGCAGACCGCCGTCGCGACGACCGCGAGCGACTCGGCGCTGATCGGCCAGGGGCAGCAGCTCTACAACAACACGTGCATCACCTGCCACGGCGCGAACCTCCAGGGTGAGCAGGACAGAGGTCCCGCCCTGATCGGCGTCGGCTCGGCGGCCGTGTACTTCCAGGTGTCCACCGGGCGTATGCCGCTGGACGCGCAGAGTGCCGAGGCCGTGCAGAAGCCGACGCGGTTCACCCCGCAGCAGATCGACGCGCTCGGCGCGTTCATCGAGTCGCACGGCGGCGGCCCGCAGCAGCCGACCAAGTCCGACGCCGAACTGGCTGGCGGCAACCCGGCGCAGGGCGGCCAGCTGTTCCGGCTGAACTGTGCCTCCTGCCACAACTACACCGGCCAGGGTGGCGCGCTGTCCTCCGGCAAGTCCGCTCCGTCACTGCAGGACGCGTCGCCGAGTGTGATCTACACCGCGATGCTGTCCGGTCCGCAGAACATGCCGAAGTTCTCCGACCGCCAGTTGACGCCGCAGGAAAAGCAGGATGTCATCGCTTACATCACGTCTGTCCAGGGCGGCAACAACGATCCCGGTGGTGACGGCCTCGGTGGTCTCGGACCGGTGTCCGAGGGCTTCATCGCGTGGGCCGTGGGCATCGCCGCGCTGATCGGCGTGACCTTGTGGATCGGAGCTAAGGCATGAGTGAGCCCACGGGTGGGGCGCACGGCGGTGGGGAACACGGCGCGGTGCGACGGCCGACGGACGACGAGCTCGCCGGGATGAGCCAGGAAGAACTGGTTCGCCTCGGTACCGCGCTCGACGGCGTCGAGATGGTCGAGTACAACGACCCGTGGCCGGTCCCCGGTACCAGGGCGGAGAAGCGCGCCGAGCGGGTCGTGGCGTTCTGGTTCATCGTCGCCGCGTTGGCCGCGCTCGCCTTCATCGTCGTGTTCATCGCGTGGCCGTGGCAGTACCAGAAGCCTGGTCACCAGTTCTGGTACGGCCTGTACACCCCGCTGCTCGGTGTCACGCTCGGTCTCACCGTCCTCGGGCTCGGGTTCGGCGTGCTGACCTACGTGAAGAAGTTCGTGCCGCACGAGGTCGCCGTCCAGCAGCGGCACGACGGTCAGTCCGCCGAGGTGGACCGGCAGACCGTGCTGGCCGAGCTGTTCGACGCCGGCACCCGCACCACCATCGCCCGCCGGTCGATGATCAAGCGGTCGGCACTGGCCGCCGGTGGCCTGATGGGTCTCGGCCTGGTGGTCTTCCCGCTCGGCGGCATGATCAAGAATCCGTGGAGCAGGTCGCAGCCGCCGGAGGACACACTCGCGCACACCGGCTGGTACCAGTCGCCTGCCAACCCGGAGCGGGTGTTCTTGCGCAAGGACAACGGTGACCCGACCGAGGTGTCGCTGGTCAGCCCGGCCGACATGGACGCGGGTGGCCTGCAGACGGTGTTCCCGTTCCGCGAGTCGGAGCGCGGCGACGA
>DASUJK010000126.1:0-10502 GCA_036279295.1 Pseudonocardiaceae bacterium | reverse complement strand
CGCATGTCCTTCCACGGCAGCGGCACACCGCGAATCTTCTTGCGGCTCTTGGTCAGGTACCGCACCGGGTTCTTGGGCTTGGGGGCGTAGTAGTCGTTGCTCCCGAAGACGAACACGCCCGGCTTGTCCAGCAGCGGCCCGAGGGCGCGCAGCACGGACGGCACGGCCTGGCGGTGCGCCAGGTTGTCACCGGTGTTCACCACCAGGTCGGGGTCGAGATCGGCCAGCCCCTTGACCCACCGCTGTTTGGCGGCCTGGCCGGGCATCATGTGCAGGTCGGAGATGTGCAGGACACGCAGTGGTCGCGCGCTGGGCGCCAGTACCGGCAGGGTGGCGGTGCGCAGCGTCCAGTGCCGCCGTTCGATCATCGCCGCGTATGCCACTCCTGCCACACCTGCGGCCGCCGTCCCGGCAGCGACCCGAGCAATCGTGTTCACGTGTTCGAGCCTACGACCCACTGCTCCGGGCCGTCGTCGCGCACCACACCGGTAACCTTTGTCCACATGGCGGAACTTAAGGCGCGGTTGCGCGCCGACCTCACCACGGCGATGAAGGCTCGGGACACCCTGACGACCGGTGTGATCCGGATGGCGCTGGCCGCGGTGGGCAACGAGGAGGTCGCCGGCAAGGTGGCCCGCGAGCTCTCCGATGACGAGGTGCTCCGCGTGCTGACCCGCGAGGTCCGCAAGCGCAAGGAGGCCGCCGAGGCGTTCCAGGGCGCCGGTCGCGCCGAGCAGGCCGCGAGCGAACTCAAAGAGGCCGACGTGCTCAACACCTACCTGCCCAGCCAGCTGACCGACGACGAACTCGCCGTGATCGTGGACCGCGCTGTGGCGTCGGTCACCGAGCAGTTGGGCGCTCCGCCCGGGCAGCGCCAGATGGGCCAGGTGATGAAGGCCGTCGGTGCCCAGGTCGCAGGCCGGGCCGACGGCTCGAAGGTCGCCGCACTGGTGAAGTCCAAACTCCAGAACTGACCAAAAACGGCGCCCCCGCGAAGGGGCGCCGTGCTCGGCCGAAGGGCTCAGCCGCCGCTGGTCGAACCGGGCGCGATCGACGGCGGCGCCGCCGAGCCCTGCGGCGGTGGCAGCGAACCCGTGCTGACGTACAGCGTGATCGCCTGACTGGTCGGCACCTGGTTGCCCTGCGGCGTCTGCCCGACCACGTAACCCTTGGGCTGCGTGGAGTTGAACGGCACGATCGTCGCGTGGTAGCCGGCGGCCTGCAGCGCGTGCACGGCGGCCGTGCTCTGCTGGAGCATCACGAACGGCACCGTCGGGCCACGGTTGCCCACCTGCGCGTACGCCGGGTCCGGGCCGGGGATCGGGACGTCCGGCTGGCCGGCCAGGATCTGGTTGAACGCGTTGAAGAACGTCGGCGCTGCCACCGGACCACCGAAGCCACCGGCACAGCCGGTCGCCAGGCGCGGCGGGTTGTTGCAGATCTGCTCCGGGTGCGAACCGTCGGCGAAGAAGATCGACGATGCCGCGTAGCCACCGGTGAGGCCGACGAACGCCAGCGCCTTGTTCTGCTGCGTGGTACCGGTCTTACCGGCCAGCGGACGCGTCCAGTGCGCCGCCTGGCCCGGTGCGAACGACGTACCGATCGGCGTGACGTCGTGGCTCAACCCGTTCAGCAGCGTGTTCGCCAGTGACGTCGGCACCACCCGCTCGCACGGCTGCTGCTGCACCGGTACCGCCTTCCCGTACCGGTCGGTGACCGACAGGATCGGGGTCGCAGGGCACCACACGCCACCACTGCCCAGCGTCGCCATCACGTTGGCCAGTTCCAGCGGGGACAGCGCCGCGACGCCGAGCGTGAACGACGCCCTGGTGCGGAACGACTTGAGCTGGGGCTCGTCCACCTGTGGTCCGCCCGCCTTGGTGTTCGGCGCGTTGGGGTTGCCGCCGTACACGTTGGCCAGCATCGAGTTCCGCAGACCCAGCCGGTAGGCCATGTTCAGCACGTTCGGGATGCCGGTGGACAGCTCCAGTCCGACGAACGCGGTGTTCGGCGAGATGGCCAGCGCGTCGGGCAGGGGCAGCTTGTCGGTGTTGTGCGTCTCCGCGTTGCTCACCGGATAACACGGGTTGTACCGGGGATCCAGGTACTGGAAGCAGGTGGACGCCGGGTTGTTCAGCACGGTGCTCAGGCCGACAGTGCCCTTCTCCAGGGCGGCCGCCGTCGTGGTGATCTTGAACGTCGAACCGGCGCCGAACGTGTCGCTCACGTCGGCGGGTTCGTTGGTCAGGGTCTGGCCCTTGCTCGCGTCGTCGCCGTAGGTCTTGTTGGCCACCAACGCCAACAACTGGTGTGACGTGGTGCCGGGTTTGACGATGTCGAATGTGTTCGTCAGGCCGTCCGCGGTCGGGGACAGCCGGTCATTCACGGTCTGCTTGGCGATCTTGCTGATGTTCGGGTCCAGCGTGGTCTTGATCGTGTAGCCGCCGCTGTTGATCTGGTCGGCGGTGAAACCGGCCTGCTCCAGGTTGGAAACGGCGTAGTCACAGAAGAAGCCCGCGTAGGACGGTGCGCCGATGCAGGTGCTGGACGGGATGATCGGGCCGCCCTGCGCGACACCGAGCGGCGCCTTCTTGTACTTGGCCGCGTCGGCCGCGGTCAGCGCGGCGTTCTCCACCATCTTGTCGATGACCAGGTTGCGCCGGGTCAGTGCCTGCTCCGGGTGCCGGTACGGGTCGTAGAACACCGGGTTGTTCACCATGCCGGCGAGCAGGGCCGACTGTGGCACCGTCAGCTTGTCCGGCGTGGTCTCGAAGAATGCGGCCGCGGCGGCGCCGACTCCGTACGGGCCGATACCGGTGTGGCCGAACTGAACGACATTCAGGTATCCGGTCAGAATGTTGTTCTTCGACCATTCCTGGTCCAGCGTCATCGCCATCTTGGCTTCACGCAGCTTGCGGACCACGGTTTGTGCCTGATCCTCAGCCTGGGCGGTCTTGTTGTTCCTGTCCACGACGTTGATCAGAAAGTTTTTCACGTATTGCTGTGTGATCGTCGACGCACCCTGGGTGCTGCCGCCGGAGCTGTTGCTCAGCGCGGCGCGCAGCGCGCCCTTCAGGTCGACGCCCGCGTGCTGATAGAAGCGTTTGTCCTCGATCGCGATGATCGCGTTGGTCATGTTCGCCGAGATCTGGTTGAACGAGACCGGCAGCCGGTACTGGTCGAACAGGTACGCGATGGGGTTCCCGGCCCGGTCGGTCACGGTCGTGACCAGCGGGAACTCGGCGCTCGCCAGGTCAGACGAGATGCTGTCCACCGAGTCGCTCAACTGGTTGGAAGCCTCACCGAGGCCGATGGCCACCGGGGCCATCACCCCGGCGAAGAGCACACCGGCCAGAGCACACAGAACGATGAACCTGAGCAGACCACCGGGAACACGCACGAGGACCAGCGTACCGATCACCCGGTGTGCGCGGTGTTGTCAAGGTCCGGGACGGCAGATCAGGTAACGGGTCGATATCACGGTGTTGGCAGTGGAACCGACTGCCTCTATCGTCCGTCAACGTCCTACGACAGGTAACTGGATAGGCCGGCGAGGCCGGCCCATCCATACCGTTCGCCGCTAGGGGGCGGCGAATCGGAGTCGGACGACGCTAGGAGCTGGGGGAAGATGATTTTCGACCAGTCGGACTGGCGGGTGAGCGCGTCCTGTCGCGACGAGGACCCGGACGGACTTTTCGTCCGGGGCGCCGAGCAGCGGCGAGCCAAGCTGGTCTGTCTTAACTGTCCGGTACGTACCGAATGCCTTGCTGAAGCGCTGGACAATCGGATCGAGTTCGGCGTGTGGGGCGGCATGACCGAGCGTGAGCGCAGAGCTCTGCTGCGCCGCAGGCCCGATGTTGATTCCTGGCAGGACTTGCTGGCGATGGCACGCAGCAAGTACCAGGGGGATCCGATCGAGTTCGCGGCCGACTACGCCGTCGGTTAACGCCGACAACCAGGCGGTGCGGCTAGTTGTCGGCCAGCCGCAGCGCTATCTCCTGGAGCCCGCTGAGGTCGTGCACGTCGGCGGGCAGTGCCGGCACGCCCACGACAGCGACCGCCGGGTGGGCCTTGGTGAACCGGGCCAGCAGCCGCTTCTCCCTGGTCGCCACCGCCACCCGGTCCGCGTGCACCCGCAGCACCGCCGACGCGAGTGCCGCCTTGTCGTTGCGGTCCAGTTCGTCCGCGGTGGCCAGCGCCTTGTTGGCCGGCAGCTCGGCCAGCACCGGGTGGGTTCGGTTGACCACCAGTCCGGCCAGTGGCATGCCGTCGTCGGCCAGGCGCTCGACGAAGTAGGACGCCTCGCGCAGCGCGTCCGATTCCGGCGTGGCCACGACCAGGAACGCGGTGCCCGGCGAGCGCAGCAGTGTGTACGTGGCGGCGGCGCGTTCCCGAAAACCGCCGAACATGCTGTCGAACGCCTGCACGAACGCGGAAGCGTCCTGTAGCAGTTGGCCGCCGATGATCGTGGACACTGCCTTGGCGAACAGCCCGAAGCCGGCCCCGACCAGCTTGCGGATGCCGATCCCGCTGGCCCGGGCCGGCGCGGACAGCATCCGGATGATCCGGCCGTCCAGCACGGTGGACAGCCGCTGCGGCGCGTCCAGGAAGTCCAGCGCGGACCGGCTCGGCGGCGTGTCGACCACGATCAGGTCCCACTCACCGGTCGCGGCCAACTGCCCGAGCTTCTCCATCGCCATGTACTCCTGGGTACCGGAGAACGACGTGGAAATGGTGCGGTAGAAGGGATTCGCCAAGATCTGTTCGGCGCGAGCCGAGCCTGCCGTGTTCAGCACCATGTCGTCGAACGTGCGACGCATGTCCAGCATCATCGCAAACAGCTCGGCCTTCGGCTCGAACCCGTCGACCTGGACCGGCCGCGGCTGGTTGCCCAGCTCGCGCAGGCCGAGTGACTGCGCCAGCCGCCGGGCCGGGTCGATGGTCAGCACGACGGTCCGCCGACCGCGCTCGGCGGCGCGCACCGCGAGCGCTGCCGCCGTGGTGGTCTTGCCGACGCCGCCGGAGCCGCAGCACACGATCACCCTGGTGGCCGGGTTGTCCAGCAGTTCATCGACGTCCACTGCCGGCGGCCGGTACGGGCTCGTCACCGGACACCCTGTTCGGCCATGGCCTCCGCCAGTTCGTACAGCCCCGCCACGTCGACCCCTTCGGTGAGTTCGGGCAGGTTCAGTGACGGCAGATCGGCCTCGGCGAGATGCGCGCGGGACCGCGCCTCGGCCCGCACGCGGGTGGCGTGTTCCACGCTCTCGGCGATCAGGTCGCCCAGCGTGTCCTCGGCCAGCGTGAGACCGGCCCGCTTCAGCTCGGCGCCGATCTCCGCCTCGTCGATCCGGCCGGCGGCGGCAGTGTCCACTGTGTCCTGAGGTAGCCGGGCTGGCTGGATCCGGTTCACGAACACGGCTCCCGGCCGCAGATCGGCGGCGTCCAGCTCGGCGACGGCGTCCAGTGTTTCGCGGACCGGCAGCTCGGCCAGCAGGGTGACCAGGTGCACCGCGGTGTCGCCGGAGTGCAGCAGCCGGGCCACGCCCTCGCTCTGGCCCTTGATCGGCCCGACCTTGGCCAGGTCGACCATGGCTTTGGTCACGTCGAGGAACTTCACGATCCGACCGGTCGGCGGGGCGTCCAGCACGACGGCGTCGTAACGGTGTCGGCCGCTCGCCTCGGTCCGGCCCACGGTCTCCTTGATCTTCCCGGTGAACAGCACGTCCCGCAGGCCGGGCGCGAGCGTGGTGGCGAACTCGATGGCGCCCATCCTGCGCAGTGTGCGGCCGGCGAAACCCAGGTTGTAGAACATGGCCAGGTACTCCAGCAGCGCGGCCTCGGCGTCCACCGCGAGCGCGTAGACCTCACCGCCGCCGGGCGCGGACGCGATGCGCTGCTCGGCGTAGGGCAGTGGCGCGCTGTCGAACAGCTGCGCGATGCCCTGCCGGCCCTCGACCTCGATCAGCAGCACCCGGTGCCCCGGCCGGGCGGTGGCCAGCGTGATGGCCAGCGCGGCGGCCGCCGTGGTCTTCCCGGTACCGCCCTTGCCGGTCACGATGTGCAGTCGGGCGCGGGCGAGCTGGTCGGTCCAGCCGAGTGGCACGGGCGCCTTCGAAGTCACCTCGCCAGCGTAAACGCTAGTTCGCGTGCAGCATGGCCAGCAGCGTCATGGCCAGCACGAACGCCAGAGCCCAGCCGACCAGCGCGGGGAACAGTCCGATGATCGCCAGCGTCAGGCCCGCCGTGACGATCAGCACAGCGAGACCGGTGGCGATCACCGTGAGGTGGGTCGCGTGCTTGCGGTCCCTGGCTTGCGCCATCGCCACCAGGACGAGCACCAGCCCCTCGGCGCCGAACACGGCACCCGGGATGACCCGCCAGACCTCCACCTGGCCACGGTAGCGCCGATCTCGTCGCCGACTAGGCTCGCCGCCATGACGAAGTGGGAGTACGCCACGATCCCCCTGCTGATTCACGCCACCAAGGCGATCCTGGACCAGTGGGGCGAGGACGGCTGGGAGCTCGTCACCGTGCTGCCCGGTCCGTCGGGTGACCAGCTGGTCGCGTACCTGAAGCGGCCGAAGGGCGAATGACCGTGGCCACCTGGAGCGATCGACTCGCCGAGCTGGGCATCGAGCTGCCCGACGTGGTGGCACCGCTGGCCGCGTACGTGCCGGCGGTGCGGACCGGGCCCTACGTCTACACGTCCGGCCAGCTGCCGTTCGTGTCCGGCACGCTCGCGGCGACCGGCAAGGTCGGCGACGAGCTGAGCCCGGACGAGGCCAAGCGGCACGCCCGCACGTGTGCACTCAACGCATTGGCCGCGGTGCACGCTCTGGTCGGTATCGACGCCGTCGTCCGGGTGGTGAAGGTCGTCGGGTTCGTCGCGTCGGCCGAGGGCTTCACCGGTCAGCCCGCCGTGATCAACGGGGCATCCGAGCTGTTCGGCGAGGTGTTCGGCGACGCGGGCAAGCACGCCCGCTCCGCCGTCGGTGTCGCGGAACTCCCGCTCGGTGCCCCCGTCGAAGTGGAATTGGTCGTGGAGATCGCCTAGTTGGGCGGACCAGATCCATCACGCTTGGTGAGCGTGGCACACTCGGGTCACCCATCCGAGGGACGGTGATCACCTATGGGTGAGGCTGCTGAGTCGGCCTGTCACGAGTTGCTGCTGCGTCTTGCCGGTCGGCTGCCGGATCGCCAGTTGTGGCGGTTCCGGGACTGGCTCGCCGTGGGGGCACTGCCCGAGTTGAGCCACGTCCTGCCGCTGACCCTGCTCCGTGAGCGGGTCGGGCTGATGGACGACGAATTCCGCCTGGTGGACATCGCGCTGCGCGCACACGGGGTGGACCTCGGCCTGCTCAGCTCCGTCCGGGAGCTCTACGAGCTGCCCGATCTGGACTACTCGTTCTCCGAGCACGACCCGGAGGCGCCCACCCGCAACAGCATGGGCGACCAACTGGCCGTGCTGCTCGCCGCGCTGCTGCGCGGCAGGTCGTCGGTCGGTGAGGTGCGGGCCACCTGGCGCCGGCCACGGCACCCGGCCGCGCACTCCGGTCCGATCGAGATCCGTCGTGTGCTGCTGGTGACCGCTTCGTCGGACCACGCGAAACTCGCCGGTGAGCTGCAGCGCGTGCAGCGGGCGGTCGGCGAGCCCGATCCCTGTGTCGAGGTGCTGCCCGAGGGCATCGCGACGCCGCTCTACCACCGGGCCGCGTTCGCGGCCAGTGAACTGCTGTGCGTGGGTGCGGACGATCCGTACGGCCAACTGGTGCACAGCTCGCGGTAGCCAAACCAGCCAACCGGAAGGAGACCTGGCGTGGCTGACTCGCCCGACCGAATCGCCCTGCCGATCCGGGTGCACGACTTCCTGCTCACCTGCGCGGGCCGGATCGACGACGACGCGCTGACCGACGCGCGGGAGCTGCTCGCGATGGCCGAGCTGGACCGGGCCGTGGAGTTGGTCACGGCCAGCATCGTCGCGGGCCGGATTCGCCTCAACGCCGACGAGCGCGACGAACTGCTCGACCTGGTGGACGCGGTACGCAGCTCACCCGCCCTGGTCGACCGCGTCGTCGTGGACGACTCGGCGCCGCTGCCCCGGCACCGGTTCACCACCGGTGCGATGGACGACCCGTCGCCGGAAACCGGTGTGCTGGAAGCGGCGGGCCGGGTGATCGAGGTGCTGCCCGACATCCGCTCGCTGTCCTGCGTGTGGCGGACCACGCCGGCAGGCTCGCCGGCCGGGCCGATCCCGCAGCGGCTGGTGCTGGTGGAGACCGGGCCGGAGGGATTCGCGCCGTCCACCGCCTACCGGGTGGAGCAGTCTCTGCGCCGGGCCGGCATCCGGGCCGCCGTCGAGGTGGTGCAGGCCGGTGTCGAACTGTCCGACTACCACGGCGACGCACTCGCGGTGGCTCGCCGGCTCTCGTTACGTGGCATGCGTTCGCACGAGACACACGACAACGGCGACTCCGGCACGTACGCCGACCCGCCGTCGCCCCGGCCGGTGACCACCACCCGCCGCCGGGCGGCTGCCGGCGCGCACGCCGAGAAGCGCACGGTGCCTGACCACTCGGCCGCCCGCTGGCAGCCCAGGATCGCAGCGGACGAGCCGTCCGCAGCCGATGCGGAGCCTGAACCGGCCCCTGCCGAAGCCGTGGCCGTGGCACCCGACCGGGCCGTCCCGCCGTTCGAGGACGGCATCCGGCCGATCCACCCGGAAGCGCAGGTCGAGGAAGCCGCACTGGCGGAGCCGGTGGTCCATGACGTGCCGGTGCACGAACCGGTGTCGCACGAGTCGATGGTGCACGAACCCGTGCCGCACGAGCCGATGCCGGTCGAGCCGGAGCCGACGCTGTCCGCCCAGGCGCAGGTCGCGGCCGGTGACCCGGCTGCCGAGGCCGACCTGAGCAACCGGGAACGGGAGTTGCTGCGCCAGTTGCACGAGGAACTGGCCAAGCGGGAACAGTCCGAACCCGAGCCGACCGGCTGGCAGGAGCGGTCCGGCCATCGCAGGCCGGTGAACCCGCCGGGAGCCGAGTTCAACCCGGCCGACTTCCGCCAGCCGGAGTTCAACCCGAACGAGTTCGGTGGACCGGCGTGGCACCAGTCCACGCCGATGCTGGACGCGGGTGCCGCCGACCAGACCGCGGTCAACGGCATCCCGCCCTACGGGAGCGTGCAGTAGCTACCCGAGGGCCAACCGCTCCACCTGCTCGATCAGACGTTGCAACCGCAGGCCGCGCCGGACATCCAGTGGGTGTTCGGCGCGGCCTGTGTTGATCATGCTGACGAGTTCGGTCAACATCGTCGCGTAGCAGTCCGCCGTCGACGACGTCCGCCGCAGCGGCAGCCGACCGGCCTGGCCGTACAGCGTGATGTCCACGACGTTGGGCTCCAGCGGCAGGGCCAGCGACAGCGATGCGGTGCTGCGGGCGCCGCTCTCGTGGGCGAACAGCGCGTGCCACACGTCGTGGTCGCCGTGCGTGGCCGCCAGCACGTCCGTGATCGGCCCTAGTGCCGCCTCCAGCAGGTCGATCGTATGCGGGCCGACGTCGACCAGGCCGCCCCGCTCGTGCCGCCACGGCGAGTGCGAGTACGGCCCGGACAGCAGCGCGTCGCCGAACCAGGTACCCGCGCCGGCGGCCCAACCACCCGCCGTGCGAGCCGTCGTGACCCACTCGACCACCTCGGGCGCGTACCGGAACGTCAGCAGCACCAGCGACGCGACGCCCGCCGAACCGACCGCGTCGGCCAGCCGCTCCGCCTCGGCCACCGAGCCGCCGATCGGCTTCTCCAGCACCAGGTGCCGGCCAGCGGCCGCGGCCCGGACCGCGATGTCGGCCTCCACGCCGGGCGGCACCGCGAACGCCACGGCGTCCACGTCCGCGATCAACGCGGCCACGTCGTCGGCAACGGCGGCGCCGTGCGCGTCGGCCAGTGCGCGGGCCGCGTCGGGCCGCCGTGCCCACACGGCGACGAGTTCGGTGTCCGGGTGCGCCACGATCCCGGGCGCGTGCACGTTCGTCGCCCATGGACCGGCGCCGACCAGGCCGAATCGCAGGGGAGTGGCGGGTGAGTGATCCATGCCGTTCATCCTGCCCGCTGCCCGACGTAGGCTCGCCTCCGTGCGCGAACTGCCCAAGGAACTGGTCCTGCCCGAGGCAATGGCACCAGTGGTCCGCGGTGACCAGCCGCCAGCGGTACCCCGACACGCGGCCACGGTGATCCTGGCCAGGGACGGCGCCGCCGGCATCGAGGTGTTCCTGCTGCGCAGGGTGATGGGCATGGCGTTCGCGGGCGGCATGACGGTGTTCCCCGGCGGTGGGGTGGACCAGCGGGACGCCGACGCCTCGGTGGCCTGGACCGGGCCGCCTGCCGACTGGTGGGCCGAGCGGTTCGGCTGCGAGCCCGGGCTGGCCAGAGCGTTGGTCTGCGCCGCGGTCCGGGAGACGTTCGAGGAGTCCGGCGTGCTGCTGGCCGGCCCCGACCCGGCCACC
>DASUJK010000125.1:0-7887 GCA_036279295.1 Pseudonocardiaceae bacterium | reverse complement strand
CGACCTTGCGGGGTGATCGGTTGCAGGCCGGCCTGCGCACCCTGGAACTGGACGTGCGGCGCAGGCTGGACGGCCTGCTCCAGGGCAACCACCTCGGCCTGGTCCCCGGCCCCGGCACCGAACCGGGCGAGGCGCGCACCTACCAGCCCGGTGACGACGTGCGCAGGATGGACTGGGCGGTGACCGCCCGCACGACCGTGCCGCACATCAGGGAGACCGTGGCCGACCGGGAACTGGAGACCTGGCTGGCCGTGGACCTGTCGCCGAGCCTGGACTTCGGCACCGCCATGTGCGAGAAGCGGGACCTCGTGGTGTGCGCTGTCGCCGCGATCACCCACCTGACCAGCGGTGGCGGCAACCGGATCGGTGCCGTCGTCGCGACCGGCAAGGACACCACCAGGGTGCCGGCCCGGGGCGGGCTGGCGCACTCCCGGGCGATGCTGCGCACCATCGCGACGACCCCGGCCGCGCCGATCGGCACCCGGGGTGATCTGGCCCAGTTGATGGAACAGCTGCGCAGGCCGCCACGGCGGCGTGGGCTGGCCGTCATGGTGTCGGACTTCCTCGGCCCGCTGGACTGGGAGCGCCCGCTGCGTGGCCTGTCCGCCCGGCACGACCTGGTGTGCATCGAGGTCATCGACCCGCGCGACCTCGACCTGCCCGAGGTGGGCACGGTCGTACTCGCCGACCCGGAGTCCGGCCGGCAGCGCGAGGTGCACGCCACCCCGCTGCTGCGCCGGGAGTTCGCGGCGGCGGCATCCGAGCACCGGGCCGAGGTGGCCGCTGCCATCCGGGGCGCCGGAGCCGGGCATCTGGTGCTGCGCACCGACTCGGACTGGATCGCGGACACCGTACGGTTCGTGGTGGCCCGCAAGCGGCGTTGGTCGGGAGGTGCGGCCTGATGTTCGGCCTGAGCCTGTCCGGTTTCGCCACGCCGTGGTGGCTGCTGTTGCTCGCGGTCGTCGTCGCGCTCGCCGTCGGCTACGTGATCGCGCAGCGGATGAACCGCAGGCGCACCCTGCGGTTCACGAATCTCGCGCTGCTGGAACGGGTCGCGACCGGCCGGCAGGGCTGGTGGCGGCACCTGCCCGCCGTGCTGCTGGTGCTGGCATTGCTGGTGCTCAGCGTGTCGCTGGCCGGTCCGACGTCCGAGCAGCGGGTGCCGCGCAACCGGGCCACCGTGATGCTGGTGATCGACGTCTCGCTGTCCATGGAGGCCAACGACGTGCAGCCCAACCGCCTGCAGGCGGCCCAGGTGGCGGCCAAGCAGTTCGCCGACGGCCTGCCGTCGGGCATCAACCTCGGGCTGGTGTCGTTCGCGGGCTCGGCCACGGTGCTCGTGTCGCCGACCCAGGACCACCAGCAGGTGGACGACGCGATCAGCGGCCTGAAGCTGGCCGAGGCGACCGCGACCGGTGAGGCGATCGCGGCGTCACTCCAGGCGATCTCCAGCTTCGGCAAGATCCTCGCCGGTCCCAGTGGCCCGCCGCCCGCGGCGATCGTGCTGATGAGCGACGGCAAGGAAACCATCCCGCAGGACCTGAACGACCCGCGTGGCGCCTACACGCAGGCGAAGTCGGCCAAGACCGCCGGTGTGCCGATCTCCACCATCTCGTTCGGCACCGACCATGGCGTGGTCGACATCGGCGGTGAGCAGGTCGCGGTGCCGGTCGACGACGGGTCGCTGCAGAACGTGGCGAACCTGTCCGGCGGCAGCTACTACCGGGCGGCCAGCGCCAACCAGCTGCAACAGGTCTACGCCCGGCTCGGTCAGCAGATCGGCTTCGAGAACAAGCAGGCCGACGCGAGCAAGCCGTGGCTGATCCTGGGCACGCTGCTGGCGATGATCTCGGCGTGCGGTGCGTTGTTCATCGGGCAGCGACTTCCTTAGCCAGCAGGTTTCGGATCTCCCGCACGGCGGCCCGACCCGCCCGGTTGGCGCCGACCGTGCTGGCCGACGGGCCGTAGCCGACCAGGTGCAGCCGAGGCTCGGCCACCACCCGGGTGCCATCCATCGTGATGCCGCCACCGGGTTCGCGCAGGTGCTGCGGTGCCAGGTGGTCCAGCGACGCCCGCCACCCGGTGCACCACAGGATCACGTCGGCAGGCTCGAACCGGCCGTCGGCCCACACGACGCCGTGCGGTGTGATCCGCTCGAACATCGGGTGGCGGTCCAGTACGCCCCTGGCCTGCGCAGCCACCACAGCCGGGGTGGCAGCCAGTCCGGTCACGCTGACCACGCTGCCCGGCGGCAACCCGGCCCGGACCCGCTCGTCCACCATGGCCACGACCTCACGGCCGACCTCCTGGGTGAACGGGGCGTCCCGGAAGATCGGCGGCCTGCGCGTGACCCACGTCGTCGTGGCGACGTCGGCGATCTCGGTGAGCAGCTGGATGGCCGACGTGCCACCGCCGACCACGATCACCCGCTTGCCGGCGAACTCGGCAGGCCCCCGGTAGTCCACGGTGTGCAGCTGGCGGCCGAGAAACGTCTCCTGGCCGGGGTAGCGCGGCCAGAACGGCGTGCGCCATGTGCCGGTCGCGTTGATCACGGCGCGGGCCGCCCAGTCGCCGTCGTCGGTGCGCACCAGCAACCGGTTGTCGTCGGTGTCGCTGACCGAACCGACCACCAACGGCCGGCGCACCCGCAGGTCGTAGCGCTGCTCGTAGGCGGCGAAGTAGGCCGGCACCGCGTCGGCGGCCGGTTCGTCGTCGGCAGGTGGGACGAAGTGCATCGCGGGCAGGTCGAAGATGCCGTGCACGGTGGCCATGCGCAGGGTCGGCCAGCGGTGCTGCCACGCGCCGCCCGGCGCCGGATTCGCGTCCAGCACGATGAATCCCGGACCCGGCTGGTAGCCGGCGTTGCGCAGGAAATAGGCGCTCGACAGGCCGGCCTGACCGGCCCCGATCACCACCACGTCCGTCCGCGTCACGCTCACGCCAGCGACAACGCCGAACCGACGGACGACCTTCCGCGCGCCCGGTGAGACGCTGGTCGCTCAGTCCCGCAGGTGCCGCAGCGCGGTCTCCGGGCTGGAGTCCCAGTCGTCCTTGTCCGCGTCCCAGCGGCGGAACACGTTCGCGGCACCGGCAGCCAACGCGGCCGGCAGCCCGGCGGTGCGCAGCGACTCGGCGACCTCGTCCATCTCCGGTGCCCACCGCCAGCCCGACGCGGCCACACCGACGAATGCCGGCCGGTCGGCCAGTGCGCTGCGGCTCATGCGCTCGGCCTCGGCGAGCAACTGCGGTGTCACGCCGAACTCGTCGGCCAGCGCGTGGCTCACCGCGGCCAGTGCCCTGCTGATCTTCTGGTACGAGCCGTAGGCCATCTTCAACGCGCTCGCCGACCCGATCCGCTCGTCCACCGGCTTCGGCTCCGCCAGGCTGCCGGCCAACAACCCGACAGCGGTGTCCACAGCCGCCATCGGCCCGGACAGGTACACCCTGGCGTGTCGGCCCTCGCCGGGTGGCGGACCGATGATCGAGCCGTCCACCACGGTCGCGCCCGCATCGCCCAGGAGTGTCGCGATGCTGGTCATCCTGGCCGGGTTGATCGCGTTGGCCTCCACGTACAGCCCGGTGAAGCCATGGCCGGCGACCTGCTCGGCGACGTGCGACGCGTAGGCGGGCGGGCAGATCGACAACACGGCCTCGGCGTCGGCCAGCAACCGCTCCAGCGACTCGGCGGCCAGGATGCCGGCCGCGGTGGCGCGCTCGGCGGTCCGCGGTGATCGTCCCGTCGGGTCCCAGAACACCTGATGGCCACGCTCGACCAGTTGTGCGCCGACCCCGGCGCCCATCATCCCAGGATGCAACAGCCCGATGATCACGGCGGACAGCCTACGGCGACCGGCGTGAGCGTGAGATAGCCTCACGCGGACTGACAGGCAGCTATCCACACACGCAGGGAGCACAGCAGTGGGACGGTCCGTTCTGGTCACCGGCGGCAACCGGGGTATCGGCCTGGCCATCGCGTCGGCCTTCGCCGAGCGGGGCGACAAGGTGGCCGTGACGCACCGGGGTTCCACGGTGCCCGACGGCCTGTTCGGCGTGCGGTGCGACGTGACCGACAGCGAGCAGGTGGACGCGGCGTTCACCGAGGTGGAGAACGCGCACGGACCGGTCGAGGTGCTGGTGTCCAACGCCGGCATCACCGACGACACCCTGCTGGTGCGGATGAGCGAGGACCAGTTCACCAGGGTCGTGGACGCGAACCTGACCGGTGCCTACCGGGTGGCCAAGCGGGCCAGCCGGGGCATGCTGAAGGCCAGGTGGGGCCGGATCGTGTTCGTGTCGTCCGTGGTCGCCATGCTGGGTTCGGCAGGCCAGGTCAACTACGCGGCGAGCAAGGCGGGCCTGATCGGGATGGCCCGCTCGATCGGCAGGGAGCTGGGCTCGCGCAACATCACGGCGAACGTGGTCGCACCCGGGTTCGTCGCCACCGACATGACCGACGCGCTGTCCGACGAGCGGAAGCAGCAGATTCTCGGTCAGGTGCCGCTGGGCCGCCTGGCCACCACCGACGAGGTGGCCGGTGTGGTCACGTTCCTCGCGTCGGACGCCGCCGCCTACATCACCGGCGCGGTGCTGCCGGTGGACGGCGGCCTCGGCATGGGCCACTGACGGCCCCAGTTTCGCCCTTACCGCAACAGTTTCGGAGGAACCACAAGTGCCAGGTCTGCTCGACGGCAAGCGACTGCTGATCACGGGTGTGATCACCGACGCGTCGATCGCCTTCCACGCCGCCAGGGTGGCGCAGGAGGAGGGTGCCACCGTGGTGCTCACCGGGTTCGGCCGGATGAGCCTGGTGGAGCGGATCGCCAAGCGGCTGCCCGCGCCCGCACCGGTGATCGAACTGGATGTCCGGGACTCCGACCACCTGGCCGGGCTGGCCGACCGGATTCGGGAGCACGTCGACGGCCTCGACGGCATCCTGCACTCGATCGCCAACGCGCCAGCGTCCTGCCTCGGTGCCGACTTCCTGGCGGCGCCGTGGGAGGACGTGTCCGCCGCGGTGCAGGTGTCGGCGTTCTCGCTGAAGTCGCTGGCCGCGGCATGCCTGCCGCTGATGGAGGGCGGCGGCTCGATCGTCGGCATGGACTTCGACGCGCGTGTGGCCTGGCCTGCCTACGACTGGATGGGCGTGTCCAAGGCGGCGCTGGAGTCGGTGACCCGCTACCTGGCCAGGGAACTGGGCCCGCGCGGGATCCGGGTGAACCTGGTGTCGGCAGGCCCGCTGCGCACGATGGCCGCCAAGTCGATCCCCGGGTTCGCGCTGATGGAGAACTCGTGGCACGACCGCGCACCGCTGGGCTGGGACGTCGCCGACGCGACCCCGGTGGCCAAGTCGGTTTGTGCGCTGCTGTCCGACTGGCTGCCGGCCACCACCGGCTCGATGATCATGGTGGACGGCGGCGTCCACGCCATCGGTATGTAACCAGGTGGTCCTCCCGCGTGGCCGGTTCGGCCGCGCGGGACAATGCCTGCCGTGAACGTGGATGCGTTGTTGCTGCTGTCGTTCGGCGGCCCGGAAGGCCCCGACGACGTACGGCCGTTCCTGGAGAACGTGACCAGGGGGCGGGGTGTGCCGCCGGAGCGCCTGGACGACGTCGCGCGCCATTACCTGCACTTCGGCGGCGTGTCGCCGATCAACCGGCTGAACCGGGACATCATCGACGCCGTGCGTGCCGAACTGGACACGGCCGGGATGACCTTGCCGGTCTACTTCGGCAACCGGAACTGGCATCCGATGGCGGCGGCCACGCTGCGCGAGATGGCCGACGACGGGGTCCGCACCGCGCTGGTGTTCCCGACGAGCGCCTACGGCGGCTACTCGGCCTGCCGGCAGTACGACGAGGACATCATCACCGCGCGCGACACGGTCGGCCCCGGTTCGCCCGATCTGCTGAAACTGCGCCACTACTTCGACCACCCGCTGTTCGTGGCCTCGGTCGCCGACGCCGTGCGCTCCGCGCTGGCCGAGGTGCCCACCGGGTCCCGGCTGGTCTTCACGGCGCACTCCGTGCCGGCGTCGGCGGACGCCACGGCGGGCCCGCCCGGCGAGGGCGGCCACCGGTACTCCCGGCAGATCGCCGAGGCCGCCCGGCTGGTCGCCGAGCAGGTCGGGGTGCCCGACTACGACGTCGTCTGGCAGTCCCGGTCCGGCCCGCCTGCCATTCCGTGGCTGGAGCCGGACATCGTGGACCACGTCGAGGCACTGCACGCGGCCGGGGTGCCGGGTGTCGCGGTGAGCCCGATCGGGTTCGTGTCCGATCACCTGGAAGTGGTGTGGGACCTGGATACCGAGGCGCGGGTGCGCGCGGAGAAGCTGGGCATGGCGTTCGCCCGCGCGGCCACCCCGGGCACCGATCCCCGGTTCGCCCAGCTCGTCGTGGAACTGGTCCGGGAGCACACGGTGGGCCTGCCGGCCCGCAAGCTGTCACACTTCCCGGCGGCCGGTTGCACGATCAACGGGGCCCCGTGCGCCACCGGCTGCTGCGAGCGGCCGGCGCGGCCAGGAGTCCGTTCCAGCTGACCCTTGCCGGCTAGCGCTTTCCGGCGTGATCGGACAGCGACCGCACGGCTTCGGCGACGGCGGCCCGGCGGGCGGTGCGCACGGCGTGGTCGAGCGGCCGCAGCGCCTCCGCACGCCGCCGGATCGCCGACGCGGACACGGCGCCACCGGGTTCGTCGCTGGTGGCCACGTGCAGGATCGCGGCCACCTCGTTGGCCCGCTGCAGCACGCGCAGTGCCCGGTTGGGCATCCCCGGCGGCCACGGCGATCTCGGCTGGCCCTCGACCACCGCGGTGATCTCCGCCCGCACACCGGGCCGGTGCCGGGCCACGTCGAGCTCGACGAGCGCGGTCGCCGCGGCACGCATCGCGCCGGACAGCTCGTGCTCGGCTTCGCCCAGCGGGGTCGGATCACCCAGCGGCGCGCTGGGCAGCTGGTGCACCGTCCAGCGGAGCACACCGTCGGCGACGCGCTCCGGCACGATCCCCAGATCGCGTGCCTGCGCGTGTGCCTCGGCATCGTCGGGGCTCGTGGTCAGGACGGCGGCCTCACCGGCATGCAGGGCTGCGGCCGCGAACACCGCCTCACCGCGCAGGCCACGCAGGTCACCGGCGACCGGCAGGACAAGTTCACCGCCGGTCACGGCCGTACGCCGGGCCGCGGCGAGCAGCAGGGCCAGCGACCCACCACGCTCGCCCGGGCCGGGCAGGCCGAGCAGGTCAGCGGTGCTCTCGTCGTGCGCGGTCACTTCATGTGACTCGGCCCAGGAGTGGAGAGCGTCGAGAACATCGTCGGCCGCGGCGGCGCCGTGCAGCCACGCCGACGTCCAGACCACCATCGTGGCGCTCGGACAGGACACGGTGCGTGAGCGTACGAGGTGATTTCCGGCGCCGTGCAGGCACCCCGGCAAAGTGCTGTTCGCCACGAGCGGACAAGGCTTGCCATGCGGATCGAAGATCGACACACTCGCCCAGCTCAGCGCCGCAAGGTAGGGGTCTCGCGGACGCAGCGTGCTCGCAACTAGCTGACCTGTCAACCGATTTTCCGGCACCAACCCTTGAGCCGCTCCACATCGACCAGGCCGTCGGATGCACGTAGCGTCGAAGGTGTGACAGTTCCCGCAGCCCCCAAAATCCTCCCCACGACGGCCGGCGAGCTGCGCGCCGCCGGCTACAAGGCGCGTGGCGTCAAGACCGAGCTCCGGCAGAACCTGCTGGCCCTGCTTGAGTCCGGCGCCAACCCGTGGCCCGGCATCGTGGGTTTCGACCGAACGGTGCTGCCGCAGTTGGAACGCGCCCTGCTGGCCGGGCACGACGTGGTGCTGCTCGGCGAGCGCGGCCAGGGCAAGACCCGCCTGCTGCGCACCCTGATCG
>DASUJK010000124.1:0-10576 GCA_036279295.1 Pseudonocardiaceae bacterium | reverse complement strand
GTCGTCATCGGCGCTGGCGGCTCGGGACTTCGGGCTGTCATCGAAGCGCGGGAGCGCGGCCTGCGGGTCGCGGTGGTGTGCAAGTCGCTGTTCGGCAAGGCGCACACCGTCATGGCCGAGGGCGGCTGCGCGGCGGCGATGGGCAACGCGAACTCCAACGACAACTGGCAGGTGCACTTCCGCGACACGATGCGTGGCGGGAAGTTCTTGAACAACTGGCGGATGGTCGAGCTGCACGCCAAGGAAGCGCCGGACCGGGTGTGGGAGATGGAGACCTACGGCGCGCTGTTCGACCGCACCAAGGACGGCAAGATCAGCCAGCGCAACTTCGGTGGGCACACCTACCCGAGGCTCGCGCACGTCGGTGACCGGACCGGCCTTGAGCTGATCCGCACGATGCAGCAGAAGATCGTGTCGCTCCAGCAGGAGGACCACAAGGCCACCGGCGAGTACGAGGCCAACCTCAAGGTCTACGCCGAGTGCACCGTGACCGAACTGCTCAAGGACGGCCAGGACCGCATCGCGGGCGCGTTCGCCTACTGGCGCGAGTCCGGCCGGTTCGTGCTGTTCGAGGCGCCGGCGATCATCCTGGCCACCGGTGGCATCGGCAAGTCGTTCAAGGTCACGTCGAACTCCTGGGAGTACACCGGCGACGGCCACGCGCTGGCGCTGCGTGCCGGTGGCCGGCTGATCAACATGGAGTTCGTCCAGTTCCACCCGACCGGCATGGTCTGGCCGCCGTCGGTGAAGGGCATCCTCGTCACCGAGGGCGTGCGCGGCGACGGTGGTGTGCTGCGCAACTCCGAGGGCAAGCGGTTCATGTTCGACTACGTGCCGGACGTGTTCAAGGGTCAGTACGCGGAGACCGAGGAAGAGGCCGACCGCTGGTACACCGACCCGGACAACAACCGGCGCACGCCGGACCTGCTGCCCCGCGACGAGGTGGCCCGGGCGATCAACTCCGAGGTCAAGGCCGGCCGGGGATCACCGCACGGCGGCGTGTTCCTGGACATCTCCAGCCGCATGCCGGCCGAGGAGATCAAGCGGCGGCTGCCCTCGATGTACCACCAGTTCAAGGAACTGGCCGATGTGGACATCACCGCTGAGGCGATGGAGGTCGGTCCGACCTGCCACTACGTCATGGGTGGTATCCAGGTCGACCCCGACTCGCAGGCAGCGGTGGGCGTGGCCGGGCTGTTCGCGGCCGGCGAGGTCGGCGGCGGCATGCACGGCTCCAACCGGCTGGGCGGCAACTCGCTGTCCGACCTGCTGGTGTTCGGCAGGCGGGCCGGTGCCGGCGCGGTCGCGTACGTGCGGGGCATCGGCGAGCGGCCTGTCGTCACCGACGAGGACGTGACCCAGGCGGCTCAGGCCGCTGTCACCCCGTTCGACGGCGGCGACAGCGAGTCCCCGGAGAACCCGTACACCGTGCACCACAACCTCCAGCAGATGATGAACGACCTGGTCGGCATCATCCGTCGGGAGGGCGAGGTGGCCGACGCGGTTGCCAGGCTGGAAGACCTGAAGCTGCGCGCCACCAAGGTCGCCGTCGAGGGTCACCGGCAGTTCAACCCGGGCTGGCACCTCGCACTCGACCTGCGCAACATGCTGCTGGTCAGCGAATGTGTCGCCAAGGCGGCGCTGGAGCGGACCGAGAGCCGGGGCGGCCACACCCGCGAGGACTGCCCCTCGATGCAGGCGAACTGGCGCAAGCAGCTGCTGGTCTGTGTCATCGAGGGCAACGGCATCCGGCTGTTCCACGAGGACCAGGTCCCGATGCGGCAGGACCTGCTCGACCTGTTCGAGTTGGACGAGTTGCACAAGTACTTCACCGACGGTGAGCTGACCGGGCACCGGGAAGGGCAGGGCTGACATGGCTTACCAGGGCAACTTCCGGGTCTGGCGGGGCGACGACGAAAAGGGTGACCTGCAGGACTACACCGTCGAGGTGAACGAGGGCGAGGTCGTCCTCGACGTCATCCACCGGTTGCAGGCCACCCAGACGCCGGACCTCGCGGTCCGGTGGAACTGCAAGGCGGGCAAGTGCGGCTCGTGTTCGGCCGAGATCAACGGTCGGCCGCGGCTGATGTGCATGACGCGGATGTCCACGTTCACCGAGGGCGAGACCATCACGGTGACGCCGATGCGGACGTTCCCGGTGATCCGCGACCTGGTCACGGACGTGTCGTTCAACTACGTGAAGGCCAGGGAGATCCCGGCCTTCCAGCCGCCTGCCGACCTCAAGCCGGGCGAGTACCGGATGCAGCAGGTGGATGTCGAGCGGTCGCAGGAGTTCCGGAAGTGCATCGAGTGCTTCCTGTGCAACAACACCTGCCACGTGATGCGTGACCACGAGGAGAACAAGGAGCACTTCGCCGGTCCCCGGTTCCTGATGCGGATCTCCGAGCTGGAGATGCACCCGCTGGACACGGGCGACCGGGTCAAGTCGGCGCAGGACGAGCACGGTCTCGGCTTCTGCAACATCACGAAGTGCTGCACCGAGGTCTGCCCCGAGGGCATTCACATCACCGACAACGCGCTCATCCCGATGAAGGAGCGCGTCGTCGACCTCAAGTTCGACCCGCTGACGAGGCTGCTCCGCAAGAACAAGTGACACAATTAGCGGACGAAGATGATTTGCCCGTCGTGCAACGGCACCGGTTGGCAAACTGTCGAAAGGGCAGCCGTCGACAAGGAGGGTAAGGGCGGCACGGTGCCGTCCCCGGAGGTGTACGAGCAGTGCGATGGCGCCCGGTGGGTGGATACGTAGACTGGTCGCCATGGCCGATCAGCACGCTGTAGCGCCGATGCGGACCGTGTGCCATGGTTGTCGAGCCGTCTCCTACGAGGCGATCGGTGACCAGGCCGATCGGCACCGTCCGGTGGTGGTGCCTGGCGATGGTCAGGTCATGCGCGAGGTCATGCCGGGCATGATGGTCGCTGAACCATGCCCGCTGTGCGGCGACTCGGATGATCCTGGCTGGTTGCCCGGATTCGTGCCGCCGGTCTGAGTACGACCACCTGCCGGTGACCGTCTTGCCTGCTATCCGCGACGCTGACGCGGTGTTCAGGGCAGGATACGTAGTGTGCGCATGTTGCTCGTCGAGGACGACGACCTGGTGGTCGAGGCGTTGGTGCCCGCGCTGATCAGGCGTGGGTTCGCCGTGGACCGGTTGGCTGAGGGTCGGGACGTGCTCAATCGCCTGGTCGGCGTCGATGTCGTGCTGTTGGACCTGCGGCTGCCCGACGCCGACGGTGTCGAGCTGTGCCGGCGGATCAGAGCGATCAGCGACGTGCCGATCATCGTGGTGTCCGCGGCCGGTGACGTGTCCGACCGGATTCTCGGGCTGCACGCGGGTGCCGACGACTACGTCGTGAAACCCTACGACGAGGGTGAACTGGTGGCCCGCGTGCACGCCGTGCTACGGCGTGGCGGGGGCGCGCATCCGCCGGTCGGCACGGACGGCGAGGTGATCGTCGTCGGCGACGTCGAGATCCACCTGAGCCGGCACGAGGTGCTGGTGGCCGGCTCGCTGATTCCGTTGTCCCGCAAGCAGTTCCAGCTGTTGGCGTTCGTGGCCAAGTCCGGTGGGGCGGTGTGCACCCGGGAGCGGGTCATGGCCGAGGTGTGGCCCGACGGGACGGCCCAACTGGACGAGGAGGTCACGGCGCTGCGGGCCACCCTCGGTCGGCCGTGGGTGCTGGAGACCGTGCACGACGTCGGCTACCGGCTCGGCAGGCCACGTACCAGACCGGCCCGCTGACATGCGCACCCGACTGCTCGCCGTCGTCATCTCGCTCGTCGTGCTGGTGGTCGTCGGTCTCGGTGCGCCGCTGGCACTGACGGTGGCCAGTTCCGAAGGACAGCAACTGTTCCTGGACCGGCTGACCGACACCGAGGGCTTCGCGTCCATGGCGCAGCAGTCGCTGTCCTCGGGTGACTTCGACATGCTGGGTGTCGCGCTGGTCCGCTACGAGCAGGTGTACGGCATCCGGGCCGTCGTCGTGGACACCAGTGGTCAGGTGAAGGCGCACTCGCACACATCGATCGACCTGGCCGATCCCGATGTGCACAACGCCGTCGAGGAGGCCCTGGCCGGCCGGTCGCCGCAGAGCGGGGCGCCGCTGCTGCCGTGGCACACAGCGCCACTGGTGGTGGCCGAGCCCGTGCTGCTCAGCGGGGAACTGCTCGGCGTCGCCGTGACGGTGTCCGGCACCGGCCATGTGCGGGACGTGATCCTTGGCTGGTGGGCCGCGTTGGCAGCGGCCGCGATCGTGGCGATGGTGCTGGCCGTGATGGCGGCGCTGCCGGTCGTTCGCTGGGTGCTGCGACCGGTGCGCAGGCTGGACGACGCGACGGCGCTGCTGGGCGCCGCGGTGGTGCGCGGTGACGACGTCGACCCGGCCGGCATTCGCGGCGGGCCACCGGAGTTGCGCAGGCTGTCCCAGTCGTTCGACCAGTTGGCCACCACGGTCACCATGACACTCGCCGCGCAGCGCGCGTTCGTCGCCGACGCGTCCCACCAGCTCCGCAATCCGTTGACAGCACTGCGATTGCGGCTGGGCAACCTGGCCGGGCACGTGACGCCGGAAGCAGTCGAACACCAGACGGCCGCGATCGCCGAAGCCGACCGACTTGGCCGGATCCTGGACGAGCTGCTGGCCATGGCACGGGCGGAATCCGGTGCGGTGGAACCGGTTGAGGTCGACGTGGATCAGGTCGTGACTCTGCGGGTGGCCAGCTGGCAGGCGGTCGCAGCGCACCGGAACGTGTCCATGGTGCTGGCAGGCGAACCGGGCGGCCGGGCACTGGCGCCACCGCGTGGTCTGGAGGCGATCCTGGACGCGCTGCTGGAGAACGCGTTGAAGTTCACCGGCGACGGCACCCACGTCGAGGTCGAGGTGCGCCGGTCGGACGACATGGTCTCGGTGTCCGTGTGGGATCACGGTCCCGGCCTGCGACCGGACGAGCTGGCCAGGGCGACGGACCGGTTCTGGCGTTCGCGGGAACACCAGAACGTGCACGGCACCGGACTCGGCCTGGCCATCGTCAGCCGGATCGTGGAACGGGTGGACGGCACGGTCGAAGTGTCCACACCGGAGGGTGGCGGTCTGCTGGTGCGGGTCAGGTTGCCAGCTGTCGCCTGATCTCTCTCAGCTCATGGCGCAGCAGGGGAGCGCGCACCAGCACCCGAAGCGCGTACCGAACCTGCCCCCACCAGCCACAGTGCAGGTCGTACAGCTCCGAATGGAACAGTTCCTGGTACTCGACGCGGTCGGGGCAGGGCAGCAGCCGGACCGCAAGAGAGGCCAACCGCCGAGCACCCGCCACCGGCAGCGCATGGTCATGCCGGACAACGTCGAGCGAGTTGAGGAGTGCCCTGGCAATTTCACGAGCATCCTCAATACACTCGACGGCCTCCTCGATGAGGTTGTCGCCGCGAGCTTGTTCGAGGTGCAGGTCGAGCTCGGCGATGAGAGTGAGGGCATGGCCGAGCGCGGCGGCGGGCCGGTTGGCCTTGAGATGAACGCTCACGAGATCGGCATAGGCATATACCTGTCCGAGGTCAAGGTTGTTGACGTGCGCGAGATCGAGGGCTCTGTCGAGCATGTGGCTGTAGTTGCTGACGTCGAGGTCGGAGCGCGTCATGCTGCGCCTCCTGCCCGCCGGCGCAAGCGGTGCACGACATAGCCACCCACCGATCCACCGCCGAACAAACCCGCCGCCGCAACCGGTGACTCCATCGCGAGCAACACCACCGCCGCCGCGACGATGACCAGGGCCAGCACAACCCAGTGCGCCAGGCGAAGCGCGTTGTCGGTGCGCTTCGGATCGTCCAGCACGTAGCCGAGCAGGCCGTGCGGATTCTCGCGGGCGGTCATGCGCGCTCCCGCAGGGCGGGCGGCACGAGCCGCAGTTCGTGCCGCAGCAGGGGAGCGTGGGCCAGTACCCGCAGCGAGTACCTGACCTGACCCCACCAGCCGCACTTCAGATCAAGCAGTTCCGAGTGGAACAGTTCCTCGTACTCGGCACGGTCGGCAACCGGCAGGAATCGAAGCGCCCACGACGTCAACCGCAACGAAGCCACGGAGAGCGCGCACTTCGGCTCGGTTGCATCCCGGAGCCGGAGCGACTGGGCCAGCGCCCACGCGCTCATGCATGCCTTCCGCAGGCAGTCGACCGCATCGGCGCTGAGGCCGACTCGACGCGTGAGGCGACCGGCTACCCTGCCGACCTGCTCGCTGCTGTCAACGCGGCTCAGGTCGAGGGTGCGAATCAGGTCGCGGATCATGTCCAGTTCGATGTCGTCCACGTGGTCGCTGGCCAGCGCGTCGTCCAGGGATCTGACGAGCGCGTTCGCGGCGTTCATGCCTGGCCTCCGGCCAGGCCGGGGCGCAGTCGGGCCAGGGCCCGCGTCGACGCTTCCGCGCGATGCAGCGCGGCCTGCACCAGCGCGATGCTGTTCGGCTCCAGGCTGTAGTAGCGCCGCCGTGGTCGCCCCTGCTCGGCCGGATCGACCTCTTCCCAACGGGAGCGCAGCCACCCGACCCGCTCCAGCCGTGCCAGGATCGGGTGAATCGTGCCGCTGGGCAGCCCGGCCGCCGCGCAGATCTCCAGCCCGTACAGCTCGCGGGTCGGGTCGTCCATGAGCTCACGCAGGACCAACTGCGTGGGTAGCGTCATCCGTGGACCAGCCATGTCTAGAACTCTACCAAGCCCCTAGGTAGAGAACAAGAGTCAGTCGCCGGTGTAGCCGTCGATCCGCTCGCGCAGGAAATCGGCGTGGCCGCAGTGCCGGGCGTACTCCTCGATCATGTGGCCGTAGACCCACCGCAGGGACATCTCGCCGAAGCGGACGTGGACGAACGTGTCGTCAAGGGACCCGGTCGCGGCTGCCTTCCGGCACGCCTCCCACTCGGCGACCAGCGCGTTGTAGTCGGCCTCGGCTGCCGCTGGGTCGGCCTCGTCGAACGACGCGTCCGGCGTGTCGTCGCGCTTGTAGATCCAACTGACCGATTCACCGGCGAACCGGGTGCGGAACCAGGCGCGCTCGGCGTCGGATATGTGGCGGATCAGGCCGAGCAGGGACAGGTTGGACGGCGGCACCGAGCGTTGCGCAAGCTGCTCGCCGGTCAGCCCACCGCAGCGCTGCAACAGGTTCGTGCGGTTCCGCTCCAGGCGTCCGGCCAGCATCGTCAGCTCGTCGCCCAGCTGTGGTTCGTCCACCAGGGTGACGAGCGGCGCCGTCCATTGATCAGTCACGTGAGCAGGATAGGTTGCTGCGCCCAGGATCGACACCGAGATTCGGTTTGCCGGGTCCGCTCGCCCACGGAGGTACGATGGGGCAGGCTTTGGTCTCCGATCTGGTTGCCGCGCTGGCATTGTTGTCGACCGGATCGTCGTGGTGGGTCGGCAGGGATGGCCGCTGCCGACCTCGACATCGCCGAGCACATCTGGCACCACCACGTCGATGGGATTCCGGCGTGCTCAACAGCCGAAGGTGTTGCCACCGCTGGTTAGGCTCGGCGACGTGCGGATCGAGACGCGGGTCGTGCGGATGGCCGACGGCCAGGAGCTATGGGTGGACGCGGTCGGGGCCGACGGGTACCCACTGCTGGTGCACGCCGGCAGTCCCGGCTCGCGGCGGCTGTACGCGCCCTCCGTCGCCGAAGCGCACGAGCACGGCTTCCGGCTGATCAGCTACGACCGTCCGGGCCTCGGTGACTCACCGGCCAAACCCGGTCGGCTGGTGTCCGAGGGCGCCGCGCAGACCCGGGCCGTCGCCGAGGCGTTCGGCATCGACCGGATGGCCATGTGGGGGTTCTCCGGCGGCGGCCCGTACACCCTGGCGTGCGCCGCGCTGGCGCCCGACCTGGTCGCCGCCGCCTGTGTGTTCGCGTCACCGTCGCCGTTCATCCGCATGGGCGATGACTACGTGCGTGCCGACTTCACCGCCGAGACCGAGGAGATGCTGCGCATGTTCGGCACTCCCGACGCCTGGCTGGCCAGGTGGGGCGACCGGGCCGGCACCGACGACTCGCACGGCAGGCAGATGGCCGAATACCTCGCGCTGGTCACGCAGGACGGTGTCGGCAAGGGTGATCAGGGCTGGTGGGACGACTACAACGCGATCCACCGGCCGTGGGGTTTCGACATGGCGGACATCCGGTGTCCCGTCCAGCTCTGGTACGGCGAACTGGACCGCAACTGCCCGCCCGCGCACGGTCGCTGGCTGGCCGACCACATCCCGGGCGTGGAGGTGCACTGCTTCCCGGACGAGGACCACTCCACCATCGAGCCCGACCACCGCGGCGAGGCGTACGGCTGGCTGGCCGAGCGGCTACAGCTTGGCTGACCGGTAGTACTGCTCGGCGCCGGGATGCAGCGGCACCGGCTGGGTGTAGATCGCCGAGTGCACGTCGATGCCCAGCGCGGCGGCGTTGACCCCGACGAGCTTGCCGGTGGCGTCGAACAGGGCTTTCACCAGCGCTTCGGCCACGTCGTTCGGCATCCGGTCGGTGACCAGCAGGAAGTTGGGCACCGTGAGGGTGGTCACCGAGGCGTTGCCGGCGCCATACGTGGCCGCCGGCACCAGCGCCGTCCCGTACACCGAGTACTTGGCCAGCATCGTGTGCAGCACGCCGGACGGGTCCGTACCCAGGTCCAGCAGCCGCAACGGGACCGAGCCCGCGAGCGTCGCGATGCTGGGCGTCGGCAGGCCGCCGGACCAGAAGAACGCGTCGATCTTACCGGCGTGCAGCTCACTGATGGAGTCGTTCAGGTTCAGGCCGACAGGGGTGATGCCGTGCACGCCGGCAGCGGTCAGGATGCGGTTGGTCACGAGCTGGACCTGCGAGTTCGGCACGCCGACACCCACCCGCCTGCCCGCCAGGTCGGCCAGATCCCGGATCGGCAGGTCGGCGCGCACCACGACCTGGATGTAGTCGTCGTAGATCCTGGCCAGCGCACGCAGTTTGCGTGGCCCCTGCTCGGATGTGTCGATGGCGTCCGCGCTGCTGAACCCGATGTCGGCCGATCCGTCGTGCAGCTGCTGGATGTTCGCCGGGCTGCCGGCCGTGCGGAGCACCTTCGGCTTGGCGATGCCCAGCTGGTCGGCCCAGATGCCGGCCAGCTGCGAGCCGATCTGGTAGTAGACGCCGTCGATGTTGCCGGTGGCCACGGTCAGCCGCAGTCCCGCGAACGAGCTCTGACAGCCCGTCAGCACCGCCGCCGCGGTGAGCAGGGCCAATACCAGCGCAGGCACACGCATCGGCCCATCGTGCCAGTAATCGCACCGTCACCTGGCCTGATTCGCCCGATCGACCCGGTCTACCCTCAAGACGTGGGCGAAGCACGGACCTTTCAGGTGCGCACGTACGGGTGCCAGATGAACGTGCACGACTCCGAGCGGCTGGCCGGGCTGCTGGAGAGTGCCGGGTACACGCAGGTGGCCGAGAACGGCACGCCGGACGTCGTCGTGTTCAACACCTGCGCGGTCCGGGAGAACGCGGACAACAAGCTGTACGGCAACCTCGGTCACCTGTATCCGGCCAAGCAGGCGAATCCGGACATGCAGATCGCGGTCGGCGGCTGTCTCGCGCAGAAGGACCGCGGCGACATCGTCAAGCGCGCGCCGTGGGTGGATGTGGTGTTCGGCACCCACAACATCGGCTCGCTGCCCACGCTGCTGGCCCGCGCCCGGCACAACGCACAGGCCCAGGTGGAGATCCTGGAGTCGCTGGAGGTCTTCCCGTCCACGCTGCCCGCCCGCCGCGACTCCGCCTACTCGGGCTGGGTGTCGATCTCGGTGGGCTGCAACAACACCTGCACGTTCTGCATCGTGCCGTCGTTGCGCGGCAAGGAAGCCGATCGCAGGCCGGGCGATGTGCTCGCCGAGGTCGAGGCGCTGGTCGCCGAGGGTGTGCTGGAAGTGACACTGCTCGGTCAGAACGTGAACTCCTACGGCGTCGAGTTCGGCGACCGGGCCGCGTTCGGCAAACTGCTGCGGGCGTGCGGGGAGATCGACGGACTGGAACGACTCCGGTTCACCTCGCCGCACCCGAAGGACTTCACCAGCGACGTCATCGCCGCGATGGCCGAGACGCCCACGGTGTGCCACCAGCTGCACATGCCGCTCCAGTCCGGTTCGGACAGTGTGCTGCGCGCGATGCGCCGGTCCTACCGGTCGGAGCGCTATCTCGGCATCATCGACGACGTGCGCGCCGTCATGCCGGACGCCGCCATCACCACCGACATCATCGTCGGCTTCCCCGGTGAGTCCGAAGAGGACTTTCAGGCGACCCTGGATGTGGTGCGCCAGGCCAGGTTCAGCAGTGCGTTCACGTTCCAGTACTCGAAGCGCCCCGGCACGCCCGCCGCCGAGATGCCCGGCCAGGTGCCCAAGGCGGTCGTGCGGGAGCGCTACGACCGGCTGATCGCCGTGCAGGAGGAGATCTCCTGGGAGCTGAACAAGGCGCTCGTCGGCACCACGGTGGAACTGCTGGTCGCGGAGGGTGAAGGCCGCAAGGACGCCGCGACACACCGGATGAGCGGCCGCGCGCGGGACGGCAGGCT